>CANDKY010000050.1 GCA_947385425.1 uncultured Lachnospiraceae bacterium | reverse complement strand
AGCAGAGGACTGAAAATCCTCGTGTCACTGGTTCGATTCCGGTTCTGGGCATTTGGAAAAGATAGTTACTGTAAGTGATTGTCTTTTTTTTATAAATATATTCGTATTTTTTCTTTGATTGGTGATAGACTATTGATGAAGTACGAATAATATGGTATCATGTGTTATGTTAAGTGATATGGATGGGATATTAGCTCAGTTGGTAGAGCACTTGACTTTTAATCAAGTTGTCCCGGGTTCGAATCCCGGATGTCTCATAGGAACGGGAATCTTTAGAAATAAGGATTCCTGTTGTTTTTATGCACACGAGCACCCAAAGGAAAATGTCAGCAAGAGCTGACGGGTGCGCGGCGCGCGAGTAGGGGCGCACAGATGAAGCGGCTGTTTGTGCGGTGTGTGTCCGGGCGGGACAAGTAAGGAGTGAAATGATGATCGAATACCGGCAGTTATGTGAACATGAAATATGCAGAGAGTTATTCCGACAGTTTATCCGTCGTCAGAATGTGACAAAATGTTGGAGAAGGGAAGAAGGGAGATGGGTTGTAAAAGAGGATCCTTTTATTGATGACTGGAGCGAAAAGGATTATGAGATATTAATTATTTGCCTGAAAAATACGATAAATACAATGGGATTTGTATATGCCGCTTTTGACAATGGAGTTTTGAAAGGTTTTATATCTGTAGAACCGGGTCTGTTTGGCGGGGAACAAGGCTACCTCGATGTATCGAGCCTTCATGTGTCGGAAGATATGCGGGGACAGGGAATTGGCAAAATTTTGTTTTTCGCGGCAAAGGAATGGGCCAGGAAGGCCGGAGGCAGGAAATTATATATTTCAGGCCATTCGGCTGTTGAAACACAGGCATTTTATAGGGCTATGGGATGCAGGGAAGCAGAGATATATTGTCAGAAACATGTGGAAGAGGAGCCTTATGACTGCCAGTTAGAGTGCGAATTACAGGATGCAGGGGCAGGATGCAAAAGATCCGCAGAAGAGGCTTATTAAAAGTAAAATTGACAGTATCTGATGAAACAGAAAACGTAAACAGGAAACGCAATAGCAGGAGAGAGAAGATGAATAACAGGAAAACGCTGTCTATGGTTTTAACTGCGCTGTTTATAGCCATTATCGCAGTTATGACTTTTATACCTAATGTGGGTTATATCAACCTTATCGTAATCAAGGCGACATTGCTTCACGTGCCTGTAATTGTCGGTTCAGTTGTGCTTGGGCCAAAAAAGGGAGCGGTTCTGGGAGCTGTTTTCGGTATCACAAGTTTGATTAAAAATACTTTGGAACCGAGTTTATTGTCCTTTGCCTTTTCACCTTTCTATCAGGTAGGAGAAATCGGCGGGAACGGATGGAGTGTTGTTATTGCACTTGTTCCGCGGATTTTAGTCGGGGTAGTGCCTTATTTTGTTTTTACCGGAGTGGAAAGAGCGTTAAAGAATTGGAAGGCAAGAAGGGCGGCAGCTCTTCCTCTGGCCTGTGCAGCAGGAGCGTTTACAAATACGTTATTGGTTATGAATCTGATTTATTTTTGCTTTCGGGAAGAGTTTGCCGCTGCAAAAAGTATTGCCCTGGATGCGGTTTACACAACGATTCTAAGTATTATAGCAGTAAACGGGATTCCGGAAGCAATTGTGGCAGTGGTCATTGGCGGTGCTGTCAGCCTGGCATTGCTGCGTATCGTTCCGCAAAGTGAAAAAAACGGTCTGGTAAGAAGAAATGTTTAGGAAAGGGTATAGGTGATTAAGCCATGCTATATAGAAAAAATGTATTACTTGCAGTGACAGGAAGCATAGCTGCTTACAAAATTGCATATTTGGCAAGTATGCTGAAAAAACTGGGCGCTGATGTTACAGTTTTGATGACAAGAAATGCGACCAATTTTATCCACCCTATTACATTTGAAACTTTGACAGGAAATAAATGCCTGATTGATACCTTTGACAGGAATTTTGAATTTAATGTGGAGCATGTGTCTTTAGCGAAGCAGACCGACGTAGTTCTGGTTGCGCCGGCATCAGCCAATGTAATCGGAAAACTGGCAAACGGTATTGCGGATGATATGCTTACAACGACCGTAATGGCGTGTGGATGCAAGAAAATTATAGCCCCGGCGATGAATACGCATATGTATGAAAATCCGGTAGTACAGGACAATATAAGGAAATTAACGCATTATGGCATGGAAGTAATTGCTCCCGATACCGGTTATTTGGCATGCGGGGATACGGGAGCGGGGAAAATGCCTTCGGAACAGACACTTCTCGAATATATCTTGAAAGAAATAAATTGTGAGAAAGATTTAGCCGGAAAAAAGGTTCTCGTCACGGCAGGGCCTACCAGGGAGAAAATTGATCCGGTTCGTTTCATTTCGAATCATTCCACAGGAAAAATGGGATATGCAATTGCAAAACATTGTATGCAGCGCGGAGCGGAAGTAACTTTAATTACAGGAAAAACGGAATTGCCCAGGCCGATGTTTGTTCATATAGTGGAAATTGAGTCGGCCGGTGATATGTTTGAGGCTGTAAAAGAATGCTGGGAGGAACAGGATATCATTATTAAGTCAGCGGCTGTGGCAGATTACCGTCCGGTATTTGCAGCAGAAGAGAAGGTAAAGAAGAAAGATACAGACATGTCAATTGCTTTGGAACGTACAGAGGATATTCTTCAGTTTTTGGGTGATAGCCGCAGGGAAGGGCAGTTTTTGTGCGGATTTTCTATGGAAACGGAAAATATGGTGGAAAATTCGAGGGCAAAGCTGGAAAAGAAACATTTGGATATGATCGTTGCCAATAATCTGAAGCAGGAAGGGGCAGGATTTGGTACGGATACAAATATTGTAACGATTATTACGAAAGACAACTGTGTAGAACTTCCAAAGATGAGTAAGGAGGAAGTGGCAGAAAATATTATAGATTCTATTCTAAGGAATATGCGGCAGAACTTATCTGCACAATTAGGCAGGACTTGTTTCTAAAGACAGGATTATATGATATAATATATACTGCACACAAGTTAAATCTACAGTAGACCCTGGCTGCAGACTGCCAGCCAGGTATCTTTCGGGTTGCATTACTGTAAATTCCGGCAGTCTGCAGTATAATATCAGAGTAAAAGGATATGAAACAGGTGGCATAGGAATGAAGGGAAGGAACAGGACGCTGCTGAAGCGGGGTGTCATTTTGACGGCAACATTATTAATTGCCGCAGGTATTTACGTACGTTATGCAGTATATTATGAGAACCGCTATTTTCTGAATACAATAATCGGAGGAGAAGACTGCAGCGGTAAGACACCTGTTGAAGCGGAATTTTTACTGTACGAGAAGGTATCGGACTATGTCCTGGAAGTTAGCGGGCGGGAGGGGCTGTCGGAGATCATTCTTCCAAATGAGATCGGGATGCAGTATATATTTGATGATTCTTTGAGGAAAATGAAGAAGGAACAGAATCCGGTATTATGGATCATGGGATTGTTTCAGGAATACAATTATGATATGCCGGAGGTAGCGCACTTTGATGAGGCTGCTTTGCAGCAGAGGATAGAAAAATTAGTTTTTTTCCAAAAAGAAAATATACGGGCCCCGAGAGATGCTTATATCAGTTATTCCGAAGGAAATGGGGAATATGTGATTGTAAATGCAGATCAGGGTACAGAGCTGAACAGAGAGAAAGCAGAAGATGAGATAAAAAAGGCAATTTTGTCTTTAAACCCTGGTTTGGATCTGGATGAATCAGGCTGCTATAAGACAGCGGATCTGGATGAAAACAGCGATAGCCTGAGTAATTCTTTAAAGTTGGCGAATCATTATATTTCAGCAAGGGTTACATATGATTGGAATGGAAATGAAGTGCTTGTAGATTCGGATAGAATATGCAGGTGGTTGAAGATAGATAAGGATAAAGTTGAACTGGATGAAAAGGCGATCAGAAAGTTTGTAGCAAGACAGTCGGAGGAATATGACAATTACGGGAAGAACAGGATTTTTCGTACCACGGATGGCAGGGAAATTGATTTAAATACCGGACTATTCGGATGGCTCACGGATCAGGAAGCGGAGACAGCGGCGCTGATTAAAACGATTAAAAATGGAGAGACTATCAAAAAACAACCAACCCATACGGAAGAAAAACCCTTGTCCTGGCAAGTTTGGGTAAAGGATACGTATGTGGAGATTGATTTGGGGAAACAGCATTTATATTTATATATAGACGGGGAATTAGTCTTGGATAGTGATTTTGTGTCTGGGAACGCATCAAGGGGCTGGGGGACTCCGGCAGGTGTATTTGCCCTGACTTATAAGACACAAAATGCGGTACTGCGCGGTGCGAACTATGAAACGCCTGTTTCTTACTGGATGCCTTTTAACGGCAATATAGGGATGCATGACGCTACGTGGAGGGCTTCGTTCGGAGGGAGTATTTACCGGACAAACGGATCCCACGGCTGTATCAATCTTCCATATGAACAGGCAAAAAAAATTTATGAATATATATACCCGGGATTTCCCGTAGTGTGTTATTATTAAAAGCGAAAAAAGTTTTTATCAAGGCAGGATCTGTGCTTACATTATGCGGGGGTATGAAGATGGATAGCAGAAGGAAATTCAATGAGAAGGATAGCAGAAAATACAGGAAATTTTTTTATAACCAGAAAGAATTATACAAACAGTTAAAACAGTATGGCGGAGATATACTTGCTTCTGAAAATTTTAACAGGACAAAGGAACATATCCAGCATGGGAATATGACAGTGAACAGTCATTGTATAGATGTGGCAAAATATAGCCTGGCTATCAGCAGGAAACTGCGGATCCCCTGCAACCGGAGAGAATTGGTCAGAGGAGCATTGCTGCATGATTATTTTCTGTATGACTGGCATGATAAGTATAACAGAGATATCAGGAATCTGCACGGATTTTATCACCCGGGCATAGCGCTGCGCAATGCGTCCAAAGAATATAAACTTACTCCGAGAGAAAAAGATATCATCAAAAAGCATATGTGGCCTCTTACGGTCGTGCCGCCGCAGTGCAGGGAAGCATGGATAGTTACAGCAGCAGATAAGTATTGTTCGCTTTTGGAAACTGTCGGACTCCATAAAGGGCATGGCAGATGCGCTGTACGCCCTGAAAAAGGGCAGCGGATAAAGATACCATGTCAGGGATAAGGTTGTGGAAGAATTATACAGGAAATTAGAAAAGTACAGAGATTCCGACTATTATCCGTTTCATATGCCGGGGCATAAGAGAAACAGGGAAGCGGCCGAAGGAGCGCTTGCAGAAAGCTATGGGCTGGATATTACGGAAATAGAAGGCTTTGATAATCTTCATCAGGCGCAGGGAATCCTGATGGAAGAGCAAAAGAGGGCAGCCCGGTTATATGGTTCCGGACAGAGTTACTTTCTGGTAAACGGGAGTACTTGCGGAATATTAAGCGCTGTTTTTGCAGTGACGGAACAAGGCGGGAAGATTTTAATGGCGCGCAACTGCCATAAATCGGTGTATCATGCAGTATATCTGAGAGAGTTGGAAACGGTATATCTGCAGCCGGGCATGGCAGCCGGAAAAAGCGGGGAGAATTTGGGGATATCAGGAGGGATAGAGCCGGAAGCAGCAGCGGAAGCATTACGGGAGCACCCGGATTGCAGGGCTGTTATTGTCACTTCTCCAACTTATGAAGGTATAGTGTCTGATATAAGGAGTATTGCGGACATTGTCCATAGCTATGGGATCCCGCTTATTGTGGACGAAGCTCATGGGGCACATTTTGGTTTTCATGAGGCATATCCCGCAAGTTCCACAGGATTGGGTGCTGATCTGGTTATACACAGTGTACATAAGACACTGCCGGCTATGACGCAGACAGCGCTGCTGCACTGGATGGATAACGGACACGGAAATTCTTTGCATCGACAGGAGAAAAGTCTGGTCGATAAACGGAAGCTGGAGAAATATTTAAAGATTTTTCAGACAAGCAGCCCTTCCTATGTCTTGATGGCATCTGTCAGCAGATGTATGGGGATTGTAGAAAAGGAGGGACGGGAGCGGCTGAACAGGCTGTTGAAATCCAGGTGCCGTTTTCTGGAGAGAATAAAAGAATGTTTTTACGTAAGAGTATTTGACGCGGCACAGAGTGCAGGAAATACGTCAATGCAATGTGATCCGTGTAAATTGGTTATCGGTATAAGAGAAAACAGGCTGACGGGGCAGGAGCTATATGACATTTTGCTGGAAAAATATCATTTGCAGATGGAAATGGCATCAGCATATTATGTATTGGCCATTATGACAATGATGGATACGCAGGAGGGATGGACGCGGCTGGCAGAGGCATTGCTCCAGATCGACGACGGATTAAAAAGGGCAGTACTGAGGCAGGAAGAAATCGCCCGGCCGGAAATGAGAGGGAGTAAGGCGGAAGGATATCGGCCGGAAGCGGAACAACGGTACAAAACAATCATTCTTAATACCGAAATGACAATTTCGGAGGCATACGACGCGGAATACGAATCAGTCAAAGCGACAGACAGTGCAGGAAGGATAGCCGCGGAATTTATAAATTTATATCCGCCGGGAATACCGTTGGCAGTACCGGGCGAGCGGCTTGCAGAAGCCGTGACAGAGGGACTTATGCATTACCAAAGATGCGGGCTTCATATCCAGGGTGTGGAGAACGGACGGATACGGGTGGTGAAAGAAAAATAATATGTCTCTTTTTGCCCGATGCGGCGGGCTGTCCCGACGGACTGGTTTTATAGTAAAAAAGGCGGGAACGAACAAGGGAATAGTGAATCAGAGTATCAGGAAAGGAATCAGGTGAAATATGAGAAAAACTAAAATTATCTGTACAATAGGGCCGGCAAGTGAAAGTGAGGAAAGATTAAAAGAACTGATGCTGGCGGGAATGAATGTGGCGCGGTTTAATTTTTCCCATGGGACGCATGACGAGCACAGGATGAAGCTTTCCAGAGTTGTAAAAGTGAGCAATGAACTAAAACTTCCGGTTGCCACACTGATGGACACAAAAGGGCCGGAAATCCGTCTGCGTGATTTTGAGGGCGGCAGGGCAGAGCTGGTGTCCGGACAAAAGTTTGTTCTGACTATGGGAGAAGTAATGGGAAATTCCTGTAAGGCTTCCGTCACTTATAAGAATCTGAAAAACGATGTGAAAAAGGGAATGCCGATATTGATTGATGACGGCCTGATTGAAATGACGGTGGAGGAAATCGAAGGTGATGAAATTGTCTGTACGGTAGTAAACGGCGGGACAATATCGAACCATAAGGGGATAAATGTACCAGGTGCAGTGTTATCCATGCCATATATCAATGATACGGACAGAGATGACATTGTATTTGGCTGTGAATTGGGATATGATTTTATCGCAGCATCTTTCACCAGATGTAAGGAGGATATTTTAGAGCTTCGTGAGATTCTGAAAGAATGTAACAGTTCAATGAAAGTAATTGCAAAGATCGAAAATATGCAGGGAATCCAGAATCTGGAGGAGATTCTTTCCGTTTCTGACGGTATTATGGTGGCAAGGGGCGATATGGGCGTGGAAGTCCCGCTGGAGGAAGTACCGGTACTGCAGAAAAAGATGATTAAAATGGCGGAGGCGGCAGGCAAGCACGTTATTACGGCAACGCAGATGCTGGAATCCATGATTAAAAATCCAAGACCTACCAGGGCGGAAGCGACAGATATTGCCAATGCAATTTATGATGGGACAACAGCAATTATGCTTTCCGGTGAAAGCGCTGCCGGCCAGTACCCGGTGGAGGCTGTTAAGACTATGGCGAAAATTGCACAGCGCTCGGAACAGGATATTGATTATACATCGCGGATGTATTCATCACGGTATTCCTCATCGATTCATATGTCTTTGATGCATTCTGCCATGATAAATTCGTCCGCAATCAATGCAAAGCCGGGATTGCCGGGGAAAAACGACGGGAAGGATATATCCGGGAAAAATGAACCATGCGGTAAGGGACAGCCGGAAACAGCATCGGCAGATGTGACTACAGCAATTTCCTATGCGACCTGTACTACGGCAGCCAACCTCCAGGCTGCGGCGATAATAACCGTTACCATGTCCGGGTTTACGGCAGGCATGATTTCCAGATATAAGCCTGCATGTCCGATTATTGCATGCACAGTAGAACCGAAGGTATACAGGCAGTTAAACCTGTTATGGGGCGTGGTTCCGATTTTAATTGAAAAGGAGGAAAATGCGGACGATCTGTTTGAACAGGCAACCAGCGCAGTAAAAAAGGCCGGCTATGTAAAGCAGGGAGATGTGGCGGTCCTTACGGCAGGCGTACCGCTGGGTATATCCGGCACAACAAATATGGTACGCGTAATTGAAATATAGCGGGGGCTAAAAACAGGCAATGAGTGAATAATGCCTTCCATGAGAGAGGGCATTATTCACTCATTGCCGGAACTGGAATAAGAGGTGAATGATTTGGACATTAAGGTGAATCAGTTAGGAAAACCGATGCCGGTCGAGCAGCCGGTACAGCAGCAGCCTGCCGATGGAACTTTCAAATTCACTCTTGTCAGCCATATTGAAGAACAGGAGCTCCAGGCAAGGCTTACGCTGCTGATGGAGGAGATCACGATGCAGGGAGACAAACTGGCAAAGCATCGGGATATCAAGGATATGAAGAAATACAGGGGGCTGGTAAAGGAGTTCATGAACGAAATCGTAAATCGTTCCCATTCTTTTTCCAGGGAAAATTTTCTGGACAAAAGGGGACGGCACAGGGTATATGGAATTGTACGGTTGGTGGATGAGAAATTGGATGAACTGGCACAGGAACTTGTGAAAGATGAAAAAGATAATATAGGTATACTAAGCAAGATAGGTGAAATAAGGGGTTTGCTTTTGGATATTTTCACCTGAACGGAGGTCATAGATGGCAAAATTTGCAGATATCATAGGGCAGGAGCAGTTAAAGGAACATTTACAGAATGTTTTGAAATTAAATAAGGTATCTCACGCTTACATTTTAAATGGTGAGCGGAGTGCAGGGAAAGAGTTTGTGGCGAAAATTTTTGCCGCTGCATTGCAGTGCGGAACACCTGTTGTATCTGCGGAAGGGGTAGAGCCCTGCGGAGAATGCCATTCCTGCAGACAGATGGAAAGCGGGAACCAGCCGGATGTTATTTTCGTTTCACACGAAAAGCCGGGCTCGATAGGCGTGGAGGATATCCGCGGGCAGATTAATGGAAATGTGGCAATTAAGCCGTATAGCAGCCGTTATAAAATATATATCATAAATGAAGGGGAGAAAATGACCGTACAGGCGCAGAATGCTTTGCTGAAATCATTGGAGGAGCCGCCGGAGTACACGGTTATTCTGATTTTGACAACGAATGTGGAGGCGCTGCTTCCCACTATTTTGAGCAGGTGTGCAGTGCTGAACATGAAGCCGGTAAAGGACAGCCAGGTAAAGCACTTCCTTATGGACACAATGCAGGTGCCGGATTATAAAGCAGACATTTGCGTTGCGTTTGCACGGGGGAATATCGGCAAGGCTAAGATGCTGGCTTCCAGTGAGGACTTTGATCATGTAAAAGAAGAGGCGGTAACGCTTTTAAAATATATCAATGATATGGAAATCAACGAGATTGTGGCTGCCATTAAAAAGATCGGTGAATATAAGCTGGATGTGAATGACTACATGGATATTCTGGCTATTTGGTATCGTGATGTACTGTTGTTTAAGGCTACACACGATGCAAATCACTTGATCTTCAGAAGCGAGATACCGTATATTAAAAGAGTGGCAGACAGAAGTACCTATGAGGGTATTGAAAAGGTGATAAGTGCGCTTGACAAAGCAAAGGATCGGTTAAGCGCGAATGTGAATTTTGACCTGACTATGGAACTTCTGCTTTTGACAATTAAGGAAAATTCATGAGGTTAATAGATTATGATAGAAGTGATTGGAGTACGTTTCAGGACAGCGGGGAAGATATATTTTTTTGATCCGGGACGTTTTCAGGTAAAAAAAGGGGATCATGTTATTGTGGAAACCGCAAGGGGGATTGAATACGGGACGGTGGTGAGCGAACCGAAAGCGGTGGAAAACGAGAAGGTTATCCAGCCTTTAAAGCCGGTTCTGCGTGTTGCAACGCCAAAGGATATAGAACAGGAAGCGGCGAATAAGGAAAAGGAAAAAGAAGCTTTCAAAATATGTTTGGATAAGATAAAGAAGCATAATCTGGATATGAAGCTGATAGATGCAGAATATACTTTTGACAACAATAAGGTGTTGTTTTATTTCACTGCAGACGGAAGGATTGACTTCAGGGAGTTGGTCAAGGATCTGGCTTCCGTATTTAAGACGCGGATTGAATTGCGCCAGATCGGTGTGCGTGATGAGACAAAGATTGTAGGCGGGGTTGGAATCTGCGGACGCGCGCTTTGCTGCCATACTTACCTGTCCGAGTTTATCCCGGTATCCATTAAAATGGCTAAAGAGCAGAATCTTTCCCTGAATCCTACAAAAATATCAGGTATGTGCGGGCGCCTGATGTGCTGTCTGAAAAATGAGGAAGAAACTTATGAGGAATTGAACCGCCGGCTGCCTAATGTGGGAGACTTTGTCACAACGGATGACGGATACAAAGGAGAGGTCCACAGTGTTAATGTATTGCGTCAGTTGGTGAAAGTCGTTATCGTAAAGGATGACGAGCGGGAAATTCAGGAATATAAAGTGGAACGCCTGCGGTTCAAAAGGAAGCACAATAAGAACAACAGGGTTGAGGTCAATGACGAGGAACTGAAAAAACTGGAGAAGCTGGAAAAACAGGAAGGGAAATCGAAGCTGGATGACAATTGAGCTGAAGGAAAATGAGAGGCTGGACGAGCTTCAGAGAAACGGATACCGGATTATTCAGAACCCGAAGAAATTTTGCTTTGGGATGGATGCTGTGTTACTGTCAGGATTTGCAGGGGCGGGACGGGGAACAAAGGTGTTGGATATGGGGACAGGTACCGGTATTATACCGATCCTGATGGAAGCAAAGACGGAAGCGGAGCATCTGACAGGTCTGGAAATCCAGGAGGAAAGCGCGGATATGGCAAGACGGAGCGTATGCCTGAATAATCTGCAGGATAAAATAGCAATTGTACAGGGGGATATCAGGGAGGCAGGAACGCTGTTCGGCGCTGCCTCCTTTGACGTAGTGACCTGTAACCCCCCTTACATGGCCGGACACCATGGACTCAGGAATCCGGAAGAGCCTAAGGCGATTGCAAGGCATGAAGTATTATGCACTTTGGAGGATGTGGTTTCACAGGCTGCAAAGGTTTTAAAGCCGGGAGGGAATTTCTATATGGTGCATCGGCCGTTCCGGTTAGTGGAAATTATGGTGGCATTGCGTGAATACCGGTTGGAGCCGAAGAGGATGAGGCTGGTTTATCCTTTTGCAGATAAGGAGCCTAATATGATCCTTATAGAGGCAAATCGGGGCGGAAGGCCGCAGCTTACAGTGGAAAAACCGTTGATTATTTATAAGGAGCCGGGGGTATATATGCCGGAGATATATGATATCTATGGTTATTGAGAAGAGCCGGATCATCTGGTCACTGGTCACAGGGCAGATACGAAACAGTCCCCCGGTTTTTGGGCAGTAGCGCAGTCAGAGGAATCTTTATGAAAATATAAAAAGATATTGACAAAAGGAAAGCGGGATCATATACTTTGAATGTCAAACTAATCAGGAAGATGTGGTAAAGGAGATAAGAGGATGCTGAAAAGAGTAAAAGAGATTATTCAGGAAAAGTTGAATTTGGAAGGTGTGGAAATTACGGAAGAGTCTTCTTTCAAGGATGATCTGGGAGCGGATTCGCTGGACTTATTTGAATTGGTCATGGCTTTTGAGGAGGAATACGGGATTGAGATTCCTTCGGAAGATTTGGATCAGATTACTACAGTAGGCCAGGTGATCGAATATATGGAGAGCAAAGGCGTAGAGGCATAATACGGCCTTTCATCATAGGAATGTAAGCAGTTGTACATTCTTCATCCGGAGTTGAGTGCCCTCCAAAGCGGGCGGATGGGAGTTAGAATGAAGACAAGGATAACGGAATTGCTGGGTATCGAGTATCCTGTGATACAGGGCGGCATGGCATGGGTGGCGGAGTATCATTTGGCAGCGGCGGTCGCCGCAGCGGGCGGGCTGGGCCTCATCGGAGCGGCGAGTGCACCGCCGGAGGTTGTCAGGGAACAAATACGCGAAGCAAAGAAATTAACAGATAAACCGGTAGGGGTAAATATTATGTTATTGAACCCGAATGCAGAGGAAGTGGCCAGGATTGTGGTTGAGGAGGGCGTGAAGGTGGTAACGACCGGCGCCGGGAATCCGGGAAGGTTTATGGAAATGTGGAAAAATGCCGGAGTAAAGGTAATTCCGGTGGTGGCCAGCGTAGCTATGGCTAAAATGATGGAGCGTGCAGGGGCGGATGCGGTAGTGGCCGAGGGAACAGAGTCCGGAGGCCATATAGGTGCAGCGACGACAATGACGTTAGTGCCTCAGGTAGCGGATGCCGTGAATATCCCTGTGGTGGCTGCGGGAGGTATCGCGGACGGCAGGGGCCTTGCGGCGGCGCTGATGCTGGGCGCAGAGGCGGTGCAGATGGGGACCGTCTTCTTAACGGCCCGGGAAGCTGTGGTACATAGCAATTATAAGCAGAAAGTAATTGCGGCAAAGGATATTGATTCGGAAGTGACGGGGAGGAGTACCGGGCATCCGGTCCGCTGTATCAGGAATAAGATGACAAGGGAGTATCTGAAACTGGAACAGGAAGGGGCATCTTTTGAGGAGCTGGAGCATTTGACGCTGGGAACGTTGAGGAATGCCGTTGTGGATGGGGATGTTGTGAACGGGACAGTGATGGCGGGGCAGATTGCCGGCCTGATCAAAGAGGAAAAGAGCTGTGCGGAAATTATCCGGGGGATTACGGCACAGGCACAGGATCTGCTAGAGCGTGTTTGAAAAATGCTTTCCCTGAGATGTGCGTCACAATTTGTGGGAGATTAAAAGCATATATGCTTTGCCAAATGAAGGGCGCATAGCGGGCTATGTAACCTGAATTTGGCAGACCAAGTGGTCAAGACTAATTTAGTCAAGACTAATTTAGTCTTAATATCGCGCAAAGTGGTGAAGCGGTTATACCGCGTACAGATCGGGGGAATGATTTTTCAAACACGCTCATGCCCGAGGCCGGGCATGATAAAATGGGAGGCTTGTAAGTATGGGCCTCCATTTTCAAAAATTATTATTTTGATTTTCAAAGTAATTGAAAGGAAGGAATGAACAGTATGGGCAGGACAGCATTCATTTTTCCCGGGCAGGGTTCGCAGTATATAGGGATGGGGAAAGATTTTTACGAGCAGATTCCGGTAAGCAGAGAAATGTTTAAACTGGCAGGCAAAGCGTCAGGGTTGGATATGGAGGCGCTCTGTTTTGAACAAAACGATAAAATCAATATTACGGAGTATACACAGATCGCAATGCTGGCGATGGAAGTGGCAGTTTTAAAAGCGGTTGAAGAGCTGGGGTACAGGCCGGATGTAACGGCAGGTTTAAGCCTGGGGGAATATGGGGCGCTTGCGGCATCGGGCGCAATGGAGGCCAGGGATGTATTCCAGGTAGTAAGGAAACGCGGATTATATATGCAGGAGGCAGTGCCGACAGGAGGTGCGATGGCTGCGGTACTGGGCCTTGCGGCATCCGAGATTGAAAAGGTATGTGCACAGACGGAAGGTATTGTAAGTATAGCGAATTACAACTGCCCCGGTCAGATTGTAATAACCGGGGAAGCGGGAGCAGTGGCGCGGGCCTCGAAAGCGCTGGGGGAAGCGGGGGCAAAGAGGTGTGTGCCGCTAAATGTCAGCGGGCCATTTCATTCCGGGTTGTTAAAGGGGGCCGGGGAGCGGTTGGGAGAAGCGCTTTCTTGTGTGGAAATCCGGGAAATAAAAATTCCGTATCTGTCAAATGTAACTGCAGATTATGTAACGGATAAGGAACAGGTGAAGGATTTGCTCGTCAGGCAGGTAGCCTGCCCGGTCAGATGGCAGCAGTGTATAGAGAGAATGATAGAGGACGGCGTCGACTCTTTTGTGGAAATCGGGCCCGGGCGGACACTTTCCGGATTTATGAGAAAGATCAACCGGGATGTCAGGATGATAAATATAGAAAAGGTGGAGGATTTGGAAAAATTTACCCGGTGGGGGCATAAACAAAGGAAGGAGTAGGATAATGTTAGAAGGAAAAGTAGCTCTGGTAACAGGAGCCGGCAGAGGGATTGGGCGGGAGATAGCGCTAACTCTGGCGGGATATGGCGCGGATGTGATTGTAAACTATAACGGCTCGCAGGTTCAGGCTGAGGCAGCGGCGGCTGAAATAGAAGCAATGGGAAGGAAAGCGGCGGCAGTACAATGTTCGGTGGCGGAGGATGAAGCCTGCGGAAAGATGATAGAGGATATGCTTGCCAGGTTTGGGCATATTGATATCTTAGTAAATAATGCAGGAATTACAAGGGATAATCTTGTGGTTAAGATTTCGGAAGCGGATTTTGATTCTGTGATTGCCACGAATCTGAAAGGAACTTTCCATACCATCAAGCATATGTACCGTGCTTTCTTAAAGCAAAGATCCGGGAGGATTATTAACATTGCTTCGGTTTCGGGAATATTGGGAAATGCAGGGCAGGCAAATTATGCGGCGTCCAAAGCAGGGATTATAGGGCTGACGAAAAGCGCCGCAAGGGAATTGGCAGGCAGGAATGTCACAGTCAATGCCATAGCGCCCGGCTATGTGGATACCGATATGACACAGGCAATGAGTGAGGAAGCGAGGGGAAGGATTCTTTCCCAGATTCCCCTTAAAAGAGTGGGAAATCCGAAAGATATTGCGGAGGCAGCGGCCTTCCTGGCAAGTGATAAGGCGTCTTACATTACGGGGCAGGTTCTTTCAATAGACGGAGGCATGGCAATGTGATTGGACGCAGGGGGATCCGGAAGGAACGGTATATATGAAAGGGAAAGGATTTCCGGGATTTAATCATAAAGCAGTTGGCGGAAAAAGGAGAGTTTGGAGAGATGGGAAGAAGAGTTGTGGTTACCGGGATGGGAGCTATTACGCCGATTGGGCTCAGTGTAAAGGAATTCTGGGCGGGAGTAAAGGAAGGGAAAATCGGGTTTGACACAATAACAAAGTTTGATGCTTCCGGATATAAATGCCGGTTGGCAGCGGAAGTTAAGGGATTTGACGGAAAAGATTTCATGGATTTTAAATCGGCCAAAAGAATGGAATTGTTCAGCCAGTATGCGGTTGCCGCCACGAAGGAGGCATTGGAAGATGCAGGGCTGGATACGGAGAAAGAGGACGCCTATCGGGTGGGAGTATCCATAGGCTCCGGTATCGGGTCGCTGCAGGCTATGGAGCGGGAGCATGCCAGGATGTTGGAAAAAGGGCCTGCGCGTATCAGCCCGTTAATGGTGCCGCTGATGATCAGCAATATGGCAGCGGGAAATGTATCCATCCAATTCGGCCTGAAAGGGAAAAACATTAATGTGGTTACAGCCTGCGCAACAGGGACAAATTCTATCGGGGAGGCATTCCGCACAATTCAGTATGGAGAGGCAGACGTTATGGTGGCAGGCGGTACGGAAAGCTGTATCACTCCGTTGGGGATTGGCGGTTTTGCCGCATTGACAGCATTGAGCACTTCTACGGATAAATATAGGTGTTCCATACCTTTTGATAAAGAGAGGAGCGGGTTTGTCATGGGGGAAGGCGCTGCAGTGGCAGTGTTGGAGGAATTGGAACACGCGAAGGGAAGAGGGGCGGAAATTTATGCGGAAGTGGTCGGATATGGCTGTACTGCGGACGCATATCACATTACGTCACCCGCCGAGGACGGAGAAGGCGCCGCGAAAGCGATGGAATTTGCCATGTCGGATGCCAAAGTGAGGCCGGAAGAGATTACTTATATTAATGCACATGGAACGGGAACCCACCATAATGATTTGTTTGAGACACGGGCTATCCGGAAAGTATTCGGCAGCCATGCGGAAAGTATTCGGATTAATTCAACCAAATCTATGGTTGGGCATCTTCTTGGGGCGGCCGGGGCAGTGGAGTTTGTCACCTGCGTTAAGGAACTGGAGGAAGGATATATCCATCAAACGGCAGGTTACCGGGTGGAGGATGAGGAATGCGATCTGAATTATTGCCGGGAAGCGGTAACGGAGGAATTCCGGTATGCACTTTCCAATTCACTGGGATTTGGCGGGCATAATGCGGTGATTCTTGTGAAGAAATATGAGAAGGAAGAGCTGCCTGAAGGTGCAGCGCAGCGGGAGTGAAGGAGCAGGATTCCGATTGGAGGGAGAACATGTCATTATTAACGACAAAGGAGATTATGGATATTATTCCGCACAGACAGCCTTTTCTGCTGGTGGATACGATTGAGGAACTGGAGCCGGGAAAGAGGGCAGCAGGAAGGAAATGTGTAACTTATAATGAGCCTTACTTCGCGGGACATTTTCCGGGGGAGCCTGTGATGCCCGGTGTGCTGATTGTGGAGGCCCTGGCGCAGGTAGGAGCGGTGGCCATATTAAGCCAGCCGGATTTCAAAGGGAAAACGGCATATTTCGGGGCAATTAATTCCGCCAGGTTTAAACAGAAAGTGGTGCCGGGGAATGTGCTGGTGCTGGAAACAGAGATTATAAAGGTAAAGGGGCCGGTAGGAATAGGAAGCGCAAAGGCTTACGTGGACGGTAAACTGGCAGTGCAGGCGGAACTTACGTTTGCGGTGGGGGAAAGGGCGTAAAGAGGAGCACGTTTTAGTATGGTAATAAGAATAGTCGGGACAGGGAGCAGCCTTCCGGAGCAGGTAGTAACAAATGAAGAATTGTCACGGGTAGTAGATACATCGGATGAGTGGATTTTCAGCCGTACGGGAATCAGGGAGAGGCATTTGGTAAAGGGGGAAACCACGGCATCCATGTCGGCGGAAGCAGCAGGGAGAGCGCTTTGCAATGCAGGGATTGGGGCAGAGGAAGTCGATCTGATTATAGTAGCAACAATAACGGGTGATTACATGACACCTTCTACGGCATGTGAAGTGCAGGCCGCTCTGGGTGCCCGCCGGGCAGCGGCTTTTGATATCAATGCGGCATGTTCCGGATTTTTGTTTGCCTTACATACGGCATATGCATATTTGCGGGCCGGGATGTACAAAACAGCCCTGGTTGTGGGAGCGGAGACATTATCGAAAATTGTGGATTGGGAAGACAGGAGCACCTGCGTGCTGTTCGGTGACGGAGCAGGGGCGGCAGTATTGCATGTCTGTGAAATGGGGACAAAAGGAAACGGCAGGGAGGAAGAGGCAGGCGGCATGCTGGCTTTTGAACAGGGGACGGACGGAGCCAGGGGGAAAGTATTGGCCTGCCGGGGCAGACAGAATAACAATCTGTTGGAGAAAAATCCTTTTGTGCCGTCTTATGTGGAGATGGATGGACAGGAAGTTTACAAATTTGCGGTCAGTACTGTTCCGGCATCTATCGGCAGGGTTCTGGATAAGGCGGGAACAGCAGCGGGGGAGATAAAGTATTTTGTGCTGCATCAGGCGAATGTAAGGATTATTCAGTCGGTGGCAAAGCGGTTAAAAGCAGAGGAGGAGAAGTTCCCGCTGAGTCTGTCCCATTGCGGAAATGTGTCTGCCGCCAGCGTGCCTATATTGCTGGATGAGATGAACCGGAAGGGGATGCTTGTTAGGGGGGATAAAATCGTTCTGTCGGGCTTTGGGGGAGGGTTATCCTGGGCGAGTGCGGTAGTGGAGTGGTAATGACAGGCAGTTTTTTTACAGGCCGGTGCCTGCTTTGTATCTGCAGGAGGCACCCGGCCTGTTTTTTGCGTCTATCGTTGCATTATTTTGAGTATTTATGGTATTCTGTAGTTGGATGTGGAAAACAGATGCAGGATGCGGGGGAGGTTTGGCTATGGAATATATGCTCTTTGTACTTGATATGATAGGGACTGTGGCATTCGGGTTATCGGGGGCGATGACAGCAATCAGGAAGGAAATGGATGTGCTGGGAGTTTTGATATTGGGTATGGTGACTGCAGTGGGCGGGGGGATTATGAGGGATATCATATTGGGGAATACGCCGCCGCAGGCATTTGTACAGCCGGTGTTTGCTTTGAGTGCGGCAGTGGTTTCTGCTTTGGTTTTTATTGTGCTCTATTTCCACTTCAAAGGCTACCGGCAGATATCCGGGTATTGGTTCCAGCATATATTGATGGTGGCGGATACGCTTGGGCTGGGAGTTTTTACGGTGGCCGGGGTGCGTGCGGCGTTTGAGCGCGGTATGGGGATTAATTATTTCCTGCCGGTATTTCTTGGGACGATTACAGGGGTGGGTGGCGGCCTGCTGAGGGATATGATGGCAGGGGATCGTCCTTATATTTTTGTAAAGCATGTGTATGCCAGCGCTTCGATATCAGGAGCTGTTGTATGTGTGTTTTTTTGGAAACGGTTCGGGGAAAATGCGGCTATGCTGACAGGGGCGGTGAGTGTAATTGTGCTTCGCGTGCTGGCAATACGGTTTCGTTGGAATCTACCGAAGGTGGTATATGACGGGGATGATTGAAATATAATTTAGGAAATAGCTGCAGAAGCGGGGAAGTATTATGCTTAATTACATATGGGCGCTTATGATTATGGCAGGGATTATTTATGGTTCGCTGACGGGGAACATAAAGGAGGTCAGCAATGCTGCGCTGGATTCGGCAGGTGAGGCTATCGCGTTGTGCATTACGATGATGGGGGTCATGGCTTTATGGGTGGGATTGATGGAAATCGCTCAGACATCGGGGCTGATCCGTAAATTGACAAAGGGGATACAGCCTTTTATCAGTTTTATGTTTCCCCGGATCCCGAAAGAGCATGTGGCGAGGGAGTATATTGCGACGAATATTATAGCTAATGTGCTGGGGCTGGGATGGGCTTGTACTCCGGCGGGATTGAAGGCGATGGAGGAGCTGGCGAAGCTGGAGGAGGAGCGGGGGACTCCTGGGTATGTGTCAGAAGGGAAAAGTACTTTTGCAAATGGAAGGAAAGGACAGAACAAGACAGGTAAGAGCAACGGGGAACTGTCCATGGTGACGGATGGAAAAAGTGGTAGGGTTGCAAACAACGAGATGTGTACGTTTTTGATATTGAATATTTCATCGCTGCAGTTGATACCCGTGAATATGATTGCTTACAGAAGCCAGTACGGGAGTGTGAATCCGGCGGGGATTATCGCGCCGGCAATTGTGGCTACGTTTATCAGTACGTTGGTGGCGGTGGTATATTGTAAAATGAAGGATAGTAGGAAACGGAGAGGGTGAGTACTCTCCGTTTTTATATCTGTAAATTCCATTGACAAAATATAAAAGATAAACTAAAATGAAATTGACAGTTCAACCGTGTTTTTACCATAATATTTTGCCGGGAGGAGCAACAATGGATGTAATGCAAATATTCAAAAATGAATTTTTTGAAGAACGTAAAGATTTACTTAGCAAAAATCATGTTTATCGAAACCATATCACTAAATTTGTTAGGTATTTAAACTTGCCAGATGTACAGTTATCAAACGCGCCTGCCAGAATTAATATAAATACAGTTGAGGAATGTATCAGATATTACCATGATGAAGGAGAACTTAATTCCAGATCAACTATGGAGTCACATCTTGAGTCGGTCAAAAGCTTCTACGACTACTTAAGTGAGACTGGTAAAGCAACTGATATTTTTTCAGATTATAATTACAGTAAATTTAAGGATGAAATTGTTGAGAAATATAGCTTGTTGGAACCTGTAGAGAGAGGAAGTTATAAATGTGAAGATATCAAAACTATTTTAATTGAACTGGATAAAGCTATTGATAATTTTCAGAATGAATCTGCCGGAATCCGGGAAGAAGAAAGATATCTTCAGAGAATAATTTTAAGATTATTTATTAAGTTGACATTAATTGCGCCAGCCAAAAGAGGTGTGATTACAAGTATAAGAAAATCAGATATCACAAAAGATTTTAAAAAATTATATATAAATGGTATAGATGTCAATATACCTTGTGGTTTATCAAGGGATTTGTATGCTGCAGTAAAATATGCAGAATCTAAAAACAAAGAACCAATTAAGGAAGAGGATATTTTTTTTGAGTATTTATACAAATATAAGGGAAAATTTCGGGTGGAAAGTCTTAATACATGGCTTTATAATGCAGCACAGGACTTTGGGGTAATGGAGGATGAGTGCAGAAATAAAAAGACATTGGCTGTAGAGCCGATTAAAAACATGGTTATTAAAATGATGGTTGATAATATGATTAATCCTGTATTTATATCAAAAATAGCGGGACTTACACTTACTATGATTGAAGCAACATATTATCCCAAGGATTGGACTGCTAAACTCGAGGAAGATATCAATAAGTGCATTAATAAAAGTATTGCGCAGAATGACTATTATTGTTATGTATAGAATGAATTTTACGTAGCAGGGAGTGTATAAGTATGGGAATATATTTAAATCCAGGAAATGAACAGTTTGCGGTTTCTGTTAATTCGGAACTGTATGTGGATAAAACGGAACTCATAAAATATACCAATAGCCGCATCGGAAAAGACAGACCGTTAATCTGCTCCAGCAGACCAAGAAGGTTTGGGAAAACAATGGCGGTAACCATGCTGTCAGCATATTACAGTAAGGGATGTCATTCTGAAAAGCTGTTTGCAGGACTTAAAATAAGCCGGAATGAATTTTTTAAAGCACATTTAAATAAATATAACGTAATCTTTTTGGATATTCAATGGATGTATGGAAATGCGCTCGAGGAAATGAAGCGAAATTCAACTCTTAAAGTAGTGAGTTATATTCAGGAACAGGTGATAGCCGAATTAAGAAACGAATATTCCGAATGTGTACAAGATGATGACGTTTCGTTGCCTTCTGTATTGGCAAAAATCAATGTTATGACAAAAGAACAGTTTATCATTATTATTGATGAGTGGGACTGTCTGTTTCGGGAGGATAAAAATAATGAGAGTCTTCAGAAAGAATATATTAATCTATTAAGAGGTTTGTTTAAAGGGACGCCGTCGGGGGCGTTTTTAAAGCTTGCTTATATTACGGGGATTTTACCAATTAAGAAATATGGTACACAGTCAGCTTTAAATAATTTCCGTGAGCATACCATGGTCAGTCCCAGACAGATGGCGGAGTATGTTGGATTTACAGAGACAGAGGTAAGGACTATTTGTAAAGAACATGATATGTCATTTAAAGAAATGCAAAGATGGTATGATGGATATTACTTTGAAAAGATAGGACATGTTTATAGTCCTAATTCTGTAATCGAGGCAGTTGACAGCAGGGAATTTGGGAATTACTGGTCTGGAACAGAGACGTATGAGTCTTTGATGACATATATTGCAATGGATTTTGATGGACTAAGGCAACTGATTGTAGATATGTTGGGAGGTCAGAGGTGTGGCATTGATGTGGAATCATTTCAAAATGATATCATTTCGTTTAATTCTGCAGATGATGTAATAACGTTGCTGATTCACATGGGATATATGGCTTATGATAGTAAAACAAAAAAAGTTTTTATTCCGAACGATGAGGTAAGGAGTGCTTTTCTGCGGGCAATTAAAAATGACGGATGGGAAGAAGTAATAAAGGCTATTAATGCATCGGAAACTTTGCTCAAGGCAACTTTGGCGATGGACGAAAAAGCTGTGGCACAGATGATACAGGAAGTCCATATGCAAAGTTCTTCCAGTCTGATATATAACAATGAGATTTCTTTGAGCAGCGTAATTGCGCTGGCATATTATAGTGCATGCAGAGATTATAATCTTGTAAGAGAATTGCCCACAGGAAATGGATTTGCCGATATGGTTTTCCTTCCTAAACGTACATCTTTAAATCCGGCATTGGTTGTGGAACTAAAATGGGATAAGACAGCAGAGGGAGCAATCAACCAGGTTAAAAGTAAAGGATATGTGTCAGCCCTTAAAGAGTATGGAGGAAATCTTTTGCTTGTCGGAATCAATTATGATAAGAAAAGCAGGAAACATCAATGTAGGATAGAAAAAATTGAAGTGTAATTTTTTCAAAAAGTTCGTGTCACTAACTTGACTCAAGGCGGATTGAATGCGATGGAGGAGCTGGCGAAGCTGGAGGCGGAGAGGGGGAA
The DNA here is from genome assembly GCA_947385425.1 of uncultured Lachnospiraceae bacterium. GTDB lineage: Bacteria > Bacillota > Clostridia > Lachnospirales > Lachnospiraceae > Kineothrix. The sequence continues at coordinate 6,012 of CANDKY010000050.1, read as the reverse complement.
TTCGGCGTATGTTTCGACGGATGGGCGGAAAGGAAAAAAATCCGAGGCAGGGAGACCTTGAGAGGGAAGGAGGCGCTGATGCCGGAGATTGGAGCCAGAGGAAATGCAAGGGAGCGGGTTGCCAGTAATGAGATGTGTACATTTTTGATATTGAATAATTCTTCTTTGCAGTTGATTCCGGTGAATATGATCGCATATGAATAATTTATAATAGGACTAAATAAAGAACCTTTAACTACGAGGGCTTTATTTAGTCCTATTTTTTTATGCGTGTATTGATAAAAATGGATGCCATGCGCATAAGCAGCCATTTTACAAATGCCGCATGAATGGGGTGGATTTTCTACCCAACACATCTGCAGATTATCATACCAGAACAGCGTAACGTTACAATATCAATCTTAACACAAATGTGCCGGAACGGAAAGGAGGACAAGCTGCTTTAAATATAGAAATTTGAAAACAGCTATTATCACAAACATTATTGCAGAAATGGTCTGCTCTTAGTAATCAAAAGACTAAATGGGAGGATATGTTATGGCAATAGATATAAACGAGGAAAACAACCGGACAATTATTTTCAAAAATCAGGAACACGAAATGTTTTATGGAAACTACTTGCCGAAATGCAGACAGCAAGATGTGTATCATAAAGCGTTAGTTTACTGCCTTGGGATTAGTGGCGATACAAGACGGAATATAGAGCGGATTTTTGATTTTGAAAAAGGGAGCATAAAGCCCAAATGCCTAGAAGAAGGCTGGATCACCAGCGGCAGTGCGAGAGTGGTGCGTATGGCGTTCAACCTTTTTTGTAATGGTACACCCAGCATTCGTGGCCTTGAAGGAAAAGCTAAGCTGGAAGAGTGCCAGCATTATACGGTGGAAAACCTGTTCTGCTGTGAGTACGCAGTATACTTTTGGGAAGCGGCCAAAGTACGTTATCCAGAATACTGCTTTCCGATAGATTTATCTGCATTTGGAATGTGAAACCAGACAATGAATTTCAAGCATTATGGAGAAATAGGTACAGAAGAAGGATATTTGATATGCAGGCAAGAAGATTAAAGGTTTACAGCGGGAGCGGGAAAAATTATACGCATCATCCGCAGATTATCATACAGGGTAAATGGCTCAGGTCGTTGGGATTTTTTGTAGGCGATAAGGTAACAGTCACACAGGAAGGGAACAGGCTTATTGTGGAAAAATGTGAGGACGGGCATGACGAGGAGGAAGAGGCTGCCATGGTGGCGGAGCCTGCCCCAAGATACAACGGACCGTTAGGGAGGTGCATGAGATGGAGTTAAGTATGGCGTTAGTACAGATGAGAGGGCTTAAATGCAGGATTGATGATATTTTAAGTGTCACCACTTATGACGAACATGCAGACTTAAGGGGTCTGCATGCTGACCGTAAGGACAGCGAACAGCTTTTCCAGTTAAGGGAAATGCAGAAAATTATGAGGAAGATGGCTGACATTGGCGGTAGCATAGAGTATCTTTTCCGCCCAGTCCGGGAGACCAGTACCCTTCATAAAGATGAAAACGGGGAATACAGGACGGAGAAAGGATACTGCTACCGCAGCGGGAGCCTGATTGAAGCTTTATTACAGGAAGAATCCAATGAAACGCCCTACTGGGTGCAGACAAAGGTGGAGCATGACGGGGAGGATTATTACCTCATGGGATATGAGGATATCCCCATGGAAGGGATGGAAGTCCGTGTAAGGTAGAAGGCAGGAATAAAAAGCGGGACAGGTTATTCCTAATAATCCGGGAAGAAATCTGCTGAAATAAATATAGAAGATTATTCCATACAAAAGCAGGGAAGGGCATGGAGCCTCCCTGTTTTTGCATTGGGAAACAGAGAAACAGTAAAAATGGGGGAAGAGAAGATGCAGGGAATCCAGTTTGATTATTTCCATGGGGTGGAAGCGGAGCAGTACAGTTTTTACCGTATTCCCAAGGTGCTGTTTACAGCGGAGTGCTTCAGGAGCCTTTCCTGTGAAGCAAAGGTCTTATATGGGCTGATGCTGGACCGCATGGGGCTCAGCGTCAAAAACAGGTGGATTGATGAAGAGGACAGGGTTTACATTGTTTTTACTGTAGAGGAGACAGCGGAGCTGATGGATTGCGGCGCACAGAAAGCAGTAAGGCTGATGAAAGAACTGGATGCGGAGAAAGGCATCGGGCTGATAGAGAAAAAGCGCCTGGGGCTTGGGAAGCCGAATGTAATCTATGTAAAGAATTTCATGGTAAGGGAAGGGCCGGTTTTGCCGGAGGAAAGGGAAAACCCTGATGAAAAGGAAACAGCAGGAATGCCGGAAAACAGGGCAGACGACAATCATCATTCAAGAATTGTGAAAACCACAAATCAGGAATTATTAAAATCACAATTCAAGAATGATGAAAATCATAATTCCGGAATGATGAAATCCACAATTCAAGAATTTCCAAAATCACAATCTAATAATACTGAATTTAATAAAACTGATTTTAGCAAGACTGATCCTATCAATCTTTAACCATCTGATGTGACAGGACAGATGGATAGATACCGCGCCGCCATACGGGAGAACATTTATTAAGTGGCAGGAGCTGCCGGAGGGAGGAACTGGACGAACTGGTGGAGCTTATGGTGGACGTGATGATGATGCCCGACCATGCCATTTTGAGGATAGCGGGGGCGGAAAGGCCTGCGGCTGTAGTGAAAGAACGGTTTCTGAAGCTGGACGATTCCCACATAGCCTATGTGCTTGGCTGTCTGCATGGAAATACCGGCAAAATGGGGAATATCAAGGCGTATCTGCTGGCATCGCTTTACAATGCTGCGTTGACCATAGACAATTATTACCGTGCGGAGGTAAACCATGACCTGTATGGGAGCGGATAGCTTCCCGGCCGGCATGGATAATAAAAATTCAGATACATAATCCACGAAGAAAGACAGCCGGGCACATAATCTGGCTGTTTTTTGCTGCCGGAACCGGGGAATAAGAGCCAAAGAAATCTTTGGGGAAAGGGGGAGACCGTGTTGGGCAGACGTGCAGCATCCCAGGAGCTGGTTGCACTTGGGGAACGCATACGGGAGCGGAGGGTGGAACTGTGCCTGTCACAGGAAGCACTTGCGGAGAAAGCAGGGATCAGCGCTAACACGGTAAGCCGGATTGAAGGCGGCCAGATGTCCATGACCATAGGGATTTTTATGAAGCTGGCGCAGGTGCTAGATACGGATGCAAACAGCCTGCTTGGGATTGTCCCAGCGGGGGAAGCAGACAGAAGATACAGGGACATTTTATACCAGGTCAGCCATTTAAAAGCGCATGAACAGAGGATTGTCCAGCGGACAGTGGAGGCACTGGCGGATGAACTCCGCCGGAACCGATAAAACAAAATTTTACAGTTATTGCGGGGCAGGGGAGATTGTTCCTAGATTCTATGCCAGAGGGAGGACCAGCCATCAGGAGCCCAAAGGCTCCTGACCGTCCATTTATGGGCGGCCCTTGACAGCACCGGAAGGAAATGCTACCATGCTGTGCCGCGACGGAGGAAAACTCATCGCCCCTGAAAGGGAAAATAAAGTGCGGATGTTGTGGATATGGCATGAGCCTGAAAAGCGTAGTCAGGGAAAAGTATTATTACTGCCGTATGGGAAGCGGATGCGGTTCTTACCTTAAGATTGGTCTGGAACTGCTGGAAAAAACAGTCTGGAATGTTTTGCAGAAACTGGCAGAGGCATACAATAAGGAAGGGAATGCGCACCAAGGAAGGGAAGTGCGGATATTAGAGGCAGTTTCCCAGATGAAAGAAAAGAAGAAGTCATTGGAGATGCAGATTGGTTACTGCAGGGCAAACCGGCTGGATTTATACCGTCAATGGAAGGAGGGGCGGCTGACGAAGGAAGAATATACCGTGAAGAAGGACGAACTGACAAAAAAAGAGGCGGAAGGTAAGAGAGAGCTGGAACTTCTGGACCAGCAGCTTTCAGAGACTGTCATTGCGCGGAATTTGCTGGAAGATAAAATGGGGATGACAGCAATGATAGGAGCGGAAGGGCTGACAAAGGGGCTGGTGGATGAGCTGATTGAGAGGATTGATGTGTATGGGGATGATAGGGTGGAGATTAAGTGGAAGTTTAATGTGCAGTCATAAATTGCATGATTTTGTAAAAAGCTGAAATAATACTAATCTGAACGGTAGTGGCAGACAGGAAAGGGTGTTGAGGAAAGATGTCTTTTAGGATATACTTAAAATATAGAGACAGCAAATACGGAAAGGTATAATAGATAGAGAAAGGTGGTAATAGATATGTCAACATTACAGAGACAGGTAATACAATCCCTTAATGGCTTATCAGATGATAATCTGCGGTTTTTGCTTGATATGATACAGCGTTTTATGAAGCCGGAAGAAATTAGTGAAGAGAATATCAGTGAAGCGGGTATGACCAGGAGTGGTACACGTAGAATTGGCAGCTTGGAAGGTCAGGACCTTATTGATGCAGATTATGATATAGACGAATGCAATGATGAAATTGCAGAAATGTTTGGAGTATATGGCTGATGAAAATTTTGATAGACACACACATAGCTATTTGGGCAGTACTGAATGACCCTAAGCTGCCGGGGCGAGCGAAAGACATTATCCTTGATGAAGGAAACGAAATATTTTATAGCACAGCTTCTGTCTGGGAAATTACAATTAAACATATGCTACACCCAGACAGGCTTCGGATAAGTGGCAGTCTTTTGGAAAAGGGCTGTGAAGATAATGGATATCTTGTGCTGCCTGTTTTTAATAAACATGTTTCGGCACTGGAAACGTTGAAACGTCCGGGGAACGCTCCCCGGCACAATGACCCGTTTGACAGAATTATGATAGCTCAGGCAAAGGCGGAAAATCTGATGTTTTTAACACATGATTCATTGATTCCGTATTATGGAGAGCCCTTTATCATTTCGGTTTGAATGTGATAAAGATAGAGCAGGAATTAGTAAAAGCTAAGATGTCATAAATTGTAAGTTTTTGAAAAAAGTTGAAATATTTTTTAGTCCTAACTTGACACCAGCTTACAGGCAGCAGTACGGGAGCGTGAAACCGGCGGGAATTATCGCGTCGGTGATTGTGTCGACGGCGGTAAGTACGGGGGTAGCGATTGTGTATTGCAAGATAAAAGAATAGGGGGGCGGAGAGTCTGAGGGCTCTCCGTTTTAGTATTATTTTTATGAAAGGCTGTTGAGAAGCAAAGTTTTTTGGGATATACTTATAAAAAGGATGGATATTGGGGTTTGAGAAATATATGAGGTATCAAGAAATGAAAGAAAAGATAAAAAATATTACGTCTGAAGTATATGAAGAATTGATAAAACTATTTGGTGCAAAGATTGAACGTATTATTTTGTATGGTTCGTATGCACGTGGGGATTTTAATTTGGAATCAGACGTTGATATTATGGTTTTATTGAATTGCGATCAAAAAGAAATAATGCAACGACGAAAAGAAATCAGTAGAATTGCAAGCCGCGTTGGTTTAAAAAATGATATTATGGTTTCGCTTCTTGCACGTAATAGTGATGATTATGAAAACAATATGAAGTACCAGCCATTTTACCAAAACATTGAAAAGGAAGGTATGAGAATTTATGGATAAAGCAAGAGCAGATTTAGCTATATATCGTTTAGAGACAGTGAGGCAATGTATTATATCGGCAAAAGCATTGATAGAGATATCGGATTATAAGGGTGCGCAAGTCGGTCTTACTATGGGGTTTTCCATTGTATGCGAAGTGTATTAGCATTAAGTTCCATAGACTTTTCAAAACATTCTACGGTGGGCGCTTATTTTCGTAAAGAATATATTAAAACAGGGATATTTGATGTATCTATGTCAGATATAATATCGGAAGCCTTTGATATTCGTAGCGATAGCGACTATAATGACTATTTTGTAATATCGAAAAAAGAGGTTGAAGAACAGATATCAAATGCACAGTATTTTTATGATAGGGTAGAGGAA
>CANDKY010000049.1 GCA_947385425.1 uncultured Lachnospiraceae bacterium | reverse complement strand
GAAGATTCCTATTGGAAACACAGAAATCCCCTTAAGTCAATGACATTGGTTCACTTCCTGCCCTATGCGTGGCCCAGGCACCCCATCTGATTTTTTTGCATCGTTTTGAATGGCGGTTTTACTTAACAGAAGATTCGCAAACTCAGGGGAAAATGGCCATGGATGGCCATTTTAGGCTGTGTCGGGCATGGATGCCCTTCACAGCCGACCCGGACTCTGCCAGTAACTTGTCTCTTCTGTTTAGTAAAACCCCATTCAAATAAGCTGCAAAAAAATCAGATGGGGTGTCTGGGCCACGCATAGGGCAGGGAGTGAACTATAACATTCTAAGTAACCGTATGCCGCCGCAGCGGGCATTGGGACATACTAATCTTATCGCTTAAAACATTCAGTCCGCAGTCCTCCAGATAGTCCTGCAAAATAGGCAGTGACTGGGACGAGGTAGGACCGATGATAATTTCCCCTACCAAATCCGCCGGGTGCATTTTCAGCCTTCCGCACAGCCGGTTCAGATCCAGGGGATAATACTTTTTAATCCGATCCGTAGACACATGATATTTCGGCTCCACCGCAAATTCATTGGATATAAAAGGCGAAACCACCAGCCGGAATTCCCTTTCGCTGGCAAAGGAAGGATGCTTGAAAGCAGCCGACTGCACCCAGGCATCATTCATAAGTTCCTGCAGCCTGGGCAGGATATCCGAAAATTCCCTGTCGGCCCTGGCCGTCCGGTAAAATTCATTTACCAGACGATGCTCCCGCATATCTTCCTGATAATATACCTCCTGAAGGGAAACAACACCGCCTACCATTTTCTGCATCAGGTCCTCATGAAACGCAATGCACACTCCCTGCCCAAGGTGCCCATATCTTTCCCACTGTGCGGCGTCATCCCGGTACCTTGAAAAACACGCCGCATACGCGGAATAATGAAACTCCTCTTCCATCTCGTCCTGAAAAAGCGCTTCCATCTGGTGCACTCTTTCCCTGTCACTGTCCTTACTTAATTTATCAAGGACGGCCCTGCAGATGCCGTTCATAAATAACCTCATTTCAGAAGCGTCGTTCATATTCAGAATATTATTGAGCCTCAGCTCCGCGCAACGGATAATCCCGTCAAATGCCGCAAAACCAGTGTAATGATATAGCATATTTTACCCCCTGTTTCCAGATGCCCTTTCACTTGCTTCATTATACCACTATCCTTCTCTATTTACCATCAAAATCAAACAGGGGAGATTAACTCTCCCCTGGACGGTTCTATAATAATCTAATTGGGATGTTCTTTTTGCAAAACTATCCCGCTTATCCCACTTTCCGGATCCGCAGCGCCATATACTGCTTGCCGGGCATGGTAATTTTGTTATATCCTTTCATTTTCCCAACTAAAGTAACGGTCATATCCCAGGTATCAATGAGTTCTACTTCGTATTCTCCCTCCTCGGGCAGAATCACGGGACGGACAGCCGGCTGGCAGAATCCAAGATAATGGATCGAATAATCATAGCAGGCAGCCCTCCCCTCCCCGACATGTCCTCCCGCGTATCCGACCAATTCATCAAAAAGCCCTTCTCCTTTCGTCAGGCAGCCGCCCGGAACCTCTTTCAGAATATCCAGAAGGAACTGCAGCCTTGCAGGGCTTTCCCCTTTCAGCACGCCGCCATGGGACCACCAGAGCACGTCTTCCGGATCAAGATAAGTCTCACCGTGCCCGCAATGCCCGCCGCGGAGCATCGCTTCCCAGAACCTTCTCACCAGCTCCTGCGCGGTAATGTTGCCCCAACCCAGGCCGATATTTCCTTCATAACAGATTTCATCCCATACTACCGGTTTCTCATACTGCTCCAAATACCTGTCCGTATCCTCCGTGGTACGGTAAAAATCTACACGCTGTAAAGAACAATGGGTAATCCAGGGTTTTGAAAAATCATAAGGTACAATACCGTTATGTACCGACAGGAGCCTATGATATGGATCGCTTTCAGAAACTATTTGCCCGTAACGCTCCCAATCCTCTGCGGTTTTCGTCTTAATAAAATCATATTCATTGGAGAGTGACCACCATACATTCCGGTAAGCACCGTATCTGGCTGCCACATAGCGGAGATAAAAGTCACAAGCCTCCTTCCCCATCTGATTCAGGCCCCATTTGTCATAGGGATGCATCAGAATCAGGTCCGCTTCAATGCCCATTTCCATCAATTGGGCTATCCGCAGGTCAAACCTCTGAAAATGCTCTACATTCGGCCTCGTATAATCAAAACTGTAATTCGGCTCTTCGTCTTTCATACCCGGGAAAAACATTTTATGCTCTTTTTCTTTTTCCACAAGTTCCGGATCCAGGCCCTCACCGTTTCCCGCGATAAACGGGTAAGTAATCGGCTCCTTCGTATTGAATTCATAAAACTTCGGGAAAAAGCAGAAACGGATCTTGTTAAAGGCGCTCCCGCGCAATGTTTCCAGTGTCTGCTCCTGCCTCTCCATCGGTTGGTTTACCCAGGCATAGCAGGTCGTCCCGATAGAATAATATGGCGTTCCGTCCGCATAACGCAGACGTATATTGTCCGCAACAACTACCGGCCCCCGGTTGTTCCCCGCAGGCGCCGTCACTTCAAACACGCCTTCCGGCTCTTCGGCCGTATCTGCAAAATTGCCGGAAATTGTATAACTGTACTTCCCTTCACAGGAAGGCATGAACCTTGCCCGGTAGATACCATCCCCGTCATAAAAACCATTAACTGTCAGTTCTTCTTTCTCCCCCTTGAAATTTACCGCCATAGTATAATCACGGAAGGGATTACCGTCGCTTTTCCCTTTCCTGCTGACTTCAAATACACCCCACTTCTCAACCTGCTGCATTCCCTAACCTCCTATTCCAGTTCCGCCGCTACCTGTCCAAGCCGCACTTATTTATTTTCTTCTGACCATGTCCACTGCTTTTTTGTAGCCGTCGTATTTGTGTTTACGGACGTCCGTCTCCATCTCCGGGGAAACTTTATTCCATTTTATTGTATCATATACGTCTTCCTGCCATAGCCCAAGTTTCATACCGGCCATAAAAGCCGCTCCTATACCGGATAATTCCTCCATTTGGGATATGGCAACCTCGCAGCCGGCGATATCACTTTGGAATTGCATGAGATACTTATTTTTTGTCGGCCCGCCGTCTGCTTTCAATACGTCAAGCTTTCTCTGTGAATCTCCTTCCATAGCCCTTAGGATATCTGTTATCTGGTATGCTATGCTCTCCAGCGCCGCCCTCACCAGCTCTGCCTTCCCCGTCGTCCTGTCCATCCCGATGATTGCCGCTCTCGCCTCACTGTCCCAATATGGAGCGCCCAATCCGGTAAATGCAGGAATCAGGTACAATTCATCATTTTGTACCGCTTCATTGGCCAATGCCTCTGTCTCGGAAGCACTCTCTATCAGCCCGGCGCTGTCCTTCAGCCATGAGACAACCGCACCTGTATAATTCAGGTTCCCTTCCAGGACATATTCCGGCTTTCCGTCAATGCCCCAGGCCAGTGAAGTCACCAAACCGTTACTGCTTAAAATCGGGTTGTACCCAATATTCATCATAATTGATGAACCCGTCCCATAAGTTGCTTTCGTCATACCGGCTTTCCTGCAGTTCTGCCCGAAAAGCGCCGCATGGGAATCTCCCATCACGGCATGGATCGGGACCGGTTCCGCAAACAGGCCCTCACAGTCCGTATATCCGAAACAGGCATTGGAATCCCTCACTTCCGGAAGGTTCCCTGCATCAATCCCGAAAGCGCCACAGATTTCTTTATCCCATTCCAATGTAAATATATTGAAAAGCTGTGTCCTGGATGCGTTGGAATAATCCGTCGCGTATACTTCCCCGTCTGTCATTCTGTATACCAGATAGGAATCCACAGTTCCATGGCAGATTTTACGGTTCTTAGCCTTCTCCATAGCACCTTCCACATTCTCAAGCAGCCAGCATATCTTCGCTGCGGTGAAATAGGGGGAAAGTTTTAACCCTGTCTTCTCCCTTATCCGGCCGGCCATACCGCTTATCTCTTTTCTCCTGCAGATTTCCGCGGCTCTCGCGCACTGCCATACTACCGCATAGTCTGACGGCTTTCCGGTTTCCCTCTCCCACATGATGCCTGTCTCCCGCTGATTGCTGATCCCGATACCGGCCACATCGTCCGGGTTTACTCCCGCCAAATCCAAAACATTTTTTATCACCTGGATCGTATTTCTGTATATTTCTTCCCCATCATGGGAAACCCATCCCCTGCCGCTTATGATCTGCCTATGGGGCAAATCCGTCCTCATACACAATTTACCCTGTCCGTCAAAAAGCAGCGCCTTCGTTCCCTGTGTGCTCTGGTCGATACTGACAATATACCTTTTTCCCATACCAACCTCCATGTTACTCCAGATTCTCCATTGCCTTCCGGGCGATCCCGTCCGCATTCAGCCCGTAATAATCAAACACCGCCGGCGATTTCCCGGTAATCACATGGTCGTCGGGAAGCGCCATTGTAATAACCTTCCGCGGGCATTTTGCCGCCACTTCCACTGCAACGGAACTTCCAAGCCCTCCGTAAGGCGCATGTTCCTCCACCGTAAGCACAAGCCTGGCATTTCCTGCCGCCTTTACAACCGCAGCCCTATCCAGCGGCTTCACACAGTACATATCCAGTACCACTGCCTTTATTCCCTTAGCTTTTAAAATAGCCGCAGCCTCTATCGATGGCCTTACCATCTCCCCGCAGGCAATAATTGCCACATCATTCTGTGCGTCTATTTCTCCGTTTACGGTTGCTCTGTCCATCTCAAACGGACAATTATCCTCACCGTAAATATCCTCCACCGGGTTCCGTCCCACCCTGACATAAGCGGGTTTCTCATCCTTCAGCAGGTTTTCTATCAGTTTCTCCGTCTGGAACCTGTCGCTTGGAAGGTATACCCTCATATTCGGAATAGCCGACATCGCCGCAATGTCCTGCGCGGAATGGTGGCTCATCCCCAGTTCCCCATAGCTGATCCCTCCGCTGATTCCAATCAGTTTCACATTTGTGTTGGAATATGCCACATCCACTTTGGCCTGCTCATAACTCCTTGTCGAAAGGAAACACGCCGGTGAAAAACAGTACGGCTTCTCACCGCAGTGCGCCATCCCCGCTGCTATACTTACCAGGTTTTGTTCCGCAATCCCTACTTCCACTGACTGAGCCGGAAATTCATTGAAGAAAGGAGTCATCGACGCGGAGCCTCTGGAATCCGAACATAATGCTATGATCCTCTTATCCTCTTTGGCATGCGCCATAAGAGTCTCACAGATTGCCTGCCTATTTGGAATTTTATTCATGAAGCGCCACCTCCTTCTTCGCATCTATGGCTTTAACAATTTCCTCATATTCCTCTTTCGTCGGTACATGATGATGCCAGGCCACCTTATTCTCCATAATTTCTCCCCCTCCATACCCTTTGATGGTATTTGCAATGATGCAGGTCGGCCTGTCCGTCACTGCCCTGGCCTGATCAAATGCCTCATGCAGTTTTGCTATGTCATTGCCTTCCGTCTCAATCACATTCCAACCGAAACTTTCAATCTGCGCATGAAGGTTCTCATGTGTCATAACCTGCTCTGTTGTCCCGGAAATCTGCAGGCGGTTTCTGTCAACCACTGCACAGAGATTGGACAGCCGATAATGCCCTGCCGCCATAAACCCTTCCCAGACAGACCCCTCCGCCAGTTCACCGTCCCCCATAACGGTATACACACGGCTCGGCCTGTTTTCCTTCCTGCAGGCCAGCGCCATACCGACACAGACCGGCAGGCCATGGCCTAAGGATCCTGAATTCATTTCAATCCCCGGAAGTTCGTTGTTCGGATGCCCGATAAACTTAGAACCAAACTGTGAAAATTCATTGATCACTGTGTCCGTTCCGAAGAAACCCTTCGCCGCCAGCACTGCATAGTAACTCTCTACCGAATGCCCCTTGCTCATAACAAAATAATCCCGGTTCTCATCGTCCATATTTTCCGGGCTGATATTCATCTGGTCAAAATACAGTGTAACAAGAATATCCATAACCGAAAAATCGCCGCCGATATGGCCTCCGCCGGATTTCATAATCATCTCAAGCACTACCTTGCGTAACTCCAGCGATTTTAATGTCAAAGCCTTTACATCCAATTCTCTTTTCTCCATTTTATTTCACCCCATGAATAATATCGATAACCTTTTGCTCCACATCATCATAAAGATCCGGTTTTACTCCAATATACTTACATGCTTCGTATAAAACGGGAACTACATCCTGATGGATACCAACGCAATGGTGGATATACGGCCCCTCAACAATCTTCGCCTCAAGCCGCGGCCAGTTCTCAACTTCAATCCAAAGATAGGTTCCTTTCGTATAAGGCCCCTCAATCCCTTTTGCATTCCCGAGCAGCAAAGAATACTCCCCGTTATCCCCGTCAAAGCGCGCAAGGGTCAGCTCCCCGTGCTTTGCCTCCGCCTCAACCGCCCCCGGATGGGAAAATGCGAGAGGATAGCCGATGGTCGGCTTACAGGAAGCACAGCTTAACGGCCATGGCCCGCAATGCTGCAGTAATTCCCCATTATCGTTGGAAGGATGGCGCACTGTCCAGTCAGCAAAGAAACTTCTGCTCTGATCCATCCCTGCCGCTTCCACCATAAGTGCAGTGACGGCGCCGTGAATATCCGTTTCGCATACTACCGGAAATCCCTCTTCATTCAAAAGGGCATTTGCAGCACAGGGCATAATTCCGATTTCACCCTGAAGTGCATTCCAACACTGTATAGCCCCGGCACTGCATCCATATTTATCCGCAAGATTTCTTATCGCAACCTTAAGGGCCGCTACATTCAGCAGTTCTTCATCCTTAATGGCGATGTTAAAGTTTTCCCTGCAATAAGCAACTACTTCCTCCACCTTGCCCCTTTCTTCCTTTAACTCCTTTACTTTCTTCATTTCTTCTGTCAGTTCCGGCATCGGGACCGGCGCAAGCTGAATATTGAATTTTTCCAAAAGTTCCCCTTCGTTGCACATCGTTGACCAGAAATCAAAAGGCCTTGGCCCAATCTGCAATATCCGAATCCCCCGGAACGTCCTTACCACATTACATACTGCCAGGAATCTGCGGATCCCTTCCTCAAACTCCGGGTCCTCCAGATTGCAGTTGGTCAGATAGGTAAACGGAACCTTAAATCTCCTCAGTACCTTGCCCGTGGCAAAAATACCGCACTGGCTGTCACGGAGCCTTATTCCCTTTTCATCCGGGCACTCATCCCTGGGCCCCCATATCAAAACAGGCACATTCAGGCTCTTTGCAAGCCTTGCAACTTCATACTCCGTCCCGAAATTCCCATGCGGGAAAAACAAACCGTCAACCTTCTCCTTCCGGAACTTCTCCTCAATCTTTATCCTGTCATTATCATCATGAAGCAGGCCGTCCTCCGCTATATCATTGATGTCCACAAAGCCAACACCCATCGCTTTCAATTTTTCCCTTGTGTAATCCGCATACTCCACGGCCGCCGGCGCACTGAAGATACTCCTTCTGGTCGGTGCAAATCCAAGCTTTATTGCTGCCATATCCCTTTCCTCCTTGCTGTTTTGCCCTGTATCCGTCCCTGCCCCCCTGCCTTGCAGCGGGAAGACAGCCCGGCGGATATTGCTGAAAACCTTTTTTCTTTCTCAAAATTCTGCCTGAACCCTGAACTATCTTTATAAAATATAATATTTCAGAATATACTTTATTTCAACAAAAAATAAAGTACTTTTTTACTTTATTATTGCTTTATAATATATCTTTTCCTGATTTACACTTGCAAAAAATCATTTTTTTTACTAAACTATACCAAACAGGCTCTAAGGAACTGTATGTAAATAACCTATGCCATTTGCTGGTCTTTTTCTCCGATTGCACCAACCCAAAATCAGTTACATAGCCCGCTATGCGCCCGATTTTGGGTTGGCACACTCAGAGAAAAATCCAGCGCAACTGTCACAGGTTATTTACATACAGTTCCTAAAGAAATCCCAATGCCCCGAATGCGTGGCTTCACCAGTGATGAAAATGGAGGCCGGAGAGGCTTTTTCATAATAACTGTCCGGAAATAGCCTTCCCGGAAACTTCTGTCAACTAAAAAACAGCAGAAAGGAGCCCTCATATGTCTGTTACCGCAAAAGAATTAGCCAAAAAGCTGGGCATATCAGCAACTGCCGTTTCCATGGCATTGAATAATAAGCCCGGTGTCAGCACGGAAACCCGTACAAAAATCATTAATGCCGCAGAAAAATACGGATATGACTTCACCAGGATCAAGCACGACCCCAACCGCAGCGGTTCCATATATATCATCTTATATAAAACGAACAATGCAATCCTTTCCTACACTCCCATCTTTGACGAACTTTATGACGGGGTAAAAAGCGAATTCCAAAAAGAGCACTTTACTATAAAAATGGTACGATTTTATGAAAAAATAGACATACTCGAAGAATGCTTTTCCGACCTGCGCATTTCCAACTGCAAAGGGATCCTCTTAATGGGAACGGAAATACGCCAGGATGCCTGCCAGCAGTTCCTTTCCCTGGGGTATCCGATGGTTCTGTTAGACACCTACTTTGATTCCCTCGACTGCACAAGCGTACTGATTAACAACTCTCAGGGAGCATATATCGCAACAAACCACCTGATCAGCGGCACCCAATCCCAACCGGGTTATCTGCAGTCCAGCTATTCCATCCCCAATTTTCTGGAAAGGCAGGAAGGCTTTTTCAAAGCAATCAAAGAAAACGGGATGTCCCCCTCCCGTTCCATCATCCATAAACTCTCGCCTTCCATCGAAGCCGCTATGGCGGACATGCTGGAAATTATAGACAGGAACGATTCCCTTGCCAAATGTTATTTTGCCGACAATGATATCATAGCCATCGGCGCCATGAAGGCGCTCATGCTCCGCGGCTACCGGATTCCGGACGACATATCCATTATCGGGTTTGACAATATATCCGAAAGCAGAATTATTGAACCTTCACTCACCACGATGGACGTCCCCCGCCTCTATATCGGCAAGACCGCCGCTAAACTGCTCATCGAACAGATTGACTCGAAAGTTGTACACACATCAAAAGTGGAGATTTCATCCCGGCTCGTTAAACGTTTTTCCAGCCTGAACCTGTAGGAACTATTTTTCTCAAAAAAACTATTGCATTTCCAATCCATCGTGCTATAATATAGGCAACGGAAGCATAGCTCAGCCGGGATGAGCGTTCGCCTCACACGCGAGAGGTCATGGGTTCGAGCCCCATTGCTTCCATTGTGCTGAAAGCCCGGCATATATATGGATACTTCATAGTCCATATATATGCCGGGCTTTTTATGCCGGAATATATTTAAAATCTCTCAAACATGCTCTAAGACCTATGCCATTTGCCGGTCTTTTTTATACAGTTTCTAAGGTAAGCCCTCGGATAAATCCGATAGTATAATCCACACCCTTATCGCCCAGCTCGCCTCTCCAATTCTCCGAATGGGGTTCGATGCTTAAGCCTCCCTGATAGCCTTTCGCATGTAAAATCGCCATAAACGCTCCCCAATTCGTCATATCCATCCCTGCCGGGGGATCGTCAAAACGCTTCCCGTCAATTGTCAGGGCTCCCTTGATATGGACATGGATAAAACGTTCGCCCCAGTCCTTAGCCTCCTGGAGATAATCCCCTCCTGCATAAATGCAATGTGATGTGTCGTATTTGATATATAATTCTTTT
Source organism: uncultured Lachnospiraceae bacterium (assembly GCA_947385425.1). Lineage (GTDB taxonomy): Bacteria > Bacillota > Clostridia > Lachnospirales > Lachnospiraceae > Kineothrix. Next base: position 19,522 of record CANDKY010000049.1, on the reverse strand, counting down.
AAGTATCCATGGATCAAGGTAAATGCCATCGGATCACAGACAAAATTGTTCCACCTGCAGTTATAAGTAGCAATCCTCACACCCTTTTCTTTTCCGTATGCGATCAGCTTTTCAAAATAGGAAATTGCAAGGCTGCAGTTTTCATAATAAGAAAGCTCATCCACATAATTGCAGCCTGTAATATATATCGTGCATCCCAGCTTCTGCGCCGCATCAATCAACCGGCATTCCAGGGAAAGCTCATCCTCACAGATGCCGTCTTTACAGATACGTCCGCTCCCCCACCGTCCAATCGCCTGGACAGGCAGCCCATACTTCTCGCTGTATCCTTTCACTTCATCCACATGCTCCAAAAATTCTTCCGCACGGTCATTTACGTCCAGCTCCACAAAGGAGAGCCCTTTTTCCTTTACCTTAATAAAATCCTCTTCCCCGATCCAGGAAATAATACCCAATTTCATTTTTGTCCCGCCTTTCCCCGGCTTTTCCGGCTTTTATCAGAAAAGGCCATAAATCCTTTCTTTATGGCCCTTCCTGCTTCCATGTCCTTTTATTCAAAATATATGGTTTTCCCTGTCTTTGCCGATTCATAAATTGCTTCCAGAATCTGTGTCACCACCATAGCCTGTTCCGGCAGTACTGTTAACGGTTTGCCGTCTACAATTGCCTCGTAGAACACTTCCTGCTCCACATCTTCCGGCCTTTCCGTATCACCGTCATAGAATGCAACGCCTGCCGCATCCAACGCCGGTTTCTCCACACACTGCTTCCCGTACTGTACACGGTTTATGCGCAGGCCGTCTTTCATATCCGCCCCTGCTTTGGTCCCGCAGAGAGTCGTCTTTGCTTCGTCCACTTCCAGGCTGTTCAATGCCCAGGCAGCCTCCAGATGGATCGTCGCACCGTTTTTCATTTTAATAAAGCCGAATGCAGAATCCTCCACTGTGAAAATTTCCGGATCCCAGTCACCCCATGCATTCCCTGTGTCCTTCTGATCCGCCAGTTTACGGTACACGGAACCGGTCACGGATTCCGGCTCATAATTATCCATCATCCAGAGTGTCAAATCCAGCGCATGGGTACCGATATCAATCAACGGACCGCCGCCCTGTGCCTCCGCATCGAGAAATACTCCCCAGGTAGGAACCGCCCTTCTGCGGATTGCATGTGCCTTTGCATAGTATACCTCTCCGAGATCACCGTTTGCACAGGCTTTTTTCAAATACTGGGAATCCCCTCTGTAACGGTTCTGATAACCTACTGTCAGAATCTTTCCTGTATCTTTCGCCGTCTGCACCATTTCCATAGCTTCCGCGTAAGTCTTTGCCATGGGTTTTTCGCACATTACATTTTTCCCTGCTTTCATCGCCGCTATGGCTACCGGTGCATGCGCGTTATTGGGGGTCAGCACATATACAGCATCCAGATCCTCTTTGATCAGCTCCTGATAATCCGTATAAACACGAGCGTCGCTTGTGCCGAACTCTTCTTTTGCTTCCACAGCCCGTTCTTCCACTAAATCGCAAAAAGCAACAATATTATATTTACCGTTCCTCTTCATAGCAGGCAAATGCTTTGACTTCGCAATACCGCCGCATCCTACAACACCAACATTCAATGTTTTCATGATATTCTTTCTCCATTCTGCCGTTCACCGGCTTGTTATTATCTATCCCGCGGCAGTTACATCCACTGCTGCTTATATTCACTGCCGCTTATTTGTCTGCAAAATATAACTTGTCATCCAACCCTGCAGGATGACGGATTCTTTCCTGTCGGATACAGGGCTGATTACATATTCGCCTTTACACACTTCAGGCTCTTTTCCATATTTTCCATGGGGCTTCCAAAAGTATGGGTATCCTGTTCCACAACAAGCCACTGCGCGCCGCTCTCCACTGCCGCAGGCACCACTGCTTTTGCACCGACTTCCCCGTCGCCGACGGCAACGAGTACAACCTCCCCATCTTTGCGGATAAAATCCTTTACATGCACAATCGGGCACCGTCCGCTGTATTTATGCAGGTATGTAACGGGATCGGCTCCGCCGACTTTCACCCAGCACAGGTCAAGCTCCGTTTTCAGCTTTTCCGCGGGAACTGTCCCATAGAAATCATCCAACTGGTAAGTTCCCTCATCTGTTTTCTCAAATTCAAAATTATGATTATGGTACAGCAGCTCCATCCCTGCTTCCCGGCATTTTTCAGATATCTTGTCGATATTATCCAGCGTATTCTGATACTGGCTTCCGCCATACCATCTATCTTTATTCAGATAAGGGATCGCCACATATTTACAGCCGATTTCTTTATAAGTCTGCACGGTCTTTTCCAAATCGTTTTCAAATTCTTCCACCGGCACATGGGCGCTGATTGCCTGCAGCCCCGCGCTCTCCAGGCAGGCGCGTATTTCTGCCGCTGATTTCCCGTAAAGCCCTGCCAGCTCTACACCGTCATAACCCATATCTGCAAGCCGCTGCATAGCCGCCCCGAAATCTTCCGCCGCAGCCTCACGCACAGAATATACCTGTGCCGCAACTGGTAATTTCATAATTTAAATCTCCTTTCCTATCCCGGCCTTCTATCCCTCAAACCGCACAACCTGATGTTTCTGTGCGGATTCAAAAATAGCTTCCATAACACGCATTACCCGTGCCACTTCTTCCAGTTTGATCCGGCTCTCCTCCCGTCCGTCCAGCACTGCCATTACATTTTGATAAAATTCGCGGATATCGCTCTTTTCCTCGGGACGTTCTTCGGTAAAAATGCTGTCCTCCCGTCTCGGCGCCATTGTCTTCGTCAAACCGGCAGCCGTCCGCACCGGAACAACATCCCCTTCGTCCACACCGCAGGCCCTCACGATTTTCAGGTTCTCCCCCCAATCGCCGATCATTGCGGTTCCGTCCGTACCAAGCACATACCATCGGGGAAGGCTGATAAAATTGCTCGTCCCCACTTCCACAATCATATGGATTCCGTTTGCAAAACCCAGATCCGCCGTGAATCCGTCATCCACCAGTTGGTTGGTTACATTCGTCAAGGTCGCATAAACCGTCTCAAGCGCTACGCCCGGGAACAGCATAAGTGCCTGATCCAAAAGATGTACTCCCCAGTCCAGCACCATGCCGCCGCCATGTTCTTTCTCCTGCCTCCAGTCTCCCGGAATCCCGCGCGAACCATGCACTCTGGATTCCACACGGAATACCTCGCCAAGAGCGCCTTCTTCCATCACCTTTTTCACAGTGAGGAAATCTTCATCCCAACGGCGGTTTTGATGTACGGTCAGAAACCGGCCGCATTTTTCGGAAGCAGCAATCATTTCCTGCAAATCCGCCGAACACAGCGTAACAGGTTTTTCACTGACCACATTTTTCCCTGCTTCCATCGCGGCTATCGCGATACTTTTGTGTACATCATTAGGTGTTGCCACCAGTACCAGATCTACCGATTCATCCGCCAGAAGCTCTTCTAAACTCCCATATACATGAATTTGCCTGGAACGGGCATAATCCCGCCGTTCCTCTTTAATGTCCCAAATCCCTGCCACAGACAGGCCATCTATATTTTCAATCAAATCATAATGCCAGCCCGCCATGCCGCCAAAGCCGGCCATCGCCAAAGTATGCTTTTTCATGCCCAGTACATGCTTCCTCTCTCTTCAAAAATCAATACATTTTTCAGGCACTGAATTGCCTTAAGCAATCCTTCCCTTCCGGACATCAGGCTGTCTTCATGCTCAATGCTGATCGCGTAATCATAACCCGCCAGACGCAGTTCCGAAGCGATTGCTTTCCAGTATTCTTCACCATGTCCGTATCCAACGGAACGGAAAATCCAGGAACGATCGATCTCATTGCCATAGTGCATCGTATCCAGCACGCCATTTACCGCTACGTTGGTCGGATCGATCCAGGTATCTTTTGCATGGAAATGGAACAAAGCGCCTGCTTTTCCAAGCTCACGGATGCATACGCAGGGATCCATCTGCTGCCAGATCAAATGGCTGGGATCAAAATTCGCACCGATTTCCGGCCCCACTGCCTCCCGCAGGCGCAGCAGCGTCCTTGTATTGTAAACGCAGAATCCCGGATGAAGCTCCAATGCAATTTTATGTATGCCATGTTCTTTGGCAAAAGCAACTTTCTTCTTCCAGTAAGGGATCAGGACTTCATTCCACTGATATTCCAACACCTCGGAAAAATCCTCCGGCCACGGGCAGGTTACCCAGTTAGGCATCTGGTCTGCCGGGCTTCCCCCAGGGCATCCGGAGAAAGTATTCACTACAGGCACGCCCAGCTTCTCCGCCAGCAAAATAGCGTTTGTCAGGTCATCATCAAATTTCTTTGCAATTTCCGGCTTCGGATGCACCATATTCCCATGGCTGCTCAGCGCACTGATCTCCAGATTATGCCTGTGGATTGTGTCCAGAAATTCCTTCTGTTTGTTCTCATCTGCCAGAAGTTCCGCCGCATCGCAATGTGCCTTGCCCGGGAATCCGCCGCATCCGATTTCCACCATCTGTACACCGTTCGACTCAAGGAAACTGCACGCATCATCCAATGCCATATCTCCCAGTACTACAGTAAAAGTTCCTAATTTCATTTTTTTACCCTCCTGTTAATTGTAACTTATTGCTTAATACATGATTTTCCTCACCAGCAAAAATGTACATTTCCGCATTTCCTAAATTAAATTTATTATACAAAAAGACAGCAGAAGAAAGATAGCTTTCTTCTGCTGTAAACTCATACAATCCTGCTGTTTTATCACAGTTCCAATCCAATGTCATTAACTTAAGCGCTCTGCCTGCCCGGAACCATATGTCCCCTTTCAGACCATTGAAAGACGCCAGCACTTAGGTGCCGTGTTTTGGCGCCCGCTTCCTGCGTCACAGCTCTCATTTCAGGCCGCCGGATGCCGGTATTCTGTTTTTCCTTGCCTCCAGCGGTGTACATCCAAAATATCTGCGGAACATCCGCCCGAAATTATTATAATCGGAAAACCCGACCGCCCCGGCCGCTTCCGTCGCCGTGAAATTCTCCTTCTTTAAAAGGTTCATCGCCTTATTCAGCCGGATTTCATTGATATACTGTAGCGGGGCCATTCCTGTACTCTCCTTGAAAATATGGCAGAAACGCCCCTCGCTCAAATGTACCAGCTCCGCCAGCTCACTATTTGTCACGGCTTCCGTATAATGCTTTTCAATATACTGGTAAACCGTATTCAGCCGTTCCAGCTTCTTCCGGCGCTTCAGTACATCCTCTTCAGAAAGCATTTCCAGCGCATTATTGCGCGCCAGATAAGTGACGAGCTTTAAAAGTTCCCCCTTACAGACAAGCCGGTAGCCGATTTCCTTCCTTCTGTATTCCTCGTAGACCTGCATCATAATCTTGGAAATTTCCGGATCACCGGATATCAGCGGGCTGAAAATAATATTCTTATCCGCAAATTCCCTGGAAAAAGCCTCCATATCAAAAATCGCCACCATCGTTTCCATTTCCCCGCCCCTGCAATACCCTTCATGCAGTACATTACTGTTGGCGATAACCAAATCCCCTTCCTTTGCCTCCATCTCCTCCTGTTCCAGCCGGATAACAGTCTGTCCACGTACCACATAATGGAGTTCTATCTGTTCATGCCAGTGTACATCAAAATATTTTCCCTTACTGTGGCATTTATTCACAATCAGTTGAATCGGGAATTCCTGATCCTTAAGTATTTTCTTCTCGTAAAGTTCCAGACTCCGTGCCATTAATGTAACCCTTTCCTCTTTCCCCCATACCGCATATTCTAAACATACCGGGAATATAACAACCAGCGTCATTCACTTCTGGAATAACAGGTTTAACTCAGGCAAAATGCCTGATTCCCTCAGTTTTTCATACGACCTTTCCACCTTCCCGTCATAAACCTGCCTCGGGTCATGGCAGTCCGAACCGACGAAAACCGGAATTCCCGTCCCTCTGACCCTCTCCCAAAACTTTTCATGCGGATACGGGAAACGTTCCCCGTCCGGATACTGTTTCTTCTCCCGCCGGAAGCCGTTGACATTGTACTCCAGGGCAAAACCGTACTTAACCGCACCGTCAATCAATATGTCGCATGCCCTGTCACAATGGATATCCCATACAAAATCATTTAGAAAAATAAGATCCGGGTGGGCTGCATACCGGAAAAAGCCTGTTCGCATCCCTTCCACTACATTAGCGCTGTACGCTTCATACTGCCCCGTCTCCTTCAACTGATAGACATTGAAAAATTCCCCCTGCGCTGTCTCATAAAAATGCTGCCCGAGCAACAGATATTCGCAATTCTCATTGGAAAGCAGTTTCTCATAATAAGCGGTATCCTCCCGCACATATTCCCCCTCAAAACCGCAGAAAATATCCATTTTCCCTTTCCATTTCTCCCGCAGCGCCGCGATCTCCTCCATATATTCCTCTATCTCCGAATAAGGCATACGCAGGCCGAAACGATCGTCATAAAAAGGCAAGTGGTCAGAAAATCCCAACTTTACAACGCCTGCCTTCATTGCTTCCTCTGCATATTCCCCTGCACTGCCCCTCGCATGCCTGCACCGCTCACAATGTGTATGATAATTTACGCGCTCCATTCCCTCAGTCATCTGCCCTTCCCTCCTGAATATGTACCGTTTTCAGTTACTATGAAAAATCTCCCTGCCCCTATTTCATCACTGGTGATGCCGCATATTCGGGTATGGAAATTTCCTAACTTCTGCATAAGCTATAAAATTGCAGGCATACTTTCCGTCCGCCCGGAAAGAACCCCGCTGCCGCCCAGAGGTATTCCCACATAATCTAAAAACTTAACAGGCCATATTCATATAACACTTTCAGTTCAAACAGCCTCCTCCCATCTTCGAACTGAATCACTACTCTGTCCTGCAATACTTCCACAATCACACCCTCCCCTAACTTCTTATGCCTGACAATCAGCCCGTCACCGATGGCATCCAGAAATTTCCTATACTCTTCTCTGGAAAAAGGCCTTTTCTTTATCGCATATGGCTGGCCGGGACTGCTTCCCGTCCTTTTATCCTCCGCCCGCTGCCATTCTTTATATAGCTCCTTTTTCTCTGCAAAGGCCAGTTCCTCACAGAAAGTGGATTTCTGTTCCAGACGAAAAACAGCCAACATGTTTTTAGCACGGGTAACGCCTACGTAAAACAAACGGCGCTCTTCCTCATAGACTTCCCGCTCCTTCCTGTCCATATCCTGAAATTTCTTCGGGACATTTTCCGGAAATATGCCATCAACTACATCCATCAGGTAAACCGTGTCATATTCCAGCCCTTTGCTGGAATGGATCGTCGACAGAATAACAGGCTGCATATCCGGCAAGCCTCCCTTTACTCCGGCCGCACTCCCCCCGACAGGCAGGCCGCCCCCCTGCTTTTCCTTTATCCTTTGCTGCAGTTCATCCAGCCTGTCAACCAGCCTCTGCGGAGAAACTTCATTTTCCGCGATCGACTTTAAAATAAACAGTTTGCTGTCACTCATCCCAATACGGTCAAGGTAATCCTTATATCCCATATAATATGCTATCCGGTTAATTGCAGCGTCTGCCCGTTCCGACAGCATGCACTTCAAATGGGTTCTAATCAGCTCGCAGCTTTGCGTCGTCCGGCCCGGTAACTCTCCGTAACGTACCGCCGCATCCAGGACGTTCATATTTTTCAGACTGCTTATCTCACATATACGAAGTGCATCCCTTTTACTGATATAGGTTGAAACCTTGTAATAAATCTGAAGAAATATATCCGTATCCTTCGGGTTGGCGGCAAAACAGATAATATTCCGTATATCCTGCACCAGCCGGTGTGTAAAAAAAGTAAGCTCCACGCTGCGGAACCTGTATGGAATGCCCTGCCGCTCCAACCGATCTACCAACGGCAGCACACTTTCATTGTTCCGGTAAAGCACTGCTGTCTGTGCCTGGCATTTTCCCGCCATCCCGGCGAGATAGTGGTATTGGTCATTCCTGACCTTCAATGCTATTCTTTGTATCTCTATGGCAGCGCCCCTCGCCGCCGTCATGTGCTTCTCATGCCGCAATGTATTCTTTTGAATAAATTGATCTGCCGCCGCTACAATATTCGCATCGGAACGGAAATTTTTCTCCATAAGCAATACCTTTGCTGCCGGATGCTCCTTTTCAAAGGACAGCAATGCTTCTGGATAAGCGGCACGGAATCCGTAAATGCTCTGATCCTCATCCCCCACCATAAAGAGGTTGTCTCTCCTGCCGGCAAGCAGCCTGATGATTTCATGCTGAACCTTAGACGTATCCTGTGCTTCGTCCACACAGATATATGCATATTTATTTTGAAAATACTGCAATACTTCTTTACTTTTCCTTAATATCGTATACGTATACACCATCTGGTCATCATAGTCCATCATTCCCCGGGCACGTAACTCACTGCAATATGCTTTATAAATCTCCGATATTTTTAAGTCCGATTCTTTATCCAGTTGCCTGATTTCATCATAATCAAGCATTCTGTTCTTAATATATGTAATCAGTGCGCGGATGCCCTGCAAGTCACTTTCCGTGGCATAACCTCCCTCTGTCCTGCGGAAAATATCTGAAAGTATTTTAGCAGTAACCTCATTCTCCGTCACCAGGGTAAACGGACTTTTCCCTATTAAATTCCCGTAATATTGAATCACTTTAGCACAAATCCCATTGATTGTCCGAAATTCCAGCCGATTGCCAAGCCCATTGCCAAAGCAGGAACAAAACCTTTTTGCCATGTCCCGGGCCGCAGATACTGTGTAAGTCAATATCAGGATATTTTCAGGGGCAATCCCTGCACAGTAGACCATATACGCCACCCTGGCCACCAGAACCGTAGTCTTCCCGCTGCCCGGAACCGCAAGAAGAAGAACCGCCCCGTCCGTAGAACGGACTGCCTCCTCCTGCTGCTGTGTAAAAGGGATATGAAATTTATCATAGAACTCCTCATATGTCATCTCTTTGATCCGCAATAATATTCTTCAGACATTTTAGTTTCAATTTAATTCTCAAAATAATTATAACCATCCCTTAAATAGCCGTCAACTGATTAATATCTTCATTTTAATAACTACATAGCTATGTTGTCAAAGAATAATTGATTTTCAAAATCAAATCAGCTATATTAGGAATATAATTTCCCAGTTTTCCGATTTAAATATATTCCCGCACTGGGAACGACATAATCGGTACAGTTTATTCCTGCCGACCGTTGGTATTTCATTCCACACTCCTACACAGGGAGCGACGTAACGAGTATGAACCAGACAGCGGCACAAGTGACATTTCAATCCACGCTCCCGCATAGGGAGCGACCGGTTCCCCGGCTGGCCACCCTTCCTCTTTTCCATTTCAATCCACGCTCCCGCATAGGGAGCGACAATGCGGCGCTTTTTGTGGGTTTAAGGGCGCCGCATATTTCAATCCACGCTCCCGCATAGGGAGCGACTTCATTGTCCAGGATGAAACAGGCCGCCGTCTGTATTTCAATCCACGCTCCCGCATAGGGAGCGACTTAATCTTGTGCTCGGACAACCTCTCAATGACCGATTTCAATCCACGCTCCCGCATAGGGAGCGACAAAGGCGAAAGCCGCCCGTGCTACCTTGTCACAAAATTTCAATCCACGCTCCCGCATAGGGAGCGACTGCAAAAATCACCTATTTCTAATGAAATAATGATTTCCATTTATACAACATTCACAAACTTCAACACAATTTATTCTATTCAAAAACAAAATACACTCTCTTCACCCCCCTATTCATGGTGCGAACCCCTCTGGTATTTAATGTTCACTTACCCTCCGCACCAGCCTATATCATCAAAACCCCTTCTGCCTCATAAGAAACCTTACTGCCAAAATGTTCAACCTTTGCCTGATAGTTGTTCCCGAGATAATAAAATCGCAAGCTGTCCTCTTTCTCATTTATCAGTGATACAAGACGATCCTTTAACAGCAACAACTGCGAAGCATCCAGGATACACTCAAAGACAGAATTCTGGACACGCTGCCCATAATTCACACACTCCTTGGCGACTTTTCTAAGACGAGCCTTGCCTGCCCCATCGATAGTAGAAACATCATATGTAATCAATACCAACATTCCAACACCTACTTCCATAAAAATGGAGGATATTCCTCTACATCTCCCCTGATAGTACGGGCAAGCAAAAGAGCCTGTACATAGGGAACCAAACCCCATTCAATCTTTTCCTTTAAATACGGATGCTTTATAGTTTCCTTTTTATGGCTCTGCCATGCGTTAAAAAATACCTTCCTGCCAGCCTCATTTAACAGAACCGCGTTATCCTTCCGCTTTTCAAAATGAACCGCTTGAACCGCTTTCGTATTTATCATAGTCAAAATGAATCTGTCAGCCATAATCGGCCGCAACTCTTCCATCAGATCAAGCGCAAGCGATGTTCTCCCCGGCCTGTCACTGTGCATAACCCCCACATAAGGATCCAGTCCGACACTTGACAGCGCATTGGCACAGTCGCCGGCAAGCACTGTGTATGCAAATGACAAAATCGCATTTATATTATCAAGCGGAGGCCTGCGGTTCCTCACCGTAAACTTAAAATCCTCCTTCTGGTTTAGTATCATATCATTAAATGCCGAAAAATATTGTTCCGCAGCTTTCCCCTCGATCCCCCTGAGTTCATCTAAAGCAAGTACAACGTCTATTTTAGGCAGTGTGTCATAAAGTATATCCGACACCTGCTTAAGCTTTCCTGCGTCCACACGATGTGCGTGGTCACGCAATGTACGTTCTATACTCCACCTGCCGTTAAAAACTTTCCCCACAATCATGTTTTTGGCATAACAAAGGCTTTTGCTGTCATCATCCGATATACGGTACTGCTCTTTCCTAAGCAGCACATTTCCATATTCCTTTCCAACTACCCGGGCTAAAAATGCGCCCCTGGGTGAAAAGAAACTCATCCCTATTTGCCGCTCCGCACAGGCGCCCATCAGTGCCGGGCTTGCCCCTTTGTAGGTAAAACATATGATATTTTCCAATGTATGGAGCGGAAATCTGCCCAACGTCTTCTCGCCGTCCTGTATCACTATATTTTCACCGTCAAGAGTCAAATAGCAGCTTTCGGTCATAACATACAAAGTGTTTAATAATTTTCTCACATCACCCCTCCTGCCCTGGATAATACGGGCAAAAAGCAAACTACTCTTTACTGAAAACCATATGCAAGCGGCACTTATGGGAAAAGGCATAAATATTTCCCTCTGCCTGCTCAGTCGCCTGCTTTGATATTCTGTTCAATATATTCCCTGACATTCATTCCCTTTTGCAATTTCGGTACACAGAGATTTTCCAACGAACATGCTTTGCATTGCCTGGAAGGCTTCACATTAGGCGTATACCCTCTTATAAACAGCTCATGCATTTCTTTTGACATTTTCTTTACCATTTGCCGCAGTTCCGCCTTAAATTCCACATGGCTGCGCCGCCTGTTCTCACCGTAATATAAATACCCATCCGGGATGTCTGTCTGAAACATTTCCTCCAGACAGAATGCCTGTGCGCAAAGCTGCAGTTCATCCGCATTGTTTTCTTTTGGTTCCCCACGCTTATACTCGACAGGCACCAGGTTCCATTTCCCCTCATATCCAAATAACTCTACGCCTTTTCCATCCTGGTGAAATTCCACCACATCACACTGCCCGCTTAATCCGAGCTCATGTGAGGATACGCGCAATCCTCTGGCAATCAACAGATTACCCCTTTTTTCAAAAGAACCTTCCTCATGGGCTTTCTTATGCATCAGTTCTCCGGCCGTTGTCCTGTAATTCTCCGCCCACTGCTGCTCAATATGTATAATTGCCCACTGCCTTCTGCAAAATGCAAAGTGTTGGATGCCGGAAAGCATCAGATAATCTTCTTCCGAATACATGGTCAGATACCCTCGATTTCTTCCAACTCCAGACCCGGAAGAGAATCCACTAAAATATCATAATCCTCGAATTCCTTTGGATCATCTGCTTTCGCTGTTATCCTTATCAGCTTATGGACTTTTGCCGATGAGTACTGTCCCATGGGGCAATTATGCTTCCACCAATATACCCTGCAGACTTCCATACTTCCGTCAGGCCTTGCAGAAGATGTATCATTTACAAATAATGTACGCAAAGCCTCCTTTATCTTCTCAGCGTCCTCATCACTAAAGCCTGTCTTTTCCGCAAGCTGATGGTTGATACTGCCTTTGATAACATACAATGCCGAATATATCTTATGCTTCATTCCCATTGTATCTGAAGACTTCTTTTCCTTTGTCTCACTGTTTACACTCTTCGTTATCTGCATGCTGTTAATCGCCACAGGCAGCACACTGAAAGCGGAATGAACCGAAACAGGCCCCCGCACACCCACGGACACACTGTCGTCTTTAAATGCAAATACCTGGCCAAAAGCGCGCACATCAATCCACGTCCTGCATGCCTCCTTCGCATAGGCATCTTTGTCCTTAGCCTTCAAAGCCTTCTGCATAACTTCATTCTTCTTTGCCCTGTCTGCAAGGCTCCTGCACTCATCATCGGAACGCTCGTCGCTCTGTACAAAAATACGTTCCCCCATATCCTGCAGCCGGTTCCTGATTTTACGCTTAATGCACACGTCCGATATTTCGCCATACCCGTCATATGTCTCCCGGGGCCTGTTCCCGTTCAGTGGATCACCGTTCGGATTTGCATTTTTTACCATTACCAAAACCTCAAAATCAACCTTATTTGTAAATTCAGCCATAACTATTTTCCTCCTGTTTAAATTCTGAATCCTTTCCATGAAACTCCCCGCGGCAAATTACGGAGCATCAACCCGGGACTCGCTTTGTTCGTCATTCTTTTTCTTAACCGCTTTTTTCATATATTCCATCTGCAGATAATATCCCGGCAGGTAATTTTCCGATAATGCCGTATTGTCGAACCCGTTTCCCGCCAAATGGGCCATGATTTCCCCTGTCCACTCTTCAAACTTCATCCTTTGATAATTATTCAGCCTTCTTTCATATGCTATCAGGTTCTGCTTTATCGTCTTAAACGTTTTCGCCGGCCTGCTGCTGTATGCATTCCAGTAACGCTTTGCATTTGTCATACGCCTTTCCTGTACTTTTCCCTCTTCATCAAATTCAAGCATGGCACGCTGTTCCATAAAATCATAGACTGCCAGCAGCCTTCCGAACAAAACGCTCCGGTCATCCGTATTCTCATTCAGAAAATCGTCCATTGTTGTATTTCCCTCCTTACCATTATACCGTATCATCGCGCACACCACACACAGCACATCATTATACCATACAAAATCACTCATTGTCTGCGGCATGGATGCGCGCTGTGCTGCCGCCCTGATAATATCCTGCGGAATCCTTACCCCTTTGCGTGTTATACATGGAAGCAGCCGTTTTACCGTAGCCCTTATTAATTTGCTGTCCGCTTCCAGCCACTCCGATCTCTGTACGCCAAATGCCGCAAGAGCCATATCCCTGGGCGACGGTGTACACTCACAGGTAATCCGCCTTTTACCTCCCTCTGATTTTTCCACCCTCACAGTCCGCCGCCATTTACAATGCTGCTGCCAGTTTAATATGGCATCCATATACTGCTTTCCGCCCATTTCATCATAATACACAACAGAAAGACGTCCGGTCGTCGCCGCATCCAATGCAATAATTGCAACCTTGTCATCAAAATTTATTTTTCCCATATATCCGTTTACTGCATGGTTAAACTGTTCCGCAAAATATTTACCTGTATCATACTTACCTGCACCTGATGCCTCATATGTATCCATATCATCAAAGTCAAAAATAAAATCGTCCATATCGTTATACGCGTTGATCGAATCCTTCATCGCATCAGGAACCGGAAAATCCCTGTTTGCCATCCAGCATACTATCGCAGACTCATCACGCGTATACCCCTGTTTCTGGATTAACCATCTCAGGGCATTATGGGCTTTCTGGGATGCATCATATCCGACGGAAACCGCCTGTTCTTTTGAAGTAAACCTTCCGCGGTAAGTAAAACCCGACTCATCATTTCCTGAAATCAATTTTGCCTTGTCCGCGCTGTTCCGTATCTTAGAAGGATGTTTATCCGAACATGCTTCTACTTTTCCAGATGCATAACAAAGCTTCTTCCCTCCTGTCTTTTGCTGATAATACTCGCTGTACTTCTTATATAACTCCTGATTCTTCCATACTTCCCACGGCTTACTGTCTCCATGGACTATAAATCTTACATTAGCCCCTGTCTGTCCCTGTCCCTGTATTTTCGTATGGTCTGTGAGCCTTCCGCTATCATCCAGTTCCAGTACCTTATCTGTCACTAAATCATGTATCAGTGTCCCCTTTTTTAAGTACCTGTATACCGCCGGTACCGAAGGATGCGCTTCATCCGACTCTGCCCAATCCTTTAGTTGCTCCATATATGCTTCGAAATATTTTGCTTTATCATCACCCGCATATACCGAATAATCCCCTGCTATGTAACAAAGCTTATCACATAATGGATGCGGCGCAATTCCACTGCTTCTGGCTGCCGAATCCTCCGTAACCGGAATCACCGTCACGGCGTCCTTACCCTTTTCAAGCTTTCTGGAATCCTGAAAATTACCCTCCCCGTCAATCGTCACTTCTATCTGTGCATTAAAAGTTGAGTGAGAAATTGGCAGCAACACTGCCTGTCCATCCATTTCCACCCCCACTTGCGCTAAACAGGCGTCATACGTCTGAGCCAATGTCTGTAGCCATGCCAAATAAGTCACCTCCCTCAAATTCCTCCAGCCCCTGGAAACTTTTTCCAGGAATAAAATTTTTCTGTTTGGCATCCCGCAAAACCTGCCTGATTGTGCATTCCTCCGGGCGCGGGAAATGTATCACCCCGTTTATCATCTGTGCATTCCAGAGCCGGACTGTCATTTTCCCTTTTTCCTCCTCCCTGACAGCCTCGTCAGGATAGGTAATGCCATGCACCATGATACCGAATGACAAACTGGCCTGATCATATACGCTCTCTCCTTCATGGAAGACACATGGTTCCACATACCCCTGGCACTCCCTTGCCCCTAAAAATATATCCCGTCTTCCCCCTCTCTCCACCATTCTTCTCGCAATATCATAATGTTTGTTTTCATTTCTGTCAAATTCCAGATCCCCTCTGTTTTCATTCCATTCAAAATGTGCCCTGACCTGATAATCCACATTATACAGGTAAGTATAATAGGACAAATCATTGCCGCCGCTGTATTTAATCGGCCTTATCCCCTTTGATTCCGTCAGAATCTGATTCATGATACGGCACTCATCAATCACCCACGTGATGGTCGGCTTCCAATAAATGGATTCCGTAATCCCCTTCAGCGCCTGATAAGTAGGTATCTGATAGCTGCATTTCTCACCGCCCGTCTTCGACAACGGATCTGTAAACAATGCATACCGTCCGTATACCCGGTACTCAATGATATTCGGTTTTTCCATGCTTCACCTGTCCTTTCCGTTTTAAAGCAAACAGTTCAAAATATAAGTGTCTCCCACTCCGCAGTAATCCCGTATTCACTATTATAAGCCCCCGGCGCCACTACCATATAAAGATCAGGCATCCTGTCACTTACCGACTGTATCAGCCCCTCAAATTTCTTTATTAAATTCCCCCTGACATTCACCGTATACCGCTGTACCTGCCGCACATAAGATTTGATATCCTCCATATCTTCTGCCCCCTGAATAGACTCTATGAGTTTAGTCCCTTCTTTGTACGGCACAATTACCCCAAACGAATAATCATCTATCACCCGGTACTCCTGCCCTGCCGTCTTATATGCCTGGTTCATGAGATTCTTCTTTTCTTTCAGCCCAAACCCGAATCCCCCTGAAAGGAGCTCCATAACGCTCCTACCTATTTTGTCTATCCGGAAATTCATTTTTTCGGGCGCATAGGAATATATATCTTTATAATATTCATCCATCCATTCAGGCATCAGAAGGCTCCCGGCCCCTCCGCTCTTCCTATATTGGCCTATCACCCCCTTTGCCACCCTTATACTTTGCTGCAGTTCTTCCATATTGCCGGCATTTTCGCCTTCCAACATGATCAAATGTATTATCCCTTGTTCCATTTCCCCGTTTCTGTTACACCTCCCTGCAGTCTGTGCAAGGCTGTCCAGCCCGGCCATAGACCGGTAAACACATGCAAAGGAAATATCCACGCCCGCCTCTATCAGGTT
Organism: uncultured Lachnospiraceae bacterium; assembly: GCA_947385425.1. GTDB lineage: Bacteria > Bacillota > Clostridia > Lachnospirales > Lachnospiraceae > Kineothrix. The sequence continues at coordinate 3,246 of CANDKY010000049.1, read as the reverse complement.
GGTGCTGACAACGACAATATCTTCCTTTTTCTTTTCCAAAACTTCTCTTATGCGGCTTATCTTATCGCTCCTGTGCTCCGCGCACAGATTCGTTGTAAGATATACAACATTTATCCCCGCCGCCTTTAAAATGTCATACAGTTTCCTCACTGCCGATTTTGTATTCAGAACGACAAGAATGGAGCTATACTCTGCTGTCTGCCGGACTATTTCCTCTCCAAGCCCTTCAAACGTATATTTCTGCCCTGGCTTCGGAAGTTCAATTCTTACCCGCTCAAACTTTCCGAACCAGCCGTCAACATTCTCTATCATATACTTAGGGCTGCTATAACAAACCGGGCACTTTGCTTCCTCCAGTGCCGGCTGTGTCGCCGTGCATAAAATAATGTCCGTATTGCACACTGCATTTAAAAAATTAATCATATAATTGAATGTATGTACACATTTTAATGGCATGGACTGGACTTCATCAATAATTACCACCGAATTTGCAAGCCGGTGCATCCGCCGCACCGACTCACTCTTATCCGAAAAGAGCGTATTCATAAACTGGACAAAGGTAGTACAGATGAACGGCTCTTCCCAATTGATCTCATACCTTGAAAATTTATGTTCCCGGTAATCCTCATTTTCCGCCCTGTCATTCCGGATTACTGCCGAATGATGTTCCAATATCCACTTGTCATTGCCGATCGCTTCCCGGAATACCCGGGCGTTCTGTTCCGTGATACTTATGTAAGGCGATACATAAATAATCCGTTCCGTCCCGGGATGCCTGCCGCAATACTCCAGTGCATAGGCAAGGCTGCTGAGCGTCTTACCGCCACCGGTAGGCAAAGGCAGGCAGTATATCCCCGCCGGATACTCCGCAAACTTCCTGCACTCCTCCTGCAGCGAATTCCTTGCATCAAAAATTATTCTTTCTTTTTCGGTTAATTGGGAAATATCAACAGACTGCTGCTTTTTACGCATATATGCTTCAAAATTCTCTTTCGCTTTCCGGAAGATCTCTTCTGTACTTCCCCCGGCCTCCGGCAGCAAATTAATTTTTTCCTTCGCATTGCCGGTAATGCCATCCATAAAATACGACGTTGCTTCCCAGTCGGAATCAATTAACACAGACAGCAGGATTCGCTGCAGGCACCCAAGCAGAAAATTTCTGCACTCAGATAACTTCTCCCTTGCCTTTTCCTTATATCCGGACCGCAGCAAGGGTTGCAGCCTTGTAACTACTCCCTTCATTTTATCCCATACAAGCGCATATTCCTCCGATGCCTCCGAGAAAACTTTATCAAGTTCATAGCCGCCCAGATAATCCTGCCGCGCATTACTGCACGCCTCTTCATAATCATCAACTTTTTCCAGCTTTGCAGAAAATATATCCTTGTATTTTACATCCACACAGTCAAACAGCCCATGGTGGGCCGCAACCGCATAGGAAACCATTTCCACCATGCACTTTGTATTACCCGAATTGCCGTGGTGCATATCATAAATATACTTCGCCCCTGTCGATGCATGGGCAATGCTCCCCCTCAGCTTTCGTTTGGCTTTTTCATCCGCATGGATATAGTCATTAAACTTCTGCTTATTTTTCCCCATATCATGCAAAATACCGCACAATGCCATAACCTGCGAAAGCCCGCACCGCTTTCCCTTTTCCTTACACAGAAGCGTTACAATTTCCGTATGCTCCGCTACTGACTCTTCCCTGCCCTGTCCATCATCAGAAATATGCGCCGTCATAAAATTCCCTCCTCATACATTTCGACCTCTATAAAATCCTTAGCAATTCCCATCATTTCCCCGGCTTCTTTGTGCCAACAGCCATGCCATCACATGGACTGCCTGCTGAAAATCACCCTGATATACCATTTTTTCCATCTCATCGGCAGAATACCTCCTCACATTCAAAAACTCCGTCTCATCCAAATGCTGTTTCCCTGACTTACGGCAGTTTCCCGCCGCAAAAATATGCGCGTAGTTATCCGCTATCGTTGCATTGGAAGGAATGGAAAGCAAATATTTCCATTCTTTCGATTCATAACCGGTTTCCTCCAGCAATTCCCTCCTGGCCGCTTCCATGGCATCCTCTGCCGCCGTTCCCTGTCCGGCCTTACGGCTCCCGCCATCCGCCCATTCGATACAGCCCGCCGGAAATTCCGTCGTCACCTTCTTTATACCCTGACGGAACTGCCTGACACAAAGATATTTCCCCTCCTCATCCGTTGCGACGATGACAACATAATCCCTGCGGCTGTAACTGTAAAAAGGCTCAAACACTTTTCCGTCCGGAAACCGGTAAGCAGACCGCCTGAAATCAATCCACTCGTCCTGTACGATGTGTTCTGTGCTGATTTCCTCCCATGCCAGGTTCTCCTCTTCTCCTGTACCGGACTGATTCCCGTCGGCGCCTCTGTCCGAATCACCCTCACGGTATCCGAACCCATGGCTTTCACACCACTCGATAGCTATTTCCCGGTACTTTGCTTCCTGAAAATCATACCATTTCTCTTCTATGCCAAACCTGTAGACAGCATCCTTAAACCTGCGGAACGCCCCCCTTCCCCTGATTGCATTTTCCAGCGTATCCTGCACCCTCCCTTCCGGAAGTGACCATATAAATCGTTCCATTATGCTGTACTCATGAATATCAAATCTGGACGGCAGCCTGAAGAATCTGGTGAGCCATCCCTCCTCGATCTGATCCGCCAATTTCTGGTCGTCTTCATCATATTCTCCCGCGAAGGGATACTCCGGAAGGCTGACCACCTCCATTTTTTCTATATCAAGAAACTGTTTCCACTCATCATCCGCCGATTCCACAGCATTATAAACCAGTTCCAATGGAACAATAACACTCTTTTGCTTATCGCCTGCATTTTTTCCCATAATCCTGTCCCTCCCTGAAATGAATTTTTTTCCTGCAAAAGGTAAAACTTCCAATATTATCAGTATAGCACATTTGCATGTGAACGCATATAAAATTATGGCTCTAAATTGTTCTGGCCGGATGGAGCTGTTACAGTTCACTCCCAATGTCATTAACTTAAGCTTTTCGGTGTGCTGCAGACCATATATCTCAATCCGGACCATTGAAAGACGCCGGCACTTAGGCGACGTGTTTTGGCGCCTTAGTGCCGTTGCGTCTGCCGCTGAGCGAAAGCGCGTCCGGATGAGATATGTGGTCTGCGGCGCTCCGGGAAGCTTAAGTTAATGACATTGGTTCACTCCCTGCCCTATGCG
>CANDKY010000048.1 GCA_947385425.1 uncultured Lachnospiraceae bacterium | reverse complement strand
CATAGAAGTGCCCAGAGGGATTTACGGCTGTGGGAACAGACGGAAATTCCTCTGCCGGGGCGGCACTTGTATGGGAATTACGGGACTGGAAACAGTAATTCCCATAGAAGTGCCCAGAGGGATTTACGGCTGTGGGAACAGACGGAAATTCCTCTGCTGGGGAGGCACTGCCATGGGAATTACGGAACTGGAATAGGAGGACAAAATGTCAATTAGTTTACAGAAGGGTCAGAAGGTAAGTTTAACGAAGGAGAGTGCGGGCCTTTCCACGGTGATGATAGGGCTGGGGTGGGACGAAGTGAAGCAGAAGGGCGGTTTTTTCTCAAAGAAGCCTGCCCCGATTGACTGTGATGCTTCGGCGATTCTGCTTCAGAACGGTTATCTGAGGGATAAGGCGGATGTGGTTTATTTTGGAAACCTGCAGCATATGTCCGGGACGGTGCAGCATCTGGGGGACAACCTGACCGGCGCCGGGGATGGGGACGACGAGCAGATTATCGTGGATCTGGCGAGGATCCCGGCACAGTATGACAGGATAGTGCTTGTAGTCAATATTTACCAGGCATTGCAGAGGAAGCAGCATTTCGGCCTGATTGAGAATGCGTTTATCCGTCTGGTGGACGGGAAGAATAACAGGGAAATTTGTAAGTATAACCTGACGGAGAGTTATCCTGGGATGACAGCGATGATTTTCGGCGAAGTATACAGGCATAACGGAGAATGGAAGTTCAATGCTATTGGACAGGGGACAAATGATCCGGGATTGGGAGAACTGGTCAACCGATATATACAGTAAACGGCATACAAGATTTCTGCTTCCGGCGCTTATAAACCATATATGGAAGCTTCTGCAGGGCCGAAAGCGGGATTTCTGATGCCGTTAATTATAGCACGATAGCACATTAGGAGGCAATTTTAAATGAAATATAACGGACTTACGGATAAGGAAGTTGAGGCTTCCCGTGAAAAACACGGTTCCAATGCGATTCCGGATTCGGAACCTACTACTTTTTGGGAGGAGTTTAAGGAAACTTTCAGTGATCCGATGATTCGGATCCTGCTCGCGATCGCGGCGTTGATGATCGTTATGTTTTTCTTTGGGTATGCGGAAATTTATGAGCCCCTGGGGACGGTAGCGGCGGTACTGATTGTAGCGTTTGTCTCAGCCAAGACCGGGGTAGCCAGCGATACAAAGTACAGGGAATTGAAGGACAGCACGAAGAAAGACGAGTGTAAGGTGCACCGGAACGGGGTAGTTACGGTCATTGATGTGGATGATGTGGTAGTAGGCGATAAAATATTGCTGCAGTCAGGGGATAAGATCCCGGCGGACGGTGTCCTGGTGTCCGGTTCCCTGCGGGTGGACAATTCCGCACTGAACGGGGAAGCGGAGGAATGCAAGAAAACGGAGGCCGATGAGAGTTTTGAACTGGCGGACGATATCACGGGAGATACTTTTGTGGATGCCCATTCCTTATTCCGGGGTGCGGTAGTATTTGACGGAGAGGGTATTCTGGATGTGCGGAAAGTCGGCCTGAAGACCATGATGGGTAAGATGGCGGAGGAAATGCAGGAAGAAGAGCCGGATTCGCCGTTGAAGGTGAAGCTGGCGAAACTGGCAAAACAGATTTCCACATTTGGCTATATCGGGGCAATTGTAATTTCCATACTTTATTTTGCCTACTTTATTGTTTCCGCAGGCGGGGTATCCGCTTACTTTTCCATAGGCGCGGCGGAAGTGATTAAAGACGTGGTAGAGGCGGTGTCGCTGGCTATTGTTATTATTGTATGTGCAGTGCCGGAAGGGCTGCCGCTGATGATATCGCTTGTCCTGATGCAGAATACGAGCAAGATGTTAGACCACAACGTGCTGGTGAGGAAGGCGGAAGGTATTGAAACAGCCGGTTCCCTGAACATTTTATTCAGCGATAAGACCGGTACGATTACAAAGGGTATGTTGGAAGTGGTGGATTTTTTCACTGCGGACGGTAATTCCATTGCGCTGGAAGAGCTGGGAAAGCATGGAAAGGTAAAGGGACTGGTGGATTTGGCAATCGGAAAAAATACGCAGTCCATGTATGATGCATCCCATAAAGTTATAGGCGGAAATGCAACGGATCAGGCTTTGATGAAATTTATCGGCGAAGCTACTTTTCATGCGTTAGGAGCCAACAGGGAATATACAGTGACAGCCAACCAGGGGTTTAATTCCACGAATAAGTTCAGCCAGGCGCAGATTGGCAGTCTGGGGAAAACATTTTATAAAGGGGCGCCGGAGCGGCTGTTAGCCAATGCGGGAAGATATCTGGACGGGGACGGCAATATCAAAAATATGGACAAGGCCGTGCTGGACAGGAAAATCGATGAGCTGGCTTCCAAGGCAATGCGTGTATTGGCGTTCGGCTATTCCGAAAAGGACATGGCGGAAAACAAAATAAATGATGATATTGTCATTATCGGCCTGGTAGGCATCAGGGATGATGTAAGGGCAGAGGCAAAGGAAGCCATTGAAGAAGTGCAGAATGCGGGGATACAGGTAGTTATGATTACCGGGGACAGGCTGGAAACGGCCGTTGCCATCGCAAAAGACGCGGGGCTTTTGAGGGAAAGTTCAGACAGGGCATTGTCTTCCGCGCAGTTAAATGAAATGACGGACGACGAGGTGAAGAAAATCATCCCCAATATCCGTGTAATTGCAAGGGCATTGCCTACCGATAAGTCCCGTATGGTGCGCCTGTGCCAGGAGATGAACCTGGTAGTCGGCATGACCGGCGACGGCGTGAACGATTCCCCGGCTCTGAAACGTGCGGATGTAGGCTTTGCCATGGGCAGCGGTACGGAAGCGGCGAAAGAAGCCGGAAAGATTGTTATTCTGGATGACAATTTTAAATCCATCAAAGATGCAATCTGGTATGGGAGGACGATATACCACAATATTTTGAAATTCTGCAAGTTCCAGTTAGTAATTAATGTAGCGGCAGTGGTAGTCAGCGCCATAGCCCCGTTCTTTGGGGTGGAGGAACCGTTAAAGGTTACGCATCTTTTGTTTGTAAACCTGGTGATGGACAGCCTCGGGGCAATTATGCTTGGCAATGAGCCTGCATTGAAGAAATACATGACAGAGAAACCAAGACGCCGCGATGAAAGTATTGTAAACAAAAAGATGATGGCCCAGATAGGGATCATGGGTGCATGGCTGACCGTGGTAAGCTTCGTTTATCTGAAGCACCCGTTCTTTATCGGTTTGTTTGAAAATGAGGCCCAGCATCTGACCGGCTATTTTGTATTATTTATCGTAAGCGCCCTGTTCAACGGGTTTAATGTAAGGGATGATTCCTTCGGGATATTTAAAGGGCTGGATGAAAACACCGGATTCCTGAAAGTATTCTTTACGGTCATCCTGGTACAGGCCGTGATTGTAAATGCGGCGCTGATTCCGTTTGAAGTATTTACCTGGATCGGGAATATGTTCAGTTGCGTACCTTTCGGCATCACCGGATGGGTAACGGTAATTTTGCTGGGAGCGACCATGATTCCGGTAGATTTAATACGGAAAGCCATTTCAAATGCAAAAGAATAACAAGGAACTGGAAACAGCATATGTCCGAATAATGCCCGGAAGGATTTCAGGACGCTCCCGCGGCCGGAAATTCTTCCCTATAAGGGGCATTGCCTGGACATATGCGGAACTGGAAACAGCATATGTCCAAGAAATGCCCGGAAGGATTTCAGGACGCCTCCGCGGCCGGAAATTCTTCCCTATAAGGGGCATTGCTTGGACATATGCGGAACCGGAATAGGAGAAAATAAGTATGATTAAAATCGCAGGAAACAATTTACCGAATATGCCATGGCAGGATCCAAAGGACGGGGAGCGCCAGCCGGTATGGCGTTATGATGCGAATCCGATTATCGAGAGATTTGCGACAAAAAATTCGAACAGTATTTTTAACAGTGCGGTTGTTCCTTTTGGGGACGGCTATGCGGGTGTATTCCGCTGCGACAGTAAGTCGATCAGCATGGATATATTCTCCGGTTTCAGCAAGGACGGCATACATTGGGATATTTCGGATGAGCCGGTGCAGTTCCAGGGGGCGCATCCGGAAGTAGCGAAAAGGGATTACCGGTATGACCCCAGGGTATGTTTTATAGAGGACAGGTATTATATTACATGGTGCAACGGCTACCACGGATATCCGACGATTGGGGTAGGGTATACCTTTGACTTTAAAACCTTTTATCAGTTGGAAAATGCATTCCTGCCGTTTAACCGCAACGGCGTGCTGTTTCCGAAGAAAATCAACGGGAACTTCTGCATGTTGAGCCGTCCAAGCGATAACGGGCATACACCGTTTGGGGATATATTCTTAAGTGAAAGCCCCGATTTAAAATACTGGGGATGCCACAGATATGTGATGGGAACGGTGAAAGGGGATGAGTCCGCATGGCAGAGCACAAAGATCGGTGCCGGAAGCGTCCCGATTGAAACAAATGAAGGCTGGCTTTTGATTTACCACGGTGTCATCAATACATGTAACGGGTTTGTTTACCGGATGGGATGCGCACTGCTGGATTTGGAAGAACCGTGGAAAGTCATAAAACGGACAAAGAATTATATTTTAGGGCCTCATGAACTGTATGAGTGCGTGGGAGATGTACCCAATGTGGTATTCCCGTGTGCGGCGCTGACAGACGCGCAGACAGGCAGGATCGCTGTTTATTACGGCTGTGCGGATACCGTTACCGGGCTTGCGTTTACGACTGCGGAACGTTTGATGGATTACATGGAAGATGTACGGTAAGGAACTGTTCCAAAATAACCTGTCAGGGAAAGCCGGGATTGGGCGGCAGGACAGTAAAGGGACGGCATACAGGCAGAGATTACAAAATATACTGCAGACCTGTCAGAATTTGCAGTAACGCAATCCGAAAGGTATCTGGCTGGCGGTCTGCAGTCAGGGTATACTGTAAATTTAACTGTTGTGCAGTATAAATAATAAATCAAACAAAAAATCAAGGCAGGTGAGACCGGGTGTTCTCACCGTCTTGATTTTTTCAGGTTTATTCCACACAGCTTGCTGCGCCCGGAAAAAACTTAGTTATTCAGTTTATCCGGTTAAAGATTTAACAGATCAGCAATTTCAAAAAAGTTAATCAGCAGATCATCATAGATATTTACTTTGATAATGGACTCAAAAGGGTACTGGACGCTTACAATATTGGCTTCAAAGTAATTTATTGTCACAGTCTTACGGCGGGGGTCCACGATCCAATACTCACGGACTCCTGCATTTTTGTAATAGTATGCCTTTCGGATATAATCATCAGACGGATTGCCGGGGGAAACAATCTCAATGATAAAATCAGGAGCGCCGTTGCACCGCTTCCCGTCCAGCTTTTTTTTGTCACAGACTACCATAAGATCAGGCTGGACAATGGTAAGGGGCTTGTCAGAAAGTTTTACATTGAACGGAGCTGGAAATATCTGGCATTCACTGCCCTTTTTCCGGAGATAATTGCGGATGGCGACAAGAAGCTCCGTGAGGACTGTCTGGTGGCTTTGCGACGGGCTGGCCATATAATAGATTTGCCCGTCAAATACTTCAGCCCTGGTATCTTCCGGGAGAGCTTCATACTGCTCTATAGTGGTAAGTTGAGGCTGTACGGCTGGCATGGATAACACTTCCTTTCCGGGTTAGGCGTTTTTTATTCACTGTCTATAAGAATACATCTGAGATAGAAATAAGTCAAGATAGGGCAAAGCCCACTATGGGCCCGATTTTTGGTAATGTTACAGTTCACTGTACAATGTCATTAACTTAAGCTTCCCGGAGCGCCGCAGACCACATATCTCATCCGGACGCGCTTTCGCTCAGCGGCAGACGCAACGGCACTAAGGCGCCAAAACACGTCGCCTAAGTGCCGGCGTCTTTCGATGGTCCGGATTGAGATATATGGTCTGCAGCACCCCGAAAAGCTTAAGTTAATGACATTGGAAGTGAACTGTAACTTGGTAATAAAGTGATATCTGCCCGTTTGCAGTGTGGCGGTTTGTTTATTTTAAATATATAATTCATTCCCTTTTCTTGTCGAGCAGGCTTTTTTCATTGCCAATGCCGCGGCGGAAACCATAGTCTCATTGACTTTACGGGCAGACTGCGGGCATATGGAAACACAGCGCATGCATGATATGCACTTCTTGCTGTCAGTAACTTTCGGGTTTTTGGCGCTGATTGCTTTTGCGGGGCAGTGTATGGCACAGAGTCCGCAGTTTGTGCATTTATGGCCTGCCTTTGGTACTAAAACGGCTCCGCCCGCTTTTTTATAGGGACGGTTTCCGGGGATTTGCGGTGTGGTAAATTCGGTTGAGCCGCTATTTATTTTATCTAAAATCCGTTTCGCAAAGCAGTCCAGTTCATTTTCGTCTTTCCCATCGGGCCGGCCTGCCGCATACTGGTGCATGATAGAATGCTCTGCAATGGCAGCGATGGCGGCAATGACGTGAAAGCCGCATTTTTCCGCGATGTCGTTCAGTTCCGCCAAAGTGTCCTCATAAGCCCTGTTGCCATATACGCAGACTATGATACACGGAGCCTGACTGCCATGGATAGTGGAAAGTCTCTGCGCGGCAAGGCCGGGGACACGCCCTCCGTAAGAGGGGACGGCAATCAGTGCAATATCTTCTTTTTCAAAATTAAGTGCGGAACAGTCGCTTTCTGCATTGGTTAAGTCAATTTTATTGACAGGCATTCCCCATGCTTTCGTTATTATTTCTGCGACTTTATCGGTTCCTCCCGTCGGGCTGAAAGTAATTTGTGAAACGTTCATTTTTGTCCTCCTGTAATTTTAAAATTTACATCATTATAGCAGGTGTACGGTGTAATGTCAAGATTTACAGCATTGGAGAGGTATGGTACAATCAAAGGCAAACTGCGACAGATTATTTTTGGGGAACTTTAAAAGGAGAAATGCAATGCACATTAGTACAAAATGTTCCGTTGCCATTCATTGTCTTATTTTCATTAATGAATACGGAGGTAAGCAAAAAGTGACCAGTGATCTTTTATCATTGTCCACCGGAAGCAACCCGGTTACAATCCGAAGTATTTTAAGTTCTTTGAAAAAGGACGGTATATTATCCGTTAAATTCGGGACAGGGGGCGCGACACTGAACTGCCCGTTAAAGGAAGTATCCATGTATCGCATATGCAGGGCGATAGAGCCTGATTTTGTTTCCAAACTGTTTGGCGTCCACGCATTGCCCTCGCCGTTATGCCCTGTAGGGAAAAACATCCATAATGTATTGGATTGTTCTTATCAGAAAATAGGAAATGATTTGTGCGATAGTTTGAAAAGGATTACATTAGAAGATATTATTTCTGATTATTATGCAATCCGGCAGAAAACGGATTGATATTCCGGCGGTGAATCGGTTACACCGCGTGCAGATGGTAGGAGAGGGCGGGGTGAGGCAAAAATGACGGTATTTTGTGTGGATCTTGATAATACATTGATTTATTCTTATAAGCGTTTTCATTCCGGGCAGGTATTGGCTGTACCAGGAAGGTGTGTGGAGAGGTACAATGGGAGGAAAGGGGCATTTATGTCGGAACGGTCGTGGGAATTGCTGCGGGAAATTTCGAAGAAGGTGCCGGTGGTGCCTGTGACTACGCGGACAGTGGAACAGTACCGGAGGGTGGATCTGGGGATAGGGGATATCCCGTATGCCCTGGTATGCAATGGGGGTGTGCTGCTTGCGGACGGGGGAGAAGACGGGGCGTGGTATCGGGAATCGCTTGGGATGATCCGGGACTGCAGGCGGGAACTGGAAGAGGCGGCTAAGAGATTGGAAAAGGATGCATACCGGTGCTTTGAGATAAGGGAGATACAGGGGTTGTTTCTTTTTACAAAATTTACAAAAAGCGGGCTGGCGGAAGAGTCGGCAGCACGGCTCAGGCGGGAATTAAACAGTTCTTTTGCGGAGGTGTTTTGCAGCGGGGCTAAGGTTTATGTAATGCCGAAGATGCTGACGAAGGGAACAGGGATCCTGAGGCTGAAGAAGAAGCTGGGGGCAGACAGGATAATAGCGGCGGGGGACAGTGAGCTGGATATCCCGATGCTGGAATGCGCGGATGTGGGGATTGCACCGGCGGGGACAGGGCAGGGGGACAGCGGAGGGACATTTGTGAGGATTGGCGAAGAGCGATTGTTTTCGGAAGGAATGCTGGAATATGTGCTTTGCCATATTTTATAAAGGAAATTTTTCTACCTGTGCGGTTGGCGCCCTGTACCCTCCCGGCAGCGCAGGAGAAGAAAAATCCAACTGCAAAAATGAGATATTTCTAACGGTTTTTCCAGGCAGATTTGCTGTTATGCGGTGACTCCGCAAAAAAAACAGCAAATCCGTCTGGAAAAGCCGTAAGAAATCTCATCATTTTTTTGAATGGATTTTTCTTCTCCTGCGCTGCCGGGAGGGTACAGGGTGCCAACCGCACAGGTGGAAATTTTCTGTATTTATCTTGACTCATTTGCGAAAAGTATATATAATAAAGTTACATATGTTGCACTACATAAGTTTTTTTATAAAAGGAGAGAAACGGGATGCCGCGGAAGTTTATGTTTACAAGGGAAGAAATCATTGCTGCGGCTTTGAATCTGACAAGAAAAGGAGGCATCCTGGCATTGACTGCCAGGGCGTTAGGCGCGGAATTGGGTACATCTTCCCGGCCGGTTTTCGGGTTGTTCAGGAATATGGAGGAAGTACAGCGGGAAGTCCTCAAAGCAGCGGACGTTTTGTATCAGAGCTATCTGAAAGAGGGTATGGAAAGCGGGAAATACCCGCCCTATAAAGCAAGCGGAATGGCATATATCCGGTTCGCGAAGGAAGAAAAGGAATTGTTTAAACTGCTTTTTATGCGTGACCGCAGCGGCGAGGAGGCACAGGATAGCAGGGAAGAACTGGAACCGTATTTGGAATTGATTCGGCAAAATTCGGGCCTTAGCGAAGAGGATGCGTATCTGTTCCATCTTGAAATGTGGATATATGTCCATGGCATAGCGACTATGCTTGCCACTTCTTATCTGGAGTGGGAGGAGGGATTTATCAGCAGAGTACTCACAGACGGGTATGAAGGATTGAAAAAGCGATATAAGGAATGAAAGGGATGGTGAGGGAGAGTGAAGAAAATTGCATTTTTTTGTATTCCGGCGCATGGCCACACAAATCCTATGCTCCCGGTTGCCGCTGAGCTTGTCAGGCGCGGAAATGCAGTACGGTTCTATTCGTTCGGCGAATTTGAGAAGAAGATCAAAGCTGCCGGAGCGGAGTTTGTATCCTGCGATTCTTTTCTGCCGAAGCTGACACAGAAGGAAGAGGCCGGCTTAAAGCGTGTTTCCGTCACGGAAATGACAATTCAGGATATCCGTACTACGCTCTGTATGGATGATTTTCTGGATAAGGAGTTCAAAGCATTTCAGCCGGATGCGGTATATACGGATTCTGTCTGCTTTTGGGGTAAATTGAGTGCATGGAAGCACCGTGTGCCGATGGTGGTGTCCACAAGCACTTTTGCATTCAATAAATTTTCTTCCGGGTACATAAAGAACGGCCCGGGGGAGATAGCCGGCCTGGTTTTCGGGCTTCCGAGGATCGCAAGGGAGCTAAAGAAGCTGGAGTCTTACGGGTATTATGTAAAAAATGTTTTTTCTTTGGTCCAGAGTGATAACGATACGGACTCTGTTGTGTATACTTCGAAAAGGTTTCAGCCCTATGCGGAGAGCTTTTCCGGGCATTATGCCTTTGTCGGGCCATCGGTATTTTCCGGGGTTATGCCGGAAAAAGGGAAGGGACGGCCGCTTGTTTATATTTCTATGGGGACGGTTATTAATGATCGGCCTGATTTCTATAATAAATGTATGGATGCTTTAAAAGATATGGATGCTGATGCCATTATATCCTGCGGAAATGCACTGGAGCATAAGAAATTGGGTGAGATCCCGGACAATATCCGGGTGTATCCTTATGTTGACCAGCTTGCGATCCTTGCGAAAGCCGATGCCTTTCTTACACACTGCGGAATGAACAGCGTTTCCGAAAGCCTGTATATGGCTGCCCCGATGGTTCTTTATCCGCAGACGGGCGAGCAGTATGCCGTGGCGAGAAGAACTGCCGAAATCGGCGCGGGAGTTATGCTGAAGGAGGATTCTCCCGGGGGGATCCGGGCAGCTATACAGGAAATCCTGAATAATAAGGCATATCAAAATGCCGCCGCCGAGTGCAGTGCGGATTTCCGTGCCTGTCCCGGCGCTGCCGGTGCGGCGGATTTTATTGAAAATGCCTGTAGGGCATGAAGCAGGCAAGGGTAGGGCGGGCGCCCGATTTTGCGTAATTATGTAGTAATTTTGCACACTCAGAGAAAAATCCGGCGCAACTGTCACAGGTTATTTACATACAGTCCTAAATACATAGAATCCAGCAGGCCAATTCCTGTTTTTGTTTTGAAAAGGCGCTCCCGCGCGGTTTTAATTGCATCTAAAGGCATTTTTCCCTCATCCGCGTTCACAAGGAAATCCGCTTCAAGAAGGATTTGATAGTCCATGCCGTCTACGCCGGCATAGGTGTGATGATGGCTTACAAGGTATATGATCCGCTCTTTCATTTCATCCGTCAGCTTTACGTCAGATAAGAAATTCTGTGCGAGAGGTATGCCTTCCTGCTCCTGAAGGTTTCCATTCGTGTTTCTGTATTTTTCCCGGCATAATGGGCAGGCAATATCGTGGATGGCTGCTGCGGCTTCCAGTATTGTCTGCGTAATTTCAGGCAAGCCTTCCCGAAGCCCTATCATCCGTGAAAATGCGTAGACCTTCATAAAATGGTTGATGTCATGAAGATTTCCATTGGACATAGCAATCATTTTTTGTATGATGGCTGCAACGTTTTCAATCATCGTAATTTCCCTCCAATCATTTTGGCCTGCACCAAAAAACATTATTTGGCGGATATTGGCAGGGTGAAACCTTTCGCCTAATTTTGTATCCGGTAATTAGGCGATCGCGTTCAAATCATCCTTTGCCAAGGCCATGTTATCACACTTATTTGAGAATATGTATTAAAAATAAGTATACCATACCCTGGAGGTGAAGTCTACGCAAGCCGTTTCCGTTTTTTTGTTATTGACAATATTCCATAAGTGGAATATATTTAAAACAGGAAAGGCAGGAAGGTAAAATAAGATGTTAAAGCATGGTATTTTAGGGCTTATCAATTATCATGAAATGACAGGGTATGAAATTATGGAAACGTTCCGGGATTCCCTGAATTATTTCTGGAAAGCGCAGACAAGCCAGATTTACCGGGAGCTGCAGGTACTGGAAAAAGAGAAGTGGGTGGCAAAGGAGGTTGTGCCGCAGCAGGGGAAACCGGATAAGAATATTTTTTCTATTACAGAGGAGGGCAGGTGCGAACTGCTGAGATGGCTTTCTGACGGCGATCTGGGGATGAGTGTCCGTACCCCGGTTTTGATGAAAGTGTTCTTTATGGGTGAGAAAAGCCGTGAAGAGAATATACGCTATTTTGAAGGGTTGAAAAAATACTGCGGAATATTTCTGGAAAGCCTGGTATCTGTACCGGAGCATATAAAAGCTTACCGTGTGTATCTTAATGACAAGGAAAAAGCAATGTACTGGGAGATGACGGTGGAATATGGCCGCAGGAATATGCAGATGTGCATGGAATGGGCACAGGACTGTATTGAGCGGTTGGAAAGGAACGGCGGGGTATGAAAGTTTTAGTGATTAACGGGAGCCCGAAAGGAAGCAGGAGCAATACCTATCAGTTGGCAAAAGCTTTCCTTGAAGGAATGGAAGAGGGTGCGGGAGCGGCAAAGGAAGTATTCGAAGCGGAGGAAATCCAGGTGTACCGATTAAATATCCGTTCCTGTCTCGGCTGTTTTTCCTGCTGGGATAAAACACCGGGGAACTGCTGCATCCGGGACGATATGCAGGAGGTAATCCGCAAGCTGTTATGGGCGGATATTACCATATGGAGTTTTCCGCTTTATTATTATACGGTTCCGGGAGGTCTTAAGAATCTGATTGATCGTCAGCTCCCGATGGTTTTGCCGTTTATGGCAGAAAATGAGACGGGAACCGGAAACGGGAGCCACCCTTCCAGATATGATATGGGCGGGAAAAAGACGGTGGTTATCTCTACCTGCGGCTTTTATACGGCGGAGGGGAATTATGACGGGGTATGCAGCCTGTTTGACCATTGCTATGGGAAGGGTAATTATACCACTGTTTTCTGCGGGCAGGGGGAACTGTTCCGTGTGCCGGATGTCGCCCGGAGGACAAACGAATATCTGGGATATGTCCGGGACGCAGGCAGGGAGTATGCGGCAGGGGGGATCCGGCCGGAAACGGAGAGGAAGCTGGAACAGTTGCTGTATCCGAAGGAGACATTCGAGACTTGGGCGGATTTAAGCTGGGGAATTGACAAGGAGGACGGAAAGAGGGAATCGGATGCTTTGATTTTTACCAGACAGATGGCGGCGCTTTACCGGAAGGAAAGTTACCAGGGCAGGGAGCAGGTATTGGAAATGTATTATACGGACATAGAGGAATGCTATCAGATAGTGCTGGGAAAGGACGGGAGCCGGGTCTTGACGGAGGAGCTTATGGCGGCGGATACCAGGATTGAGACACCTTTGCCGGTATGGCGTTCCATAGCGGCAGGGGAAATCCGTGGGGATGAGGCGCTGATGAAGCAGCTTTACAGGGTAAAAGGCGATTTTAACCTGATGCTGCGATGGGATGACTATTTCGGAGGGACGGGGCACAGGGGGGAGGAAGCCCGGCAGGGGGCCGGCGCCGGAAAAGGGCATGGTCTGGACGGGAAATCCGGTGCTGGGATTAACATGCCGGATAAAGAAACAAATATGAGTATAATGCTTATCCCATGGATGGTTTTCTGGATAGCTGCAGGAGTGGACGGCTATATCGGGAGTTTTGCCAGTATCGGTGTCTGTGTGCTGGTTCCCTTATTGTTTCACCGGAATAAAAAGACATGGTTTGACAGCTTAAGCGGGGCACTGGCCGGCGGTTTTTCCGTGGCGGTGCTGGCCGGGGCGCCGGTGAGGCTTATCCTTCCCCTGTCTTATCTGGCGTTCGGGATTATGTGGACTGCGACCTGTTTCAGGGAAATACCGATTACGGCATATTATTCCATGAATCAATATAACGGGGAGGATGCTTTGCGTAATCCGCTGTTTATGAAAACAAACCGGATTCTGACATTGATGTGGGGGATTTTATATCTTATGACGCCTATATGGACATATTTTCTCCTGGGAACCCCGATGGCATCCTATACAGGTGCGGTCAATTCTGTTTTTCCGGTTGTAATGGGAATCTTTACGGTATGGTTTCAGAAATGGTATCCTGCAAAAATTGCAAGGGGGGAATAAGGGGCTGCCCTCCCCCAGTCCCCTGCTGACATTTTATTGTTCCGTCTGTGTCCGGAAATATCCTTACAGCTTCGTCTTTCATCTCCCATGAAAAGAAAAGGTTAGAAAGAATTATGGCTTTTCTTGTACGGAAATTGTGCTATAATAACCATATAACAATCGAATATACTTACGGAACTGGAAACAGCAAGAATCCATCCATTATACTTGCGGAACTGGAATAAGAAAGGAGACTTTTGTTATGAAACCATATATTCACAAAGTGCAGTATTACGAGACAGACAAGATGGGCATTACCCACCATTCGAATTATATACGCTGGATGGAGGAAGCCAGGGTGGACTTTATGGAGCAGATTGGCTGGGGTTATGATAAGATGGAAGAGTGCGGCATTATTTCACCGGTGATCGGCGTGGAATGTGAATATAAGCAGACAACCAGATTTAATGACCGTATCCGCATTGAATTGGAAGTGTCGGGTTATAATGGCGTAAGGCTTACTTTTAAATATGAGATGAGGGACATTTATACGGAAAAGATTGTGGCGGTAGGGGAATCCAAACACTGCTTCCTGAGCGAGGAGGGAAGCCCTATGGCGCTGCGCAAGCAATTCCCGGAGCTGGATAATGTGCTCAAGATCGGGCTGAAAAATGACGGAAGTGATTTTTCAGATATACAGGAGGATTAAAACCGGAAATATGGGCAGACTGTAAAAGAGAAGAGCTGGAAACAGCGGGAAAAAGAAAACAGGAGGTCCATATATGGGAGTCGATTTTAGGAACAGCGAGACGAAGGATAATCTGATGCGCGCTTTTGCCGGGGAGAGCCAGGCGAGAAACCGTTATACTTTTGCCGCGCAGCAGGCAAAGAAAGAAAACCTGTATGTAGTGGGCGCGGTGTTCGAGTATACGGCAGGCCAGGAGAAAGAACATGCGGAGGTTTTCTATAAGCATTTAAAGGAACTGGCAGGGGAAACTATCCATGTGGACGGCGGGTATCCGGTAGATATTGAAGATGACGTGGCAAAGCTGCTGCGCAAGGCACAGCACAATGAGTATGAGGAACACGATCCGGTATATAAAGCTTTTGCGGATAAAGCGCAGGAGGAAGGCTTTTCCAAAGTTGCAGCATCATTCCGGATGATTGCCGAAGTTGAAAAGATCCACGGGGACAGGTTCGGGCGCCTGGCGGATCTGCTGGAGCAGAAGAAGCTGTTTGTATCGGATGTAAAGACTGCCTGGATGTGTTTAAACTGCGGGTACGTCTTTGAAGGGGAAACAGTGCCAGAGAAGTGCCCGGTATGTGATCATGACAAGGGGTATTTTATCCGGTTTGAACTGTCTCCTTATGAAGAGAAGCGATAAGGGCCGTTTCCGTAAGTACAGGCCAATAAGCAGATGAATGGATTTGTAAAATATACAATATGATGGAGTGTGTGATGCACCTTTCATAGTATATGCATATTTGAAAAATGCTTTCTAGCAGATGTGCGTCACAATTTGTGGGAGATTTGCGCCAAATGAAGGGCGCATAGTGGGCTATGTAACCTGAATTTGGTGCAAAGATCGCGCAAAGTGGTGAAGCGGTTACACCGCGTACAGATGGTGGGAATGATTTTTCAGACACGCTCTAGGGCATTGTCCTGCCGCAAGGAAGCATGTAAGGATCAGGGAACGAATTTTCAAGCCCGTTTTAAGGTAAGGAACTGTAAAGAAAAGGATGGAAGGAAGAGGACGAAGATGAGGAAGAAGGCAATTCTGCTGGCAGTATTGCTGGCCGGGATATCCTTTGGGGGATGCGGCGGAAGCGATGCGAATCCTTCGGTTACGGAGGGGATGGCAGCAGTGGAGGCATTGGATTACCAGACAGCGCTGCAGTGTTTCGGGAAAGCGTTGGAGGAGGGGGAAGACCAGCGGCTTTTGTACCGCGGGCAGGGGCTTGCCTATATGGGGATGACGGAGTACGGCGCGGCGGCGGAAGCGTTTGAAAAAGCGCTCGGCGCAGGGAACGGCCGGGTTGACGATCTGGATTATGATATTAATTATTATCTGGCGACAACTTATTATAAGCTGGGGCAGACGGAAAACGGGATACGGACTTACAATGCGATCCTTGCCCTGCGGCCGAAGGACAGGATGGCCTATTACCTGCGGGGAAGCCTGTGGCTGGAAAGCGATTACGAGAGGGCGAAAGCGGATTTTGACCAGGCGGTTTCCCTGGGTAAGGAAGATTATGATCTGCTTATCAATATTTATCTGGCGCTGGAGCGCCATGGCTACAAGGAAGTAGGGCAGGAATATCTGCAGACCGCGCTTGGGAGCGAGGCGAAGTCCATGACGAATTACCAGAAGGGCAGGATGTATTATTATCTCGGCGATTATGAGAATGCGAAGAACTATCTGGAATCGGCCAGGAAGGACGGAGGCCCCGGGGCTGTGCTGCTGTTGGGGCAGACTTATGAGGAATTAGGGGATTTTAATTATGCCATCAGTGTTTACAGCAGTTATCTGGAGAGCGACCCGGAAAATGCAAGGGTTTATAACAGGCTGGGGATGTGCCGGATGGAAATGAAGGCATACGAAGAAGCGTTAACGGCGTTCCAGACGGGGAAAAACATAGAAAATAACGATATGATGCAGACGCTGCGCTTCAATGAAATTGTTACATACGAAAAACTGGGGGATTATAAGCAGGCGGCTTCTCTGCTTGGAAGTTATCTGTCTTCCTATCCCGATGATGAAGTGGCACAGAGGGAGTATATTTTTTTGAAAACAAGATAAAATTTCCTTTTCCCGGGGGACGCAGGAATCGGCTTTCCGGCGTTTTCTGGTAGATGGAAAAACATAGCAGGCACAAGATGTTGTGTTTACGCAAAAACGATAATATAACATCTTGTGCTTTCTGTTGACTTTTTCCATGCGGGGTGATACAATCTAACTACTTGTACCAGTGATCCAGCCAGTCAGAAATCAGAGTTTAGCTTTGCATGATCCGTTCCAGTGCAGGGTAAAACTTTGACGGCGGTGACTCCGCCAAAAACGGCAGCAAATCTGTAAGACAACACCGTTGTCTGGAAAAGCCGTAAGAAATCTCATCATTTTTTTGAATGAATTTTTCTTCTCCTGCGCAGCCAGGGACTGCAGGGAGGGGACAGGGCGCCAACCGCACAGGCAGAAAATTTTAACGCGGCAGTTTGCAAAGGTTCAGGGCACTCATAGGGTATTCCCGGGAAATCAGCCACTAAGAAGGGTGCAGGGGGTTTCGGAGAGTGCTCCATACATAGTTGGAGGGAATGGGATGTTTCAGGTAATTAAACGGGATGGGGAAGCAGCAGATTTTACATTGGTGAAGATAAAGAATGTGATAAAGAAAGCATTTGACGCCACGGATGTACAGTACAATGATGATATTGTGGATTTGCTCTCGCTGCGCGTGACAGCGGAATTCCAGAGGAAAGTGAAGGACAGGCAGATCCATGTGGAGGACATCCAGGACAGTGTGGAAAAGATTCTGGAGCAGGCCGGTTATGCCGAAGCGGCAAAGGCTTTTATCCTTTACCGGAAGCAGCGCGAGAAAATGAGGAATACGAAATCCACAATCCTTGATTATAAAGATGTGGTCAACAGCTATGTTAAGGTGGAGGACTGGCGTGTAAAGGAAAATTCTACGGTGACTTATTCTGTCGGAGGGCTGATCTTGAGCAATTCGGGGGCGGTGACGGCGAATTACTGGCTGTCTGAAATCTATGATGAAGAGATTGCGCAGGCGCACAGGAACGCGGACATCCATATCCATGATCTGTCCATGCTGACCGGGTATTGTGCAGGCTGGTCGTTAAAGCAGTTGATTACGGAAGGGCTTGGCGGCATTACCGGAAAGATTACGTCAGCGCCGGCGGCCCATTTGTCGGTGCTGGTCAGCCAGATGGTGAATTTTCTCGGCATTATGCAGAACGAGTGGGCAGGCGCGCAGGCATTTTCTTCTTTTGACACGTATCTGGCCCCTTTTGTGAAAGCGGAGAATCTGTCTTACCCGGAAGTGAAGAAATGCATTGAAGCTTTTATTTACGGGGTGAATACACCGAGCCGGTGGGGGACGCAGGCGCCTTTTTCCAATATTACCCTGGACTGGACCGTACCGGACGACCTGGCGGAGCTTCCGGCCATTGTAGGCGGGAAGGAAATGGCTTTCCGGTATAAGGATTGCAAAAAGGAAATGGATATGGTCAACAAAGCCTTTATCGAGACGATGATAGAGGGGGATGCCAATGGCAGGGGGTTCCAATATCCGATTCCGACTTATTCCATTACAAGGGATTTTGATTGGTCGGATAATGAAAACAACAGGCTGTTGTTTGAAATGACGGCAAAGTACGGGACACCGTATTTTTCCAATTATATTAATTCCGATATGGAACCCGGCGATGTGCGCAGCATGTGCTGCAGGCTGCGGCTGGATTTGCGGGAGCTGAGGAAAAAAACGGGAGGGTTTTTCGGTTCCGGGGAGAGTACGGGCAGTGTCGGGGTCGTAACGGTAAATATACCGAGGATTGCTTACCTTGCGGCGGACAAAGAGGATTTTTACAGGCGTCTGGATCGGATGATGGATATAGCGGCCAGGTCGCTGAAGAGGAAGCGGGAAGTGATTACCCGGCTGCTGGAGGAGGGTTTGTACCCGTATACGAAGAGGTATCTGGGAAGCTTTGACAACCATTTTTCCACCATAGGGCTTGTGGGGATGAACGAGGCGGGGCTGAATGCGAAATGGCTCCGGGCAGGCATGGGGGACCGCAGGACGCAGGAATTTACGAAGGAAGTGCTGAACCATATGCGCGGGCGGCTTTCCGATTATCAGGAACAATACGGGGATTTGTACAATCTGGAGGCTACGCCGGCCGAGAGTACGGCATACCGCCTGGCGAAACACGATAAGAAGCGCTGGCCGTCTATCCGGACGGCGGGGCATGTGGGGGACACGCCTTATTACACCAATTCTTCCCATTTGCCGGTGGACTATACAGTAGATATTTTTGATGCGCTGGATATCCAGGACGAACTGCAGACATTGTATACTTCGGGGACAGTATTCCATGCGTTTCTTGGTGAGAAGCTCCCGGACTGGAAGGCGGCGGCTAGTTTGGTAAGGACGATTGCGGAGAATTACAGGCTGCCTTATTATACGCTTTCCCCTACTTATTCCATCTGCAGGGAACATGGTTATCTGGCCGGGGAACAGAAGGTATGCCCCCATTGCGGGCGGGCAACGGAGGTTTACAGCCGCATCACCGGGTATTACCGTCCGGTGGCGAACTGGAATGACGGGAAGCTGCAGGAATTTGCCAACCGGACGGAATATGAAGTGGAGGCTTCCGGGTTAAAGCGGCCTGTGGCCAGCCTGGTGACTTTGTCCGGCGGGGATATGGATGTCAGGGTGGAAGAGCCGGAAGACGTTAAGTACCTGTTTACGACAAAAACCTGTCCGAACTGTAAATTAGCAAAAGAGTATCTAAAACGGGAACAATATGTTATAATAGATGCAGAAGAGAATATGGAACTTGCAGGGAAGTATGGGGTCATGCAGGCGCCGACGCTGGTCGTGGCCAATGGCGCCGGCTTCAGGAAGTATGTGAATGTTTCCAATATCAAAAAATATGCGGACAGCCACGGAATCAGCCACAGAATGATAACGGCATAAACGCGGGGTATGGGACTGCCCACAGGTATGTTCCTTTGTATTGCTATTGCGGTGGGACGGGAAAAGTGGCGCAGCGCGAAAGTGAGGGAATCCTATGAAAAACATTTATTTACGGGTGAAAGGCATTATTAAGAAAGGGAATCAGTATCTGCTGGTGAAGCGGTGGGTGGATGACCATATCCCGGATCCTTTTCTGTGGGAGTTTGTGGATACGGAGGTAAATTTCGGCGAAGCGCCGGATGAAGCCGTGCTGAGGGGTATCTATGACACGCTGTCGGTAGAGGGTAAGATTGAGGGTATTATATATACATGGTCGAATATGATAGGGGATTCCCAGTGTGTGGGGATTGCTTACCTGTGCAGTATTGAGGAAGCGGATGAGGAGAATATTCTCCTGACGGAAGATTACGGCGAATGGGTATGGGCCGAAAAGGAGAAGTTCGGCGAGTATATTGAAAACAAAAATATGCTGCAGGATCTGGAAAATATTGGCCTGTAGTACGGGTTGTCTGACGGAATACCGGAGAGGGAATAAAGAAGGGAGAAAACGGGATGATTGACAGGCTTGTCGCCAGGATAAAGGAAACAGGGGCGCCGATTGCAGTAGGGCTGGATCCTATGTTAAAATATGTCCCCGGCCATATAAAGGATAAGGCTTACAGGGAATATGGGGAGACTTTGGAAGGGGCAGCAGAGGCGATCTGGCAGTTTAACAAAGAGATTGTAGATCATACTTGTGATCTGGTGCCGGCAGTGAAGCCGCAGATTGCCATGTATGAGCAGCTCGGGATAGAAGGGCTGAAAGCCTTTAAAAAGACGGTGGATTATTGTAAGGAAAAGGGGCTTGTGGTGATTGCGGATGCCAAGAGAGGGGATATCGGTTCCACTTCGGAAGCCTATGCAGCCGGGCACCTGGGCAGGGTACAGGTAGGGGGCAGGGCTTATGCAGGCTTCGATGCGGATTTTATGACAGTGAACCCATACCTTGGTTCCGACGGTGTTAAGCCGTTTATTGACATATGCAGGCAGGAGAAGAAGGGGATATTTGTACTGGTAAAAACTTCCAACCCCAGCAGCGGGGAGTTCCAGGACAGGCTGGTTGACGGCAGGCCGCTGTACGAAATAGTAGGGGAAAAGGTGGCGGAATGGGGCAGCAGCCTTATGGGCAGTTCCTACAGTTATGTGGGGGCGGTGGCAGGGGCGACTTACCCGGAGGTGGGCAAGGCGCTGCGCAAAATTATGCCTAAGTCATATATTCTTGTCCCGGGCTACGGGGCGCAGGGCGGGAAGGGTGCGGATCTGGTGCATTTCTTCAATGAAGACGGCCTGGGCGCGATTGTCAATTCTTCTAGAGGGATTATTGCCGCATACCAGCAGGAAAAATATGCAGGGTTCGGGGAGGAGCATTTCGGAGAGGCTTCCAGGGCGGCAGTGGAGGATATGAAAGCGGATATTGCGGGGGCGCTGGAGAAAGCGTTTGCGTGAACGCACCCTGGCTGTGCAGGAGAAGAAAATCCAACTGCAAAAATGAGATATTTCTAACGGTTTTTCTGGATAGAAGTATCATCATTTTTTTGAATGGATTCTCTTCTCCTGCTTTCTATATATTTATTAATGGAAAGAATTTGCTTGACTTCGTTATCCTACGAGCGTAATATTTATATATTGTATGAAATATGCCGGAGGTGAATATGGATCGTAGAAGGATAAGCAAGAGAAGGAAAAAGAGTAAGGGAAGACATGCGCTGCTATGGATTGGTGCGGCTGTGCTGGGCGCTGTTGTGATAGCGACAGGGGTATATGGGGTGAGGTTCCTTATGCGGGAAAGGGGATGGAAAATGCCGGAGGAGCTTTTGCAGGAGTATATGTCCTATATCCCGCAGCAGGAATATGGAAAAATGTATGGGATGCTGGACGCGGAGACGGCGGCGGGGATAGATATGGACAGCTTTACCGAGCGCAATTCCGCGATTTATGAAGGCATCGGGATACAAAGTATGGCAGTGGAGGTATTGGATTATAATAAGGAAGAAATGGCAGTGACGTACCAGACCTCTTTCGGCACTGTGGCGGGCCAGATCAGTTTTGACAATAAAGCTTATTTCCGGAAAGGGGAGGAGGGCTACGGACTGGTCTGGGAGGATTCCCTTATTTTTCCGGGATTGGGGCCTGAGGATAAGGTGCGGGTGGCGTCAACCGGGCCGGAACGGGGGGAGATTCTGGACAGGGAAGGGCGGCTGCTGGCAGGGAAAATCACGGCATCTTCGGTCGGGATAGTCCCGGGTAAGCTGGAAGACCGGGAACAGGCGATCCGGGAGATGGCGGAGTTATTGGAAATAAGCGAGGAGTCCATAGAAAAGAAGCTGTCGGCGAAGTGGGTAAGGGATGATTATTTCGTCCCGATTAAGACATTGCCTAAAGTAGGGGAATTGGAGCGGATGTATGAGACGGAGGAAGAAACCCTGCAAAAAGTGGAGCGGCAGGAGAGCCTTCTGGCGATACCGGGGGTTATGATTACGGATACGGAAGTACGGGGCTACCCGTATGGCAAAGCGGCGGCGCATCTGGTCGGTTATGTCCAGAATGTCACGGCGGAGGATCTGGAGAAGCATGCGGGGGAAGGTTATACGGCGGACAGCATGATCGGAAGAACCGGGGCGGAAAGCCTGTTTGAAGAGGAACTGCGCGGGGAGGCCGGGTATCGGATTTACATTACGGATGCGGACGGCAATGAAAAGGGGACGCTTGCCAATAAGCCGGTCCAGGACGGGCAGGATGTCCGGCTGACGATAGACGCACGGCTCCAACAGGCGCTGTACGGGCAGTTCTGGGAGGATAAGAGCTGCAGTGCCGCCATAGATCCCGGTACAGGGGAAGTTCTGGCGTTGGTCAGCACGCCGTCTTATGATGATAACGACTTTATCATGGGGATGTCCGAGGATAAGTGGACGGCATTGAACGAGGATGAAAAACAGCCTTTGTACAACCGTTTCCGGCAGGTATGGTGCCCAGGCTCTTCGTTCAAACCCGTTACCGCGGCGGTGGGCCTGGAAACTGGGGCCGTGGATCCGGCAGAAGATTACGGGAACGAAGGCAGCAGTTGGCAGAAGGATAGTTCCTGGGGTTCTTACTATATATCTACACTCCATACGTATGAGCCTGTGATTTTGGAAAATGCATTGATTTATTCGGACAACATTTATTTTGCGAAAGCGGCGCTGAAAATAGGGGCGGAAGCAATGGAAAATGCCCTGGCAGGGCTGGGGTTCGGGGAAGAAGTGCCTTTTGACATCCGGATGGCAAAGTCCCAATATTCCAATGCGGAGCATATCGGGACAGAGATACAGTTGGCGGACAGCGGATACGGGCAGGGACAGATTTTGGTCAACCCGCTCCATCTGGCCTGTATCTATTCTGCTTTTTATAAAGAAGGCAATATGGTAAAGCCTTATCTGCAATACCGGGAGGGAACGGAAGCAGGGCAGGCGGAATATTGGATAGAGGGTGCGTTTGGCAGTGATACGGCAAAGACGGTTTTGGAGGGGCTTTGCAAAGTGGTAAACGATCCCCATGGGACGGGATACGCCGCACACCGGGAAGACGTGCTCCTGGCAGGGAAGACAGGCACGGCGGAGATCAAAGATTCCAAGGAGGACACTTCCGGTACAGAGCTGGGCTGGTTTGTTGTCTTTACTGCAGAAGATACAGCGGAACGCCCGCTTCTGCTTGTCAGTATGGCAGAGGACGTAAAAGACAGGGGAGGCAGCGGGTATGTGGTAGGAAAAGTCAAGACCGTCCTGTCCATCTGGTTTGCCAAAGGGGAGTAAGCACAGAATTTGTTCTGCTGGTTAAGCGGCTTTTTGTCTACTACGCGGTACTGGAAAACAGCATAGTAGATAAAAAGCCGCCAGAACAAATACTGTGCATGCTTTAAGCACAGGATTTGTTCTGCTGGTAAGCGGCTTTTTATCTAGTATGCGGTACTGGAATAGGAGGAATAATTATGTTATGTGTGAGGAACGGTTGGATTCATGATGCCATCCATAAGGATGCTTTTCAGGCGGATATTTTGGTGAAAAATGGGAAAATAGCGGCGATTGGGGAGAACCTGGAGGCGGCAGAGGACGCTTACATAGTGGATGCCGAAGGGCTGCAGGTGTATCCCGGATTTGTGGAGGCCCATGGGCATATCGGCCTTGACGGTTATGGCATCGGTTATGAAGGGATGGATTATAATGAGATGAATGACATCATCAGCCCCCAGATGCGGGGGATCGACGGTGTGAAGCCATTGGATGCCGCTTTTCCCAAGGCTGCGGCGGCAGGCGTAACCTGCGTGTGTGTAGGGCCGGGCAGTGCGAATGTGCTGGGAGGCACTTTCACAACGATAAAGACGGTAGGGAAACGGGTGGATGACATGGTAGTGCGCGACGGGGTGGCCATGAAATGTGCTTTCGGGGAAAATCCAAAGCGTGTTTACCGGGAAAAGAAGGATTCCAGCCGTATGACAACCGCGGCGCTTTTGCGCGAAACATTATACAAAGCGAAAGAATATATGGAAAAGAAGGAAGCGGCAGGGGAAGATATTTCCAAGAGGCCCGCTTTTGATATCAAGCTGGAAGCTTTGCTGCCTGTAATGAGGAGGGAGATACCGTTAAAGGCCCATGCCCATGCATCGGAAGATATTTTTACCGCACTGCGCATTGCAAAAGAATTTGATCTGAAGATTACGCTGGAACATGTGACGGAAGGGCACCTGATTGTGGAGGAGCTGGCCAGGGAAAATGTACCGCTGGCTGTGGGCCCGACGCTTACAAGCGCTTCCAAATTCGAACTGCGCAATAAGAGCTGGGCAACGCCCGGCCTGTTGGCGGCAGCGGGCTGCCAGGTATCCATTATTACGGATTCGCCGGTCATTCCGCAGGAATACCTGCCTTTGTGTGCAGGGCTGGCGGTGCAGGCCGGGATGGAGCCTTTTGCCGCGCTGCAGGCTGTGACAATCAATCCGGCCAGGCATGCGGGCGTTGCAGACAGAGTAGGATCGCTGGAGGTTGGGAAGGATGCAGATATAGTTGTTACATACGGCAGTCCTTTTGAAGTATCAACAAAAATTAAATATGTGTTTATTGACGGGAAAGAAGTGAAGATACCTGAGGAACTTAAAATTTAAGGATTGACAGGCAAAAATTACCTTAATAATAATTTCATCTCCGCTAATACTAACATCAAGATAAGTGATAAAGTTCAAGCTTAGTCCGGGTACAAAACTGTATTTGGGATAAGCAGGGGATTGGATGGAATTGCTTATCTCAAATATAGATAGCGAATAGCAGGAAAAAATAAATTGGAGGTGAAAGACAATGGCAAGCAACAGAACGAATAGAGTAGAAGTTCCTGAAGCAAAGGCAGCTATGGATCGTTTTAAGACAGAGGTTGCTTCTGAGCTGGGTGTAAACCTGAAAGAGGGTTACAATGGTGACCTGACATCCAAAGAAGCAGGTTCTATCGGCGGCGAGATGGTCCGCAGGATGATCAAGAAGCAGGAAGAAGAAATGAAATAAAAACGGAATAAGAATGAAATAACCGGAAACGGTTATTGGGGATGCCGCCAGGCATCCCCTTTTTCTTCGCGTTCCAGCCGGCATCTTTCTTTTGGGCCGGGACAGTTCCTTACTTTCCCCTCATTGGCTGTCGGAGGGCATATAAGCGACAGCGTCGACCTGGAACAGGAGGTTGCGGGGGTCGGCAAATTCAGTCTGGATTGATTTTCGGGCGGGATATTTGCCATGAAATCTTTTTTTTACTATTTTTTCCATAACCGGGATATCCCAGATATTTTTGAACAGGCAGTTCATCTGTACAACATTTTCCAGGGTCATGCCCGCTAATGCCAGCCTTTCTTCCATTTCATCAAAAGCCCCGTCGATTTGCTGTTCAATAGTGCCGTCGGTATTGCGGACACAATAATTCAGGAAACAAAACTCCCCTGCCTGGACAATCCCTGCGTGTGCCCAATCCTCATTGATGTCATATCGTTTGATTTCTTTCATTTTGCTATAATCCTGCCTTTCCTGTTTTGTCCCTGTTGGCGGCGGGCCAATCTGCTTCCTGTTGGCGGCCGCCGTGAAAGCCTGCTGCGCCGCGACAAGCAAATGGCAAAGTTATTTATTTACAGTTCCTTATACTGCAGATCGCCAGAATTTACAGTAACGTAGCCCGAAAGGTACTTGGCTGGCGGTCTGCAGTCGGAACATACTGTAAATTTAATTGGTGTGCAGTATAAACTGTCATAGCCTGCGGCGGTGGCTTTGGCTTGGGAAATCTGTGCTGCTTCCATATAATAGTAGTATATCTTTGCATGTTTCTATAATACGTTCTTTTATTTCTTCCGGTTCGATGATTTCGGCCTTGTCTCCAAACGAAAGAACTACCCCATACCAGAATGTCTCATGTTCCGGTGCGGAAAAGCAAAACTCAAAATCGCCGTTTTCATACTCCTGTGTGATCCGCCCGTTTAAGTATTCCCTGCATTTCGTTTTTATTGCGGCTTTTCCATAGAGCCTGATGTGTACGGCGGGTTCTTTGCTGTCTTTTATGCTGATATCCGCGAGGCGGTGGTCTTTTGTATTTTTGATATCCGTTACCCGCAGGTTGTCCATACGGACTAATTTAAACATACAGTAATCCTGATATTTTTCGCAGTATCCAATCAGATACCAGTTGTACCATTTGTATTGGAGTCCGGCCGGTTCGGTTTGGATTTCTTTTGTTTCATCATGGCTGTTTGTATAAGAAAAACGGACGGCGCATTTTTTGCCGATGGCGTCTTCTAACAGCGCCAACTGTTCCCTTATTTTGGCATCTTCGCCCGCAACGCTCAGATCTATGGAGACGGCAGTTTCTTTCTTACGGCTTACGCTCTGTATTTTTGCCAAAGCCTGTTCCAGGCTCTTGTTTGTATATGCGCTTGCCATTCCTTCCAGGGCTGTGACAATCCAATCGTATTCGTGTCTTGCAGCAGCCTGTTTTTCCAAAACATAGCTGTCCATGATCTGGTAGCCGCCCTCCGCGCCGTAAAAAGATTGGATTGGGATGCCTGCCCGATCCAGTGATTCCAAGTCCCTCATAATTGTCCTGGGAGAAACTTCAAATTTTTCTGCGAGTTTCTGTGCGGATGTCCGTCCGTGGTTCAATAAATAAACGAGGATGCCCATAAGCCGGTCGATCTTCATTTTTCCTCCTTCCTGCTTTATTGTAGCAAACAAACTGTGACACCATTATGTCATAGTTTGTTTTATTAAGCAAGGGATCGGGGAGTTTCATTCAAAAGGGGAGTTGTGGTCAAATGGCGCAGGCTCTTTTTCTGTTGCAAAGGAATTCATCATTTTCAGCGCTGATTTTGCCATTTCACTGTCCGGGAACTGGCTTAATGTTTTTTCATAATATTGTTTCGCTTTTGGGCCGTTCCCAAGCTGAGAGTGGCAGAAAGCAATATTCAGCAATGCCATTTCCGTGTAAGATATTTTGCTGGAGGAAAGCAGTATGATGAACCGGTATTTGTCAATCCAGCGGTGTTTTGTAAAAAATTCATAACTTTTTTCAAATTCAAGGATTGCAGGGGCATAAGCTCCCGATTTGAAAAGCTTTATGCCCGTCCGGTGGTTATGCGCTATCAGTCTCCTGGAGATAAGGGGATACAGGAGATAGAAGAGTATTACGATATCGGTGGCAGGGGATGAACTGCCGAAAATCATGCTGGTTAGAATAATCAGGACGAGCATAATGCCGATCTGCGGGATAAGGGATACCCATGCAATTTGACGTACGATTGGTCTGCCGGAAGTCATTTCTGTTTTTTCCTTTCATTACTATGTTCTGTTATTTTTTCTTTTTTGTACGTATTCCTGTTTTTAAGGTGTTTTCATTTTTGATTGTCTTTGGCGGTGTTAATCAATGTCATTAACTTAAGCTTTTCGGGGTGCTGCAGACCATATATCTCAATCCGGACCATTGAAAGACGCCGGCACTTAGGCGACGTGTTTTGGCGCCTTAGTGCCGTTGCGTCTGCCGCTGAGCGAAAGCGTGTCCGGATGAGATATGTGGTTTGCGGCGCTCCGGGAAGCTTAAGTTAATGACATTGGGTGTTAATCCATCCCGATACGAATCCCGCCCCGGCGTTCGGAAGGCTGTATGATAACGGATACAGGCTGGGTTCCGGCCCATTCAAAAGCATAGGACTCACCGGAGGCCTGTCCGATGAGGTTTTTCCATGACAGGTCGGTTTTAACCTGCGGATCGCAGTATCCGGACTGGCCCATCCAGCAGATAACGGCGTCCGGATCGACGGAAATGGTTTCCCTGCTTTGGAGGTTGCTCAGGACAATGGGGTTGCCGTTGGACAGGACGGCTACGTAGGCGTTGTTGCCTGTCCCGGTCAGGGTGGAGGTGGCCAGTCCTTTTTGAGAAATCACGCCGCACCCGATGAAGCGGACATTGTATTCGCAGTCCTGGGTAAAGGCCAGTATGTTTTCTGATTCCACGGAAACCGTTTCCCCGACTGCCAGTTTGTAGATAAGGATATGCTGGCCATAGTCCGCATAGTAAGTAACGGAGTCGCCGCCGAACATGACTTTCATTAAGGGGAGGTTTTCTCCTGTGACGCGGCGGAGCAGGGAGCCAAGGGCCGCCTGGCCGAAGCTGCTCTGGGGGCCGAGAAGGAGTTTCTCGAAACGGTAATTTTTGCCATTGGGGCTGCTTCCCGCGATGAAGGAGCCGGCTTTGGTAAAAAGGACGTCATTTCCGCGGCATGTGACCTTTAACGTTAATTCATTGACAGTTTCAAATGTTAGCATTTCTTTGTTCCTCCTATTCCAGTACCGCCGCCCATCCAGACAGCTCCTTGTTCAGCAGAAGAAAATCCGTCCTGAAAAGCAGGCCGCATTTTCTTCTGGGAGCAGTCCGGATGTGCGGCTGATTCCAGTTTATATAATCATTAGTCGGTGACTTCTACGCCGTATAGTGCGCACAGGCCGGCCAGGTCTTTGGCTACTCCGTTTCCGATGGCATTAAATTTCCAGGTGCCGTTGTGCAGGTAGATTTCCCCGATCATCATGGAAATGACATTGGAGTAGTAGTCTGTCATTTGGAAACTGGTAAGTTCTGTGCCGTTTCCGGAATCGAGGATGCGGATATAGGCATCTTTCATCATCCCGAAATGGAGGTGTTTTTCAAAAGCTTCGTTTATGGTCAGGACGAAAACGATTTTTTTTACTTCGGGGTTCAGGTTTTGGAAGCGGATGCTTATCTCTTCACGGTCGTTTTTGGCTTCTGCATGGAAAACGACACTGCCGTCAGGGCTGGAAGGCTGGCCGTAAAATACGAACCATGTGTCGCCGGGGACTTTGCCGTTTTCTTTTAACAGGAAGGCTGACACGTCTACCTCGCATTGCGGGTTGCTGGTATTCCATCCGAAACAGGCCCGGACGGCATTTACCGGCCTTCCGGGGGAGAGGGCTGTTTTCTGGCCTTTCCGTACCGGATTTATCAGAGGCGGGATTTGTTTTTGGATTGGGGGCGGAGTTGATATGGCTGCGGCAGGGGCGGGTATGCCTGATACCGGACTGTGTGTTGGGGAATTAGGAACCGGTGCGGGGCCAGGCGATGTATTCCCGCTTCCGGTATTTTTATTTATGGATTCGATATTCTGCGCGCTTACCGCCGCCTGTATTTTGGAATTATTTATGGATAAGAGCGTGTTGCGGTCAACATTGCCTTTGGTGTTCATTGCCTTGTAAAGCATTATTCCTCCTGAAGTGTTAAATGTCACATATAGTTAGTTTTCGGCGTTCCGGGCTGCCTGGATTTCCGGGAAACGGTGGTTCAGCCGTTAAAAACAACCCGGACGGTATCCAGGCTTTTCCTGAAATCTTCCATCCTTTCATCATCTGCCGACTGGGAGTATGTAATGGTATAAACTTTATCTGCGGCGATAATGTATACAAGCTGATCCATCTGCATGCCTCCTGCCTGGCAGGACATTTCTATTTTATAAGAAGGGCATCCGTCGGTTTCGGTTTTCGTCATTTTATAGGCGGTGATGGAGGCCTCTTCCCCGTAGCTTTCCTTAAAACTTGCTTCCGCGGTCTGCCGGTATTCTTCCGAATCCATGGCTTCTTCCAGGGAATCTGTATTTATATTTTCGGAAACCGTATAATAAATATTGGAAGAGTCCAGAGGATAGTATTCGGACAAGTACATGCCAGGGATCTCTTCGTTGGCTACATACCCGGTGGGGAGCATCAGGGTGCAGCCCGCGTCGTTGTAAAAAGTCCTTTTGTATACAGGCATGATTTCCTTGTCTATCGCAGTCTGTAAAATCACATGATCGGACAATTCCGCTATTTCCTCTGCTGCGAAAACAGTATTTGCCGTAAATATGCCGCCTGTAGCCAGTAATGCTATGGTGCCTGCTGTTGCCGTTACTATGGCAGCAATTTTTTTCTTTTTCATTATAATATAACCTCCATTGCTCCGTTTTGACGGATATTGAATTCTAAAATAATACAAAGCCCACAGCCACCGAAAAAAATTTATATTTATTAATGGCATTGGGAATGGACTGTAACTATTATAGAGAATTGCGCATGGATATGCAAGTACAAAATCTTGCCTTGCTTTTATCCAGTATGAAGCGGTAAAGCCATCAAATATGCTTTCGCTGCCATTTTTCCATACCGGTTCCCTGTATTGCAATTAAATTATTGTAATTAGAAGGCATATTACCACATTCCTGCAGAAAAGGGTATCCGGAATAACCGGTTTCAATCAGAAAAATTAAAAAAATATGAATAAAATAAAAAATAAATAAAAATTTCTAATTTTTAGTTGACAGAAATAGTTTGAATTTGTAAAATCCCGTCTTTAACACTTAAAGAAATGTAAAATGACGTAACCCCTTGATTT
>CANDKY010000047.1 GCA_947385425.1 uncultured Lachnospiraceae bacterium | reverse complement strand
GGATTGAGATATATGGTCTGCAGCACCCCGAAAAGCTTAAGTTAATGACATTGGGAATGAACAGTAACCATTTTGGTGCTGCACTACATTGGATTGAAAAAAGCATTGAAATAAAAGGGGAATCAGGATAAAATAAAAGCGTAGAAGGTGCTATCAGAGAAAAAGACAAGCAAACTGCACAAGTTATTTATCGACAGTTCCTTAATAGCAGCTAATTGGATAAGCAACCTGACTTTGGCCTGTGCGGTTGCTTTTTTGATGTTTCTTATTTTTTTAAGCCTGAGCGGTATTGATGGAAGTATACGGCCGGATGGAGCATTGGGGGGACGTCGGTGATAAATATGGTTTTGCCGGTGCGGAATGAAAGGGGATAAATCAAATGGCGAATGAGAAAATATTGACGGTTGTCAAAGGCGAGGAGTTTCGGATCTGTGTAAAAGACAAAATCGAACGGACAGATATTTTTTATGATCAATATGTAAGTGCTGCCGGGATGCTGGATGATATCGTAGCCAACCGGAAGTCGGAAGCGCCGGGCCAATGGTTTAAGTCAGATTCGGAAAACAATATTATTGCTTTTTGCGGCGAACGGGGAGAGGGCAAAAGCAGTGCGATGATAAGTTTCGTGAATGCCGCCTATAAGAGCGGCACCGATATTGGGGAATCGATATTTGCGGGATGCGGGAACGTGAAGAAAACGTATTTTGCCGAGCCGATAGTTATGGATCCGTCTATGTTTGACGGTGTACATAATGTTTTGGATATTGTGCTTGCCACGCTTTACAGGAAATTCCAGGATAAGTACGAGGAAGATAACGGGTGTCTGGAGAGATATCAGAGGGAGCATATGCTCGACCAGTTCCAGAGGGTGTATAAGTGTATTTCACTGATTAATAATCAGGCGAAGATGCTGGATGATGAATATGATTATGAGGGGAATATAGGGAAATTATCCAAATTGGGGGAGAGTACACGGCTGAGAAGCGAAGTGGAAAAGCTTGTTGACCTATATTTGAAGATAATGCCGGGGTCACGGAAAGAAGGGAAAACGGCAGGCTGCCTGTTAATAGGCATCGATGATCTTGACCTGTGCAGTTCCAATGCATATAAAATGGCGGAGCAGATCAGGAAATATTTGATTATACCAAATGCCGTGATTATTATGGCTGTTAAAGTGGAGCAACTGGATCTGTGCGTGAAGGAACAGAATTTCAAAAGCTTTGAAAATATAATCCGGATAGAATCGGAGGGCAGGGAGAACGGGGATAATGGGAACAACGGATTTGGGGTGTATAATCAAAACAGCCGGGGCAGAAAATGGCAATCGGGAGCCTGGGATGAAGTCAATGGCATGTCGGAGCGGTATGTGGCAAAATTAATCCCCAGGGTGAGGAGGAATTATCTCCCCAATGTGCAGGCAATGCGTGATACGCGCATATTGTATAAGAACCGGGACGGGGATGTCATTTACGGCGAAAATGTCGGGCAGACAATGAATGAAACCATTCTGGACATTATCTATAAAAAGACGGGGATGAAGTTCCTGCCTGACAGGGCAGGCAGGAACTGCCTTTTGCCGGACAATTTACGCGATGTGGTCAATATGGTTGCTCTTCTGGGCGATATGGCGGATCCCGTGTCGGATGAAGTGTATTATGAAAATATTCAGAAATTCAGCCGTTATTATGAAAAGGAGTGGCTGTTTGGGAATCTGCCTCTGGAAGAGTGCAGGGAAATCCAAAATCTGGTTTATGCGGATTTTATACATTTGCATGAGGGTTCGGCGTTTGCTTTGCGAAGATATAGTAACGAGACACAGAAGAAGTACCCGGTACCAAACGCTGATTTTTTATCGGAGACGGATGATTGCTTTTGGAGTGTCATGAGCTGGATAGAATACTTCAGGGCGAAGGTATTCGGCAGTGCAGAGGAAAAATATGCGTATGCGTTCCACATTTTATATACGATCCGGCTGAACGGGCTGCTGAGAAGGCACGCATATGATCGGCTCTCGGAGCTTCTGGGGGGATATCTGTGGGCCGGGAATTTTGTCAATGTTGTTGCAAATGTACAGGGAAATGGGCTCAGCCGTTCGAGGTTTACCGTGCCGACGATGAATGCGTATTATGTGATTTATAATTACTGGAATTCATATACCGATACCCATTTCCCGGATCCTGAGATAACGGAATATCATGCGCAGAAGATATTGAAGGATACCGTAAACAGGAGCGGGCTTGTCTTTTCCTGGCTGATATTGGGCATGCTGTCGAATACATACAGCACAGCGCCGTCGGGGCAGGTGGTATATACTTATTCTTTGCCCGTTGTTTTTGATAACTACGCAATTATAAATTATGTGCATATCAGCCTGGAAAACTATCTGGTAAGCTTGTGCAATCTGAGGGTACTGTATGATAAACTGAATATGGACTTGCTCGGGGTAGGGGAAGAGGAATTTGAGAAAATCATTTCCGGCATGGAGGCCCTTAACAGCGACAAAGTGGATGCCGCCAGGAAGATTGCGGCGAATATGGATTCTGCAATAGGGCTGAAAGAATTCTGCATTAAGCATAAGGAAAGCAAGGCCGGCGGCAAGGATGAGGTTGGGACATCGGAGATAGCTGTCGGGAAATTTTTTAAAAACGCCGGACAGTATGTGAAAGAAAATTTTGGTGATGAGGTCAGATTTGATTCTTTTGCCATTGACTGTGACGGAGTAAAAAGGGAAATAAATATCAGCCATTTATATGCCCTGCTGGTACAGAACGGCGTAAAGTATAGCGATGATGTGAAGAGGAATACGAATGCTGCAGTGAAGGAGAGAGAGTTAAGCCTGTTTGCCGCCAAGTTGAGGGAACGGACGGAAAAAGAAACAGCGGTGGAACCGGTATCCAGTTTTTTGAAGAATAAAAGTGCGGATAACGCCAAAAAAAATCTGGATAACCTTGCGTCCAATATCCGGCGGTACTATTCCATGCACCGGGAAGAGAGGATGGAGGAACCGGAAATCATGGAATTGTGCGATTTATACGGGAGGATCCTGGATATTTATATCAGGAATCCTGCATTGAATATTTCGGACAAGATGAGTGATGAGTATAAGAAGTTTTACAACCAATACCAGAAAACATGCTGATGCGGGAATAAGGATCCTTAAAGGGGGAGCTATGGACATAGAGCGGGGGAATATGGAAATCCTTTTTCGGAAAATTCCATATGGCTATATTGGCAGGAAAAGCGGTGCGGGGATTGCGGCGCATAATTATGAAAATGTCGACATAAATTTGTATATGCGCCATTCCGTTGAGGTATTTGTCAATGCATCGGAAGATGAGAGGAAGAATAATTACAGGCTGATACTTGAGCAGATGGAAGACGGGCAGGGGAAGAACCGGAGTGTTTTCCGCCTGGTTACGGATATGGCAAAAAAGCTGCTGACATTGGACGGCGATGAACTGAAATGCCGGTTTGATGAACTGCTGCGCTGGCGGGAAATATCTTTCCAGTTAGGGCAGGATTTCTTCACCGCCGCATATCTGGCTGATTATGATGCGGAGCGGGGAATCAGGACCAAATGTTTTTCCTGGCTGCCGATTATCAGAAGCGACAATGACAGGCTCCATAATATTCTCGCCAAGGGCGTTGCGGATAACCATTTTCACTTAAATGGCTCTGCAAAAGTTTTCGAACTGAACTGGCTTTGCCTTATGAATCTCATTGAGGGCCGGCTGCATGATTTTAAGAAGATAAGCCGGACGCTTCAGGAGGCGCATACGGATCGGTTTGATGATTCCGTAAAAAAGGAAAGTTTTTATGCGGAGTGCCAAAGGGCGGCGTTGTACCGGGTGTACCTGTTTTCGGTGATGAAGGAGGACAGGTATCTTGGCGAAAAGACAGAAGCGCTGCTGCGGAAGGTAAACAGGGGCATGCGCCCGGAGGAAATTACATCAGAGATACAGGATGCGGTTACAATGGCAAAGTATTTGTACGGGGCAAGGCTGGAGAACGGTATTCTTGATTATGCGTTGGAGAAGGGCATAATCGATGAGAATGCGAACGAATGCCGTTTACTCGCGGGTGAGCGGAAATTCCTGTATGATTGTTACGGCCATGCGGCGGCAAATAAGTTTACCGATGGGCAGAAGGATTTATTTTATGCTTATCTTGTCATAAGGACTGATTTCAGGGGGGAGATTATTCAGACAAACAGGCAGATTGGATTTGCGAATTTTTCTAATTATCAGGATCGGAAGGAATATTTTATCGAGGGGGAGAAAGCTTATGAGGACGAACTGGTACGCCTGGCCTTAAATGAATCGTTGAGGAAGAAAAACATGGTTTCCCTGGAGGCGCGCATTTGCCCGAAAAAGAATTCCGGGTTATTATATAAAGCATTGAGGGATTATGAACATATTGTATGTAAGAATGGACGGGACGGGGGAGAAAAAGGGCAGAGTGGTTACGATAAGCTGATTTATGTATTTCACTTTCCAAAGCAGGCGGATAGTCCTTTTGTCCCGGGAGTGCCCAGAAATGATAAGGTACGCAGGCTCTCGGCTGTCCAGGCAAGGGGGATTGCGGCATTGCTTGGGAGGCATATGGATATCAATGAGCATATCAGGGGGATTGATGCCTGTTCCAGCGAGATTGCCTGCCGCCCGGAAGTTTTCGGGCAGGTATTCCGGTATTTGTCTGATATGGTAGTGGTCTGTGCGGAAAACCGCAGGGATAAAACGCAGACCAGGTATAAGACGGGGAAACTGCATACCACATATCATGCGGGCGAGGATTTTTTTGATATTGCGGACGGACTGCGGGCAATTGATGAGGCGGTCCTGTTCTGCGGATTAAAAAGGGGCAGCAGGCTGGGGCATGCGCTGGCGTTGGGGATTGCCCCGGAGGAGTATTATAAACTGAAAGGCTGCCGGCTGGTACTTGCGAAACAGGTGTTGCTTGACGATGTTGTCTGGATGTTATGTAAGGCGGATGAATTCGGATGTGAAATAAGCGGGGCGCTGAGAAAGCGGCTGGAAGAGAAGTATTACGGTTTGTTTGAGGATATATATGGCGGCTGCTTCGGGAATGGATATCATCCGTCCATATATGAATATTACCAGGGCTGGAAGCTGAGGGGGGATAAGCCGGAATTATACCGGCTGGGCAGGGATGCGTTTGAAAGGAAAGCCGGTTTTACAGAGCTTGAAAAATTTGACCGGTATCAGATAAATGACAGGGTAAGCGGCGATCTGAGAAAAAATATCCGGTACAGGGAACTGTATTATGCTTATCATTTTGACAGGGGAGTGCGTGAAAAGGGCAGCACCGTTACGGAATTCAAAGTGGAGGAGAGCTATATGGGCCTGGTGCGCCAACTGCAGGATAAAATGATAGGGCAGCTTGTATGCGGGGGGATTGCAGTTGAGACGAATCCGTCCTCCAATTATTTAATCGGCACCATCCAAAAGTACGAGGAGCATCCCATCCTCCGGTTTAATTCCAGAAAATTGAAAACAGCGGAGAAAAATATGGCTTTGCATGTATCTATTAATATGGACGACCAGGGCGTTTTTGACACTTTGCTGGAAAATGAATATGCCTTAATGGCGCTGGCCCTGAAGAAGGCAAGGGATAAAGAGGCAAAGCCGCTGTATGATCAGGAGGATATTTATGAGTGGGTGGATTATGTCAGGCAGATGGGGCTTGAGCAGGTGTTTTTTTGAAGCGGGGGAGCGGCAGGGGATTTGACGGCATGTAAGGAACTGTCAAGAAATAACTTGCGCAATCTGCTTGTCTTTTTCTCCGATATCAAGTTACTACGTAACTGGTCAAAAATCAGTTACATAGCCCACTATGCGCCTGATTTTTGACCGGCACTCTCGAAGAAAAATCCTGCGCATCTTGCACAAGTTATTTCTTGCCAGTTCCTAAAGTTGGATAAATCAACCGGATTCACTTCCGTATCATTTTGTGGTATACTGCATATAAAGTAGTAGCAATATTAAGAGCAGGCAGGAGTGGGCAAATGAAAAAGCAAAGTACAGGGAAGAAAACAGAGGTAAAAAGCAAAGAAGAAATGAAAACAGAAACAAAAGGCAAGGAAGAGAAGGGGACAGAGGTAAAAAGTAAGGAAGATAAGAAAGCCGAACCAAAAGGTAAGGAAGAGAAGAAAACCGAAGCAAAAGGCAGGGAAGAGAAAAAAACCGAAGCAAAAGGCAAGGAAGAGAAGAAAACAGAACCAAAAGGTAAGGAAGAGAAGAAAACAGAGACAAAAAGTAAAAAAGAGAGGAGGGCAGAGTTAAAAAGCAGGAAAGGGAAGAAGCAGGGGAAGAAGAAATGGTATCTTTGGGTTTTGGCAGCGGTAGCTCTGGTACCTGCCGTTTGTCTGCTGATCCTGTATTTGGCGGGTGTCGGCCGTTATTGGAACCGTTTCCTGGACGGGACGGTGATTGACCAGGTGGACGTGTCGGGCATGACGATACCGGAACTGGAGGAGCACATTCAGAAGTATTCGCTGCGGGTGTTGGAGCGCCAGGCGGACGGTAAGGTACTGGAAGAGGAAATATTGGGCAGCGAGATTGGGATTTCTTATATTTCCACGGAACCGCTGCGGGATATTTTGGAGAACCAGAATCATTTCCTATGGTTTTTCACCCGGAATGAGGTTTATGAAACGGGGGCGCTGCCATTTTATGATGAGGCGGCGCTGGAGGAAAAGATCGACGGGCTGAAAGGATTCCAAAAGGATTTTGTCCAGAAACCGACAGATGCGTACATAACGGACTATGTCCCGGGGAGCGGGTTTGAGCTTATCGCCGAGAGCCAGGGGAATTGCCTTGACAGGAAGAAAACGGTGGAAGTGATAAAGGCCGCGGTGGATGGGATGGAAGGGCAGGTAGATTTGGATGAGGCCGGCTGTTATGAGGAGCCAAAGGTCACGTCCGAAAGCACGGGGCTCAAAAATACATATACCAGGCTCCAGAATTATGTCAATGTCTCCGTTACTTATACCTTTGGGGCAGATAAGGAGGTTCTGGACGGGGATATTATAGTGAACTGGCTTAAGGTCAATGGCTCCCAGGTGTCTGTTGACGGGGAAATGGCAAAGGAGTATGTGGCTTCCCTGCGCAAAAAGTATGATACTGTGTTCCGCCAGAGAAAGTTCCATACCAGTTATGGGGCGGAGGTGACGATTGATAAGGGGGATTACGGCTGGTGGATGGATACCGAGCAGGAGACGGAGGAATTGATTGGGATGCTGGAACGCGGGGAGAGCGGGGAACGTGTCCCTGTTTATAAACAGACGGCGGCGTCTTACGAATCGCCGGATTACGGGAATTCTTATGTGGAAATCAACCTGACCGCGCAGCATTTGTTTTTGTATCAGAACGGAAGCTGTGTTTTGGAGTCTGATTTTGTGTCAGGCAACCCGTCCAGGGGGAACGATACGCCGGCAGGCATCTATGGTATTACTTATAAGGAGCGGAATGCGACGTTAAAGGGGGAGAACTACAGAACGCCGGTTTCTTTTTGGATGCCTTTTAATAATAATGTGGGTATGCATGACGCAACCTGGAGAAGCGAATTCGGCAGTAACATTTATCAGACGAACGGCTCCCATGGGTGCATTAACCTGCCGTATTCCGTTGCGCAGGAAATTTATAATCATGTGGAGAAAGGAACGCCGGTTATATGTTATCATTTACCCGGTACGGAACCTGCGCCGTTGATCGTGGAACCTGTGCCCGGGGCGGAACAGCCGGAAGGGGCTGTGGATCCTGGCGCGGTGCCGCCGGAAGGAGCAGCGGTGGATCCTGGTGCGGCTGTGCCGGAAGGGGCTGTAGCAGATCCCGGTGCGATGCCGCCGGATGGGGCGGCTGCGTCACCTGAGATGCCGCAGCCGGAGGAAAACGCGGGAGAGTAAAAGAAGGATGAAGGGCACAGGGCATGCTGCAGGGGATATGGAACTGAAGAGAAATAAGTGACACACAGTTTGACTTGACTGTTCTTCCGATTGCAAGTTACTGCGTAATCTGTATCACTTATTTTCCTACAGTTCCATAGGGCAGCATGCCCTGTTACTGTTTGTCAGGGATGTATGGCTCATCCCCATCCATATAATGTAAAATAAAGTTGCGCATACCTTGATGTTATGATAAAATAAAGTCAGTTTTTGGAGTGGGATGTAAAAAGGGGAGGAATCATATCTATTATTTATTCAGTGTCTTCGATAGACGTGAGGGCTTCATTTATAAAGTTTATTATGCCATTTTCTTAAAGTCCGTTTAAAATCTGATTTTCACCATCTGTACACGGTGAAACCGTTCACCATTTTGCGAGATCTTTGCCCATCATTCAGGGGGTGATGCCCCACTGCGTCTCTCTCATTCGGGGTAAACCTCTCACAAACCTGTGGCGCACATCTGGCGAAAAGCAGAATTTAGACAGGCTCTTAAAAAAATCCATGGAAAAAACTGGGAAGGGGATCAGGGGATGGACGTACATTTGGAGAATGCCTTGCAGATCAGGTATATAAAGCTGTATTTTACAGTGGAAATTTTGGAGGATACGAGGCTGCCTGCCGAAAAGGTATCTGCGTTGAGGGGCGGGATGGGAGAGATGCTGCTTCGGGCAAACTGTGTGAGGGATCGTGGCTGCGGGCAGTGTGATTTTGAAGAGGAATGCATTGTGCGCCGTACTATGTATTCCAAATATGAATCCCGTCCGCGTTTTGTGACTTCCAATGACAGTGTCGGATATATACTGGAATGCGAGAATTATGAGGAGGAATTTCAGGAGGGGGAACTATTGGAATTCCACCTTATTTTATTTGGTAAATCAATTGTATATTTTAACCAGTATATGCAGGCTTTTTTTGCGCTGGGGCAGTCAGGGATGGGGAAATATGGTTCCAGATTCCGCATTGTTTCGGTGGCTAATACGGAAAGGCAGCAGATTTTGTCGGAAAATTCGGTTTTTATGGAATATTACCGGATACATACGGTAAAGGACTATGTGGAGTACCGTATGGCAAAACTGCAGGAAGCGGGATGTAAAAATAAAATTATTTTCCGTACACCGCTGGCATTAAAATACAGGGATGAGTTTTTGGGGGAATTCCATATGGAGGCTATATGGAATGCGGTAAGACGCCGGATTTATATGCTGGACTGTTATGAAGGGGCAGAGCAGGATATTTATGGATATGATTCTTTTGTGGGAAGCGTGCTTCCGCAAATAGCAGGGCAGCGGCATGAGTATATCCGCATCAGGCGTTATTCCTCTACACAGGATCGGAGTATGGTGCTGGCCGGCATAAAGGGTTATGTCCAACTGGATGCCATACCGGGGGATATCCTCCCGGTACTGCTGGCAGGGGAATTAATCCATATCGGGAAAAATACAAGTTTCGGATTCGGCAGATACCGGATTGTGTGACAGCAGGATAAACGTAATGTGGCTATAGAAAAAGAACGGTTTTGAAGATGCAGAAGGGAGAAAAAGAAGGACATGGCGGAGCGTTATTTGACGATTTTGGAAGTTTCCCAAAAACAGGCTTATATTTTCCAGAGCAACGAACTGCGGAACAATATCCTTAATTCAGCAGTGATTGCATGGGTGATGAGCGAAAGCTATATGGAAAAGGTAGCTGGGGATGCAGCGGATTTTTCGGAGGAGAAGAACCTGGTTTATTCCGGCGGGGGGCATACAGTGCTGGAGTTTGGGACAAGGGATAAAGCGGTTCGGTTTACAAAGCTGTTTACCAGTACAGTCAGGAGGGAATATCCGGGGATTGAGGTCTTTGCGGCGACAAGGGAGTATGACCCTGGCATGCCGCCGGGGGAAAATCTGGCAGAACTGACCAGGCAGTTGGAACGGAAGAAATCCGTGCGCAGGTCAGCTTTCCACCAGGGAAGTTTCGGGATAGAGAGGATAAATACGAATACGCTAAAACCTATGCGGAAGGGGGAAACCCTGGAAAGCCCTGCCAGGGCGGAGATGCCGGAGACTGAGAGGAAAGTGGAGAAAATGCTATCCGTTCCGGGTTTTCAAAATGTGTTCAGGTTTGCGGATCTGGGAGGATCCAAAGAGCAATCGAATTTTATAGCAGTGGTGCATATTGACGGCAACGCCATGGGAAAGCGTGTGGAAAACATGCAAAAGAAATACAGCGGCAGTTGGGAAGGGTATAGAGGGAAAGCAAAGGAATTCAGCCGGGAGATTGATAGCCAGTTTAAAGAAGCATATCTGGAAATGGCTAAATATGTGGCAGGCAACGTAACGTCCGGCAGGCTGCACGGGCTGGATATCAGGAAGCATA
This sequence comes from uncultured Lachnospiraceae bacterium, assembly GCA_947385425.1. GTDB lineage: Bacteria > Bacillota > Clostridia > Lachnospirales > Lachnospiraceae > Kineothrix. Next base: position 20,588 of record CANDKY010000047.1, on the reverse strand, counting down.
AGGAGAATAACAAGGACAATCTGCCGGTACGCAGGATTATTACGGCGGGGGATGATATTTGTTTTGTTGCGGAGGGAAGGATAGGGCTGGAGTGTGCCGCAGCATTTATCCGTGCTTTGGGCAGGAAAGTCAACCCTGTGGATAAAGAGAATTATTCCGCCTGCGCAGGCGTGGCAATCGTCCATCAAAAATATCCTTTTTATAAGGCATATGAGCTTGCGGAGAAACTTTGTTCCAATGCGAAGAAATTTGGGGCTGGCCTCAGTGATGACGGCAGCGGGAAGGATGTGTCGGCGATTGACTGGCATATTGAGTTTGGGGAGATGAAAGACAGCCTGGAGGAAATCAGGGAGGTTTACCGGGATGCATCAGGGAATGGATTGATACAGAGGCCTTATATTATCAGCGCCGCAGACAAGCTCCTGGACAAGGAACCGATACGGCAATATGTGAATTTCCGGAATGTTATTACGGATATACAGAGAAAGGAAAACTATGCAAGAGGCCATCTGAAAGAGTTGAGGACAGTATTGAGGCAGGGGGAGAAAGAAACAGAATATTTCCTGAAATTCCATAAGATTGAAGGGCTGTTCAGGGAAGACTTAAAAGGTGATTTTACGCTGCTGTTTGATGCGGTGGAACTGATGGATACATTTATAGCGCTGGAAGGGAGTGGTTCAGGTGAAAATTAAGATGGAGTTGTTGTCCGATGCCATATTCGGGAATGGGATCAGCGTGCCTGGAGGAGAGGATATTTCCGTGCTGTGTGATGAAAATGGCTTTCCTTATTACAAAGGAGGGACTTTTAAGGGAGTATTCAGGGAAATGATGGAGCGGTATATGGGCTGGACCGGCCAGGAAGAAAGTGGGAAATTGGACATGCTGCTGGGGAAAAGCGGCGACAACTTCCATTTTCCGCAAAATAAATTGATTTTTTCGGATTTTTGCCTTTCCGATTATGTGAAACAGCAGATACTGTCAGAATTTAAAGACGGAGGGACAGCCGGATCTGACGCTGGCGGGGAGGAAGCGGCGCTGGCGGAAAGAAGGGAGCAGGTTTTAAATGCCCTGTCGCATACCAGGACATTTACGGCGGTGAAGGAAAACGGGACGGCAGACGAAGGGACGTTGAGAAGCTGCCGCTGTGTCAATAAAGGATTGTTTTTTTACAGCCAGGTGGAGGGCGTGGGGGAGGATCAGGAATTGGCGGAAGAGATAGAAGAGATCCTGTCCTGTATCAAATGGATCGGGACCATGCGTAACCGCGGGTTCGGCAAAGTGAAAATAACGGTGGACAGGGAAGGGGGGAAGTAAGATGGCGGAATATCTGAAGATTGTCCTGCAGAATATGGAGCCGGTACGGATATCGGATGACAGTACGAGCCAGATTGGGCAGACAGCGACGTTAAGGTATATCCCGGGAACCGTTTTCCGGGGAATTGTGGTGAATGAACTGGCGAAGGAGAAGGATTTCGAAGAGATAAAGAAAATATTATTTTCATCGAAAGTCCGCTATCTGAATGCATACCCGACGGACGGGGAGAGGGAATTGCTCCCGTCTTTTAAGGGATTTTATGAGGATAAAAGGGATGAGGATAAAAAGAATGAGGATAAAAAGGATGAGGAAGGGGAGGATGGGAAAAGGAAGAGGAAAAAGCTGCAGAATGTGGTTATAAACGGCACCTTTGAACCAGGCTGTAAGAGGGCGGCATTGGGCAGCTTCTGTTATGTAGAGGGGGAAAGCATCCATTATTATAACGTGGATACAGGGTCGGATATGAAAATTAAGATTAACCTGAAGGAAGATGAAAAACAGAACGTATTCAGGAATGAATATATTGCGGCAGGTTATGTGTTTACCGGGTATATTGCAGTGGAAGAGAAAAAACTAAAGGACAGGCTGAAGAGAGTGTTTGACAGGGACATTATTATAGGGAACGGGCGTTACGCCGGGCTGGGGAAATGCCGCATCCTTAGCTGTGATTATGTGGACAGCCTGCCTTATCAGGAGTATATGGCAAAGGGGGAGCAGGAAGGTTCCTGTTATATGATGCTGGTATCCCATACGGTGATGCGGGACGGAAAGGGGGAGTATTGCGGCCTGGATTTAAAAAAGCTGGGAGAACAGATGGGGGTGGATGGGCTGGATATAGAATACTGCGCAACTTCTGTCATTGATGTAAAAGGCTATAACCGTAAATGGGGAGGCAGGGTTCCTTCCGTTATGATGTATGAACAGGGCAGTGTTTTCCATTTGAAGTATACAGGGACGTTGACGGGGGAGCGCATGGCTGATATTTGCAACAGGGGGATTGGCGTCCGCCGGAATGAAGGTTTCGGGCGCGTTTTGTTTTTGGAAGATTATGAGACGGTGCAATACAAGAAGGCAGGGAAAATTACGGGAAGGATAGCAGGCCCGGAGGAAGCGCAGCGGCGCGAAGAAGATGGGAAAACATTGCAGATAGCGGCAAGAGGATATTATCGGAACCGCCTGAAGCAGTCCATGAACCGCTATGTAGTGGAACATCCGATCCCGAAGGGACGGCTTACCAACAGCCAGTTAGGCACTCTGGAATCTCTGGCTACCGCATATAAATATGAACCGGAAGAGGCGAGGAAAGTAATCGCCGGATATTTGTCCCATGCGGACGAAAAGGGGAAGAGAAACAAGAAGCAGAAAGAAAAACAGAATATCCGGGAACTGAGTGATTATGTTTTTGGGATTTTGGATGCCGAGCTGGACGTACTGCTGGGGATGAAAGAGAGCAGCCAGGAGTGCATCATGGGGATCCCGAAAAGCGGGCTGTTTACGCAGAGGGAACTGGATAAGATGAAACTGGATTTAGTCATTAAGATGATCCGCTATGACTATAAGAAACCAGAATAAAAGGAACTGGAATAGGAGGAAGGATAATGGCAGTTGGTGTTCCATTTCAAAAAATAATCAGATATTTTGTAACAGCAGTCTGTACCGAGCCGCTGCACATTGGGAGTGCATCCGGCAGCAAAGAAGAAGTCCTGATCCATCCGGTGGATGATGTCCCTTTTATCCAGGCTTCGAGCATAGCCGGGGTGTTCCGGGAGTATTATGCATCCACCCAGGGGGAGGATGCGAGCAGGGTAGACAGGCTGTTTGGGGACAGGAAGCATGAGGAAAACCAGAATTCCGCAGAGTATGGCAGCAGGGTATGCTTCAGCGACGGATATTTTTCCGGGTGCCCTGTCCTGGAACTGCGCCCCAGGGTCAGTATCAACCCGAAGACAGGAAGCTGCGAGACGAGTACGGTAAAAGGGACGGATAACAGGGCAGGCCAAAAGTTCAACATGGAATATATCGGTGCAGGGGCGGAATTTACCTTTTATATTTATTTATATGAGGAGGACAGGCAGGCGGATGTGGAAGGGATTCTGGCCGGGCTGTGCGGGGAACAGGTTCAGTTTGGCGGACAGAAAAGCAATGGATGCGGATACATCCGTATCAGGAAACTTAAGAAACTGGTTTTTGATATGGGAAAGCCCCAGGACAGGAAACGGTGGGCGCAGGAAGACGGGCTGGCAGATGAGGGCACGGATATCTTAAGCCAGGTGGAAAAGGCAGGGAAGGAAAGCAGAAAACGGGATGCGGCATATGAAATCAGGGTGGAAGGCAGCACAGAGGGCAGCATGCTGGTGAAAAGCATCGCCGTGCCTGAGTGCGGCGAGGGTGCGCCGGACAGCATGAATATCCGTAATACCAGGAAGGATTATATTGTCCCGGGAAGTTCCTTAAAAGGTGCGGTCAGGAGCCAGATGGAAAGGATAGCGGCTTATCTGGGCAGGAAGGAAATTATCTGTGACACGTTTGGGTACGCCGGCAGCACGGAAGGGGACGGGCAGGCAGGGAATATTGTGTTTTATGATACGGTGGTTGGGGATCGCGAAGAGAATGACAAGGCGGCGCTGTCCCATAGGATCCATATTGATAAATTTACCGGGGGAGTGATGGACGGCAGCCTGTTCCATGAAAAAAATATTGCCGGGGATCTTACCTTCCGCATTTCCATCCAGGATAAAAACCAGCCGGACAGTACGTGCGGCCTGCTGCTTTTGGCACTGCGGGATATGGCGATCCATATGATGAGTGTAGGAGGCGGTTATAACGTAGGCAAAGGGATGATCGATGTCAGGAAGATAACGGTTACGGACTGGAAGGATGAGAAAGAAGCAGTCATTTGTCCGGAAACGGGGGAAATTGTCGGCGGGAAGGAAATGATCGCAAGGTGCATTCGGGCGGCGCAGGTAAAAGGAGGGGCGGTATGAGTTACAGCAAAAGGGAACTGAGTGTGGATGAGGCAATCAGGGGTATTGGGCAATATGAATATGCCCTGGTTTACGGGATCAGCGGGATAGAGCTGTGCAAAACTTCCGCTCTGCCGGAAATAGATTGGGAAGAATGCCAGGAAGCAAGGTTTTTTGACAAGGACAGGGAACTGCATCTTTTTGGTGAAGATGGGAAGTTCCAGGCAATAGAAGTGACGGAGGAAGACGGAGAGGACTGCATTGTGAAAAAATATCAATTGGCAAAGCATTTCCAAAAGGATGTGGATGGGACATTATTATATGTGCATGAATATCTGTCCTATGACGAAGACGGCCAGGCCTGCGTAAGCCTGACAAGGCTGGCCGGGATCGGGGAGGTGTAGCAAATGGCGTATAGTAAAAACCGGAACAATTATGGCTCAGAAAACCTGGGGAACAGGAAGGGACAATATAACCAGGGATCTTATGGCCAGGGGTACAATAAGGCGAAAGGGAGTGCAGGGAATGGGAAAGATCAGGGAAGGAACGGGCAGGTATCCGGCGGGTATAGGTATACCGGTGCTCCTTACAATTTTGTCCGCATCTGGAATAAAGTGTATGGGTATCCGAAGGATAAACTGACAGGCCATGACGAGATGTCGGAGGAATTGCTGACAGGTGAAATCGTATATGAAATCGAGGCAAAGTCGCCGATTATCATAGATGATGGTAACGGGCGTTTTGTGAAGGATGCAAAAGGACGGTATGCGATCCCTGGCAGTACGGTGCGCGGCCTGATACGCAGTAATGTGCAGATTCTCGGGCTGTCGTGCTATGAGGACGATATCGACGACTATGCATTGATGTACCGGAATGTTGCGTATGGGAGTGAGAAGAAGCGCTATAATACGGTGCTTGGCGCAAAACAGATTCGGATCGATGACGGAGGAAAGAGTTACGGAATCGGGGTTTTGCTTAATGTGCGTGCGGGCTATGTGGAAAACCGGGGTGGGAAGTATACTATTTACCAGACATGCGTGGATTCGATCAAGAAGGAATTCAAAGGGATGAATTACTATGTGCTGAGTGAGAGGAAGATTGTAGCGGATTACTTAAAGTCAGAGGGCAAATTTTCCTTCCAGGTGTTCCGTCCGGAGGGCAAAAGCATCCTCCAGCATGAGTTCCAAAGTTTCAGCAAAGTAAAGCGCGGGGAGAGGGTGCAGTATAAAGGAAGGGAAAATAAGGAGTATAAGCCGTATTACATGCCGGTATCTTATGAGGTGAAGCGGGAAAAGGATATTGTGGCAGTAGGGGAACCCGGTGAATATAAATACGAGGGCTATGCAGTCAGTACCGGGAAAATGAACCAGAAAAAAGCAGTCTATATTATCCCTCAGATAGATAAGGGGAAAGAGCCGATCGAGATCCCGGAGCGGGATGTGAGGGCATTCAGGATTGATATCAATAAGAGGGAAAGTACCTTGGCACGTTTTGAGGGCAGGAAGCATTTTGATCTGCCGGAGGAAGGGGAAATAAAACCGATTTTCTATATCCAACTGGACGGCAGGCTGTACTTTGGCTTTACGCCGAGACTGCGGCTGTTCTATGACCATACAGTCAAGGAAGGGCTGCACCAGAAAGGCAAAGGGGATCGGATTGACTACGGCAAGGCATTATTTGGTTATTCCACACAGGAAGGGAGTTATAAGTCCAAACTTTCCTTTTCCGATGCGGTACTTCAGGGCACCGCGACGGTGTTGGGGGAAGAAGCGCTGATTTTGGCGGAACCTAAGCCTTCCAGTTACCTTGATTACCTGAAACCTAAGAGGGGGGAAGGGGTAACTTACAATGTGGATGATTTTGAATTGCGGGGGGTAAAGCAGTATTGGCTGCATAAGGAACTTGCGGGGGATAGTTCAGGCAAGGCACAGATGATGGAAAAGGTGGCTTCCAGGTTCCGGCCGCTGAAGCAGGGGGCGAGGTTTACCGGGAAGATCAGGTTCCAAAACCTGACAATGGATGAAATGGGGCTGCTGTTGTGGGCAGTCAGGTTAAACGAAAATTCATGGATGAATGTGGGGAAGGCGAAGGCTTATGGTTATGGCAATATTTCGCTGGAAATAAAAGAAGCAAAGAGGTTGGATCTGGGGAAAGCGTATTCTTCCGACAGTTTGCTGGATCTGGCTCCTTTCCGTGAGGTGTGCGTGGACGAGGCAATCAAGGCATACAAGGAGGAAGTGAACCGTTTCCTTGGGACGGGGACGATTGACGAACTTCCGCATATTAAGGATTTCTTCCGGATGAAGGATTCCAGCCTGATTCCGGACAATGATAAGACACGGTATATGAGCATTGATGAAGGGGAATACCAGAGCAGGAATACGCCATTGCCAGAGGTTTCGGATGTTGTGGGGAAAACCAAATAATAAGTCAAACGGAATCAGAAAGAAGGTGGAAAGCGATAAGAAAATATTTTATAAATTTCACGAACCATCCATCCAGTAAGTGGGAAGAAAAGCAGCGGAAGGCAGCGTTGGAATATGGGGAAATTGTAGATATTCCTTTTCCGCCGGTAGACCCGCAGGGGGACGAGAGATATATTGACGGCTTGGCCGGGCAATGTGCCCGGCAGATCTTGCAGTACCATCCGTATGCTGTTTTGTGCCAGGGGGAGTTCTGCCTGGCTTATCAGGTGATAACCAGGCTGCGTGAAGAGGGAATACAGGTTCTGGCAGCGTGCAGTGAACGTATTGTGAAGGAGGAAGGGCAAAAAAAAGAGACAGTATTTGTTTTTGAGCAATTCCGGAAATATGGAGGGCAGTAGACGGAAGGGGAGCCGCTGTTTTGGTCAGTGGGTTAAAACAGGAACTTAGGGTTGGAAACGAAAGAGAAAAGCATATAGGGAAATGAAATAGAAAACAACGTGGATAAACGGGGTAAAAGGCTAGAGCGTGTTTGAAAAATGCTTTCCGGCAGATGTGCGTCACAATTTGTGGGAGATTTGCGCCAAATTAAGGGCGCATAGCGGGCTATGTAACCTGAATTTGGTGCAAATATCGCGCAAAGTGGGGCGTGCAGATGGTGGGAATGATTTTTCAAACACGCTCTAGGGATAGAAAAGGAACATAGTTTATAAAACAGAAGAAATGTAGGATGGAATCAGGAGGAAGATAAAATATAGATGAGGAACGGGCAGGAAAAAGAAAACATTTTATAGCAGTGTTAGGGACGGGGAATTATATGCCATGTACGTATTTTTTTAACGGGCAGGACTGTGATACGAAATTTGTGCAGGAGGCTGTTGCCCGGGAGATAGGATTACGATTTGCCTGACAGAGGATGCACGCAGGAAGAATTGGAGGGATCGGGCGTATACGTCTTGGGAGATAGAAAAGAATAAGGAGCTGGAAGGAGGGATATACCAGGGGCTATATTCTGTGTTGGAAGGGTGTTTTGGGGGTATGCAGGGGGTTATGATAGAGGAGAAAGACATTGGGACAGGGAAAGACAGCCAGGAAATTGCCCGGATGTTTTCGGAAATCTATGATGTCATTGGGGAGAAGGAGGAAGTTTATTTCGACATTACACATGGCCTGAGGAATGTCCCTATGTTAGTGATGACGATCCTGGAATACGCCAAGGTGACAAAAGAGATTTCTATCGGAGGAATTTATTATGGCGCATTTGAAGTAGGCGTGGCTGGGGCACCAGGGGAAAAGAAACGGGTGCCGATTTATGATTTGTCTTTTTACCATACTATTTTAAGCTGGGCCAATGCCGCAAACAGTTTTATAAAATATGGGCATGCAGATGAGATAAACGATTTAGTGAATGAAAAAAAGAAGTTCATTTCTGAAATCAGTGAACAGGGGAGAAGTATAAGAGAGTTATCGGGGAATCTCGATAAGGTGGCAAGATCCTTGCAGAGATTTACGGCAAGCATAGAGACGGGAAGGGGAAGCATTACATATAAGAAAGGGATACGAAAATCCTATGAAGCATATCAAGCGCAACAGAGGTTTTCTTCCGAATATTTGATTGAAGAATATTATCCGTTCCGGGAGTTATTGGACCGGATTGAGCAGAAAACGGGAGTTTATAAGAATGCGGAAACCAGCCTGCAGATTGGGATGGCGACAGTGGGCTGGTGTATTGATAACCATATGGTGCAGCAAGGCTATACGGCATTGGAAGAGACGGTAAAAACATTTTTGTGTGAGAAGGCAGGGATTCCACAGGATGAAGAGTTTTGGCGGGAAAAGATTGTAAAGAGATTATGTACAAGCATCCGTGATGTCATTAAGAAAGGACGTGCAGAGTTAGATGGAAAATTTGAGGAATGGAAGGTGAGTTTGCAGGCTGAAGGGGAGCGTAATAGAAAAATTGACAGCGGGCAAATACAGGAAGGAATCAGAAAGGGCGGGGAATTATTTGAGTTGATTGCCAGGAATGAGAGACATCTCGGTTTAATATCGCTAATGGCTCAGATCAGCGAAAAAAGGAATGATGTTAATCACTTTGGGCTTAGGGCAGACCCGGCGGATGCAGATAGTTTGAAGAGTGGGCTTAAGGAAATGTTTACCGAGTTTATAAAGATCCAGGAAGAATGGGATATATAAGGATCATGGAAAAGAAAGGGGACAGGGGATGAAGAATGTTTTGCTGTTGGCTATGAGTACGCTTGGAAGGGAAACAAAGGATAATTTCTATTTGTGGGATGGAACTATTTATGTAGGGCAGAGCCAGTTGGAACCAATCACGCATATGCTGAGCGACGAACGGAAGAAAAACGGGGAAAAATTGGATAAAATTATAATTTTGGAAACGAAGGCGACATTGAAGGCAGAGGAGGGGGAGAAGTCTGCAGTGGAATTTTACAAAGAAAGGGCAGGCTTGTTTTTAGATAAAAATGTGGAGTATGTCGATATCGGGATTGATGAGAACAGGCCTGCGGAGGGAATAGCCAGGGCAACGGGTATTATCCTGCATGATTATGAGGAAGAGCGGGACAAGGATGGCAGGATGAATCTCTGGATTGACACGCAGGGAGGTTTCCGTGATGTGGTTATGGTGTTCAATGCGATAATCTCCCTGTTGGGAAAGCAGGGGATTAAACCCGCAGGGATTTATTCGATCAGGTATGAGTCTGGGAATACAAGGGAAAATCCATGCAGAATTATTGACCAGACGAAAAATTATAATATTTTTGAATTTGTTTCGGCTATGCAGGAATTTATGAATTATGGGAAAGCAGGAGGGTTGAAGAAATATTATGGCGAAGAGGATGCTTTTGTACAGGCAGTCAGTGGGATTGCGGATGCCATCCAGATGTGCCAGACGCAGAAATTTGGGGATGCCATCCGTAAATTTGCATATTATTTAAAGTCCGGGCGGCAGGGGGAGGATGATCCGTACCGGCAGATTTTCTATGAATTTATGAAAGCGGATTATGGTATCTTATTGGAGGATCCTGATAATACGATTGAGCAGATCCGTTGGTGTGTGAGGAAAGAATTTTATCAGCAGGCAATGACGGTTTATATTGAGAAAATGCCGGAGTATTACCATGAAAAAGGGATAGTGTACCTGGAGATAACCGCGGAAACGGAGATGAGGCCGGGGACAAATCCGTATGCGAAAGCTTTCTATGAAAATATGTTTGACGGGATGTTAGGGGATGAGGAAGACGGAAAGGATGAACTGCTGAACCGTATTTTGAAAGATGCCGCTATAGAAGACGGGATGGGTAAGAAACAGGCAATAGACCGTATAAAGAGGAAGGCAAAAGAGGCGGGAAATGATAGGGAAGTGCAGGAAGCAGTTACGAAGGTGCTCCAGGGTTTGGAGGCAGATTTTAATCAAAATGGCAGGATAAAGACGGAACAGGTGCAGGGCAGCAAAGCCAAGACGATATCGAAATATGTAAATACGTTGTGTGACGGGCAGGGGAAGGGAATGCGGTATCAGCTTTTATATGGTGCCGAGTATCCGAAGAGATTATCAACCTATGCAAAAAAGGTGAGGGCAATCCAAGCAGCAAAGGATAAGATGCCAGGGATGATTGTAGAAATAATGGAATATTATCTTGCTATGAAGCTTTTGCGCAACCGTATGAACCATGCGAGCGAGGACGGTATAAGCGGAGAGGAAGAGGGTGCGATTAAGTTTTTGCAATCGGAAGGGGTTGATACTGGGATTCAAATGGGGGAGGATGGGATAAAGATAGATTATGGAAAGGTTAAGGAATTGATCATAAAAGGGGTGAAGAAGGGGACTGCCTGATTATCGGGCAGTTTTTTGTTGCGGAAAAGAAAAATGCCAGGACATTGGCGATGCTCCATAATTATCTTGGATACCATGTTTGCTTTATAGAGGGGCAACCGCAGTGCTGGTAGTAGAAGCGGGAACAGGTGTTTTTTTTTATTTTTATAAATTTGTATTGAAAAGTTGCCTTTAGATTGTTATAATAAAACTGTAAATATGAACAAAGTGTGAACAGGACATTTTTTGGGTAGAAAAGTGGAATTGTCAGAATATTCTGTGAATTACACGTAAAAATGAGTCCTGAAACGTCCTGTTTATGCGGCTTTTGGGAGCATACCGTAGAAATGAAGGAAGCCCGTTCAAGGGCATTGACACTTCCCAGATACCACCTAATAAGGTAGTTTACATCTTCCTGTAGAAATGAAGGAAGCCCGTTCAAGGGCATTGACACTTGACAATTTCATGCCCAAACTCCTTCCAAACCAATGTAGAAATGAAGGAAGCCCGTTCAAGGGCATTGACACCTGCCGAGTTACTTTGATTACTTTTTTTTGTGGATTGTAGAAATGAAGGAAGCCCGTTCAAGGGCATTGACACATTCTTCGGCTAACATTTGTTTAAGTTTTTCTTCTGGTAGAAATGAAGGAAGCCCGTTCAAGGGCATTGATATGAACTATAATAGATTTTTTGTAATATTAACAAAATACTCATAAAGCATGATTGCAAGCAATAATTTTCATGCATATAAGGGCTATTCTATGATAACTATACACACTAAAGATATGGACACTATTTCACAAAAGTCCTATGACAATGTTATTTCCGGACTTAATCTTCATGAGTTAACATGTACCTGCGGCAAGTGTGGATGTCTTATTCACCATGGAAGTTATGAACGGAAAATAAAGGTTCCGGAAGGAGAATTCCGGTTGCGGGTAAATCGTGTAAAGTGTTCTGTTTGCGGCTGTACACATGCGCTTCTTCTTTCATCAATGATTCCTTACTCTCAGATTGTCCTGAAAGTTCAATTAGACATTATCCATTGTTCAGAAAAGAAATCTGGTTATACTCATATTTTACTATCCAATCTTTCGCTGGATGAGAATACAATGCGGGCTGTTATTTTGCGTTACCGCAGGAGGTGGAAACAGCTTATCCTGGCGCATCATATTTCTATGTTTTCCATGGAATCACTTATAAAATATTGTTTTTCAATTTTCCAAGTGCAGTTTATGCAGGGAAGGGGTATGCCGAATATTCTGTTTATCATTCCCACATAGCATTACTGGATAATATTGCTGATTTTTCTTATACTGGATACTATAGTTCCCATTTATATACACAAGTATGGTGAAATAAGGAGAAGAGGCAGATGGACGAAAAAGAAATAAAGCAAGGGACAGATGAGCTGAGTGTAATGACGGAAAAGTGGATGCGGCTGGAAAGGAAGACTTTGAAGCAAAGGGAGGCGGCAGAACAGTTTTACGAAAAAAGGCTGTTAAACCTTATACGGAGTGATTTCCTTGCAAGAAATAGCTGTATGGTATATGAAAAAGTTGAATATTTGATTCTTTCAGTGGGGACATCCTATGAACCGTTAGTTTTAAGTATCAGCTTATTTCAGCCCCGGAAGATTCTGTTCCTGTGCACGGAAGAAACGGGGCAATACCTTGAAAAAATCGTAAGGTATTGTGGTCTTCAGGCCGGGGACTACCAGAAAACAATTGTCAGTGAAACAGATCCGGGTGATATCTATATGGAAATCAAGCGGGCTTACCTGGCATGGGGGAAGCCTATGAAATTATACATAGATTTTACAGGCGGAACCAAGGCAATGTCTGCGGCAGCAGCGATGGCAGGGGCTATGATCAATGTCCAGTTAGTTTATGTGGGAAGCAGTGAATACCTTTCCCATTTCCGTAAACCCAGGCCAGGTTCGGAAACACTTTTCTATATTACGAACCCGCTGGAGGTTTTTGGTGATATGGAGATAGAAAAGGCATTTATTTTGTTTTCGAAATATAATTATTCCGGGGCGAGGGAAAAACTGGCGGAACTGAAGGAGAATATACCGGATCCGAATATCAGGCAGCAGCTTAATTTTGTTTATCTGCTTGCATGTGTTTATGAAATGTGGGATGCACTTGATTTTCAGGAGGCATACCGATATATAAAGATTTTGAATAAACAATTGAAACGTGACAGAAATACGCATAGCCAGTTTCTGATGATGGATTTGATTGATTTATTGGATGAACAGGAAAAAATTCTGGAGCCGTTAAGTGAGATTTCACAATTAATACAAGAAAAGAAGCAGATGCATATTTTGTCCAGCCGTAAATATATTATACCTTTGATGTTCACAATGCTTCAAAATGCGTCGATCCGTGAAAAGCAGGAAAAGTACGATATGGCGACACTGCTGCTTTATCGCTTACTGGAAATGGTGGAACAGTGCAGGCTGTCAACGTATAACCTTTATGTCTCTAAGATGGATTATCTGCAGATAAAACCAGACCGGGATAAGCATCCTGAATGGGCGAATCTGGGGGCGAAGGAACTGTTTGGGATTATTAAGGAGCGGTATGGGGAGATAAAGGCGGGTATATTTGGCAAATCTGTTAACGTATATATGGCTGACCAGGTTTCCCTGTTGGATGGCTTTATTTTATTGGCTGCATTGGATGATGGGATCAGTGAATGCAGGAATGGGAAACGGATCGATAAATTGAAAAGGATCCGAACTATGGTTTATCTGCGGAACAACAGTATATTTGCGCATGGGTTGGGGCCTGTGGGGAAGGAGCCTTTTGAAAGATTTAAAAAGTTTGTAATAGAGCTTTTTGAGGAATTTTGCGTATTGGAGAATATTGATTATAAGGCATACCGGAGGAAAATTATATGGGTCGATCCTTTTCAATCTATGTATTATGTGGGATTGGAAGAATAATATAGGGCTGGAGGGCGGTATGTCAGTATTATATATTAAAGAACAGGGAAGCTGCATACAAAAAAGGAGCGAACGGCTCATTGTAGCAAAAGGATCCAGATCTTTACTGGAGATTCCGGCAGCAAATGTGGAGAATGTAGCGGTATTTGGAAACGTGCAGATTACGGCGCAGGCGTTACATATGTTATTGGAACAAGGAATAAATGTCAATTTCTTCACATTTTCGGGGAAATATTTGGGGCAGGCAGGAGCCGACACATCAAAGAATATATTTCTGAGATTTGCCCAATATGAGATGTATCATCTGTTGCCCAGAAGGCTGGAGATTGCTAAAGCAATTGTAAGGAATAAAGTCAAAAACCAAATTTATGTCATAAAGCATCATCGGTGGGCAGAGTCCGGGGAAGATTATAATTGGAAACAGGATGTGGAACAGATGGAGGGGCTTTTGGAAAAGTTGCCCCAAAAGGAAACTTCCAATGAGATATTGGGAGTGGAGGGGATGTGCAGTAATATTTATTTTGGAACGTATGGAAAAATGTTCCATTGTGATTTTAAGTTTAGCGGAAGAAACAGGAGGCCGCCGAAGGATCCGATTAATGTACTGGTCAGTCTGGGATATACATTTTTGACCAGAGAAGTCAGTTCTGCATTGGATGCAGAATCCTTCGAGATGTACCTTGGATTCCTGCATGGGATACGGTATGGCAGAAAATCGTTGCCCTTGGATATCGTGGAGGAATTCCGCCAACCTGTGATAGACCGGTTTGTCATAAATTTGTGCAATAAGAGAATGATAAATAAATTTGATTTCGATACAGAAGGTGACAGAGTACTGCTAAATGAGGATGGTTTTAAAAAATTTTGCTTTGAGTTTGAGCACTGGATGACAGGGAGAGGCGGTATAAACTATAGGGCGCAGGTGAAGAAACAGGCTGCGAAACTGAAAACTGCAATTATACGGAAGGAGCCTTATGTCCCTTTCAGTATGGAGGATGAAAGTGTATTTGGTGAGCTATGATATTTCATCGGACAGGCGCAGGAAAAAAATAGCGAAGATTTTGGAAAACTATGGCAGAAGAATTCAGTATAGTGTATTTGAATGTGATCTGGACGAGAAAAGGTACAAAAGACTGTATCAGGAGATTGCGAAAGCGACTGCCGATATGACAGACGGGAGTGTTCGGTTTTATTATTTATGCGCAAATTGTCTGCCTAAAATGAGGCTGATTGGGCAGGCGAAGCCATCTGTTTTCAGAAATGACAAAGTGATAGTGATATGACGGAGGAAAGGCATGAGTTTTTATTCCAGGATAATAGATTTGCAAAAGTTAAGTTTGGCATGGGACAGGGTAAGGAAGAACAAACCAGCCTGTGGTGTGGATAACGTTACATGGGAAATGTTTGAGGAGAATAAGAAAACAGAGCTGAAACAGTTAAACATCAGCCTGACGGAGCATAGCTATACGGTCATGCCTGTGAAAATGGTGACTTTATATAAGGGGGATAAACTCAGGCAGATTGCTCTTTATTGTATGCGTGATAAGGTTGTGCAGCAATCCATAGCGGGCGAACTTGTAAAAATATATGATAGAATATTTTCAGATTGTATTTATGCGTACAGGCCGGGGAAGTCGGCTTTGGCCGCTCTGGAAATTGTTATGCAGAAGATACAGAATGGGGAGTATGGATATGCATTGAAGCTGGATATCGAGAATTTTTTCGACACTATCAGTATTGACAGGCTGATCCATTTACTGGAATACCATATTAAGGAAGAGGATTTGTTGGAGTTAGTCAGGATGGTATGCAATGCACCAAGTATTTCGGATACAGGGCAATTAGTAAAGAAGCAGCAGGGCATTTATCAGGGTTCAGCAATCGCGCCGATTCTTTCCAATGTATATTTGGCCGAATTTGACAGGAAAATGGAAGAAGAGTGCAGTTTTTATATCCGTTACTCTGATGATATGCTTGTGCTTGGAAAAGACAGACAGGATTTGGGAGAAATATTATCCATGGCGGCCCTTTTACTGGAAAAAGCCGGTTTATGTTTAAACCAATCGAAAACGGTAATATTGCCAGTGGAGGAGGGATTTGATTTTCTTGGATATCATTTTGATAAAAAAGGGAAGGCGATCCCGGCGAAAGCAGAAGCAGGTTTGGCAGAACGGCTGGAAAATATATGGCTGGCGGAAAAGGCGGGAATGCTGCAGCAAAAATTGAAAAAAGGGGCGGCGATATTAGAAGGGTGGGAGCAATACTTTAAGGAGGACAGACGGATTGCATCTATTTATGAGTTTGCAGTAGTAACCTATATGATGCAGAATAAGGAAGTTGATATATCTACATTGGAAAGATACCGTAAAAGTGTGAAAAATGATAATCTGGAAATTTGCCTTTATTTATATCAGTTCTGGCAAAAGTCCAGCAGCCGGAAGATGATGCTGTATGAAATGGAAGACTTTCAGGATATAGCGGAGTTGGATCAGGATGTGGAAATCGGGCATGTTTATTTGGGGGAACTTCTGGAATTTTATGATAGGCTGATAGCAGAAGAAACGGAAGAAGTGTTGGTGAATCTTATGCAGATATATTCTGATGCGGGGGCTTTTAATAAAGCGGCTGCATTTATGGATAAAATCTCCCGGTTTCATATCAGTTATGGTCCGCCAGATAAACCCGTCATTCCCAGGGAGTTGAATAAGGAGGACAGGAAGGAGGGTATGGAAGCTGTTCAATTTTCGAAGGGGCAGATGCAGGTATACATGGAAAATTTTGTCGGCCGTGAGGATACTTATGTCATACAAGAGGTAGGAAGGAGCGGCAGGCAGAGTTATGTGCAGATGATGGAGCCGCTGACAGAAGAAGTGCTGCAGCGTCATTTTAGCGGGGAATGTACGGTAGGGACTTATGTACAGAGAAACAATAACACGGCGCATTTTATGGTGATAGATATTGATGTGTCCAAGAAAGTGCTGCTGGGGCGGAGGGAGAAAAGGATAAGCTATACCCATACCTGAAAGAAGCGGCGGCTTTGGCGGGGAAAACGCAGGGAGAATTGAAAAAGATGGGGATTAGCGGATGGGTGGAGGAAAGTGGGTATCGAGGATACCATATTTGGATTTTATTCACGGAATGGATATCGGTCAGATATTTAAATTTACTGCAGGATGTGATAGAAAATCGCCTGGGCAGTTTGCCGGACAGTGTCACTGTAGAATTTTTTCCCAATAAGTACAGGGTTAAGAGAGGAAAAGCAGGGCAGGCGATTAAACTCCCTTACGGGTATCATGCAAAAACCGGAAGGCAGGGCCGGTTTTTAGATGAAGCTTTTGAGGCGGTTTCCGATCCGGGATCTTTCATTATGGGTATGGGGAAGTATACTAACCTGGCAGTAAAAAAGATTTTGAACATGGCGGCACCGAAAAGTATAGCAATGAAAGAAAATACAGTGGATGAGGATATCAGCGGTTTTGGAAAAATCTCAGGGAATGTGGAAGTCGTATTGAAGAGATGCAATTTAATGCGCTATCTTTGCCAAAAGGCCAGGACTACAGGATACTTGTCTCATTTTGAAAGGCTGTCTGTCCTATATGTCTTTGGACATATGGGGGAGGATGGAGCCGGATTTGTACATAAAATTATGGAGTTTACATTGAATTATCAATATTCTGTTACAGAGAGGTTTATCTCCAAATGCCCGGAGAAGCCAATAAGCTGTTTGAAGCTTAGGGATCAGTATCAGAAAGTTACGGCGGAATATGGATGTAATTGTAATTTTAACCGTACAAAAAACTGTTATCCCTCTCCAGTGCTCCATGCCATTAAGGAGGGGGAAAATACAAAGGGGGACATTACCGTTCCTACGAGCCGCACTTTGCCGAAGGAGAAGGAGGATAAGGTATTTGAAGAACTGAATATCAGCAAGCGGGTGCAGGGCATCACGGCAAAGATATTGGAGATGAAGAAGCAAAAAAGGGGAATTGATAAAAATATCGCAAAACTGGAACGGGAATTAGAATTGATTTTTGATGAGAACGGAATTGATTGCATTGAAGTTGAATTTGGAATGTTGGTGAGGAGGAAGAAGCAGCAGGGGTACGAGTGGGTGGTGGAAATTTAAATAATTTGATGTTGAAAAAGAGCGGAGAGATTGCTATAATATAAAGGTAAATATGAACAAAGTGTTAACAGGACATTTTTAAGGCTGAAAAGTGGAATTGTCAGAATATTCTGTGAATTACACGTAAAAATGGGTCTTGGAAGCCCCTATTTATGGGCGTTTGCAAGGGGGTACTGTAGAAATGAAGAGAGCCCGTTTCAGGGCATTGCTACATTGCTTGTAATCCCAGAGTGGATAGGCGTAAGCCCGTAGAAATGAAGAGAGCCCGTTTCAGGGCATTGCTACACTACCTGCATCGAAGTTTTAACTATTTTTGTTTCGTAGAAATGAAGAGAGCCCGTTTCAAGGCATTGTCTCGGTTCTTCGTCAATTCCATCAGGAATATTCATAAATTCACGGAAAAGAAATTTATAAGTTTATTTTTTGGGAAAACAGGAATTGATTGCAGAGAAAAAATAAAACTGCCCTGAAATAAGGCAGTTTTATTTTTTAGGTTGTGTAGTTTTTACAAGGCGGGAATGTCCTGTTTTTGTTTTCTGATACGTAGTTGCTGTGAATATAGTAAACGGCATAACAAATTTCGCTTCCGGCTCCTGCTAAAGCCATGTACGAAAGCTTTTGCAGGGCCGAAAGCGAAATTTGTTATGCCGTTTACTATTAAGTAAGGATCCGTCTATCCGATATCCGTCATCAGTTCCAGCACGGTGTCAAAGCCTTTTTCTGCCGCGATTTGGAAAGGGGTTTCTCCTTCGTTGTTCGGGCAGTTATAGTCGGCGCCTTTTTTTATCAGGTAACGGGCAGTGTCTTCGGCGTAGTCCTCCAGGGCATAGTGCAGGGCGGTATTGCCCTCGTTGTCCGCCAGATTGATTTCGGCACCGGCGCGGAGGAGTTCTTTGACTATATCTTTATCGGTATGGAGCATGAGGGCCGTCCTGCCGTTGTTGTCGGTATGGTTAATGTCTACGCCCCGGCTTAAGAACAGGGGGAGGAGTTCGCGGGCGGAATCTTTGAGCAGCATAAACGGGGTTTTTCCGTCATTTCCCGGAATGTCCAGATGTTTCAGTTCTTTTAGGAGCAGTCCTCTCTGCGCTGGGGTCAGGCGTCCCGCCCTCTTTTTATCCATAATAGCAAAATGGGCAGGGGTTTCACCGTCCAGGTTTTTCAGGGTATCGTCAGCGCCGGCGGTGATGAGGAGCTTTACTGCATCGGGATGGCCGTAGGCGCAGGCTTCGTGGAGGGGTGTCGTCCCTGCCTGTGCAGGTACATCCTCGGGAAGGTTGATATCCGCGCCCTTTTCTATCATGGTTTTCAGCATTCCCGTATGGCCGTGTTTCGCGGCCAGATGGACGGCGGCTTCCCCGGAATTGCTGAGCTGTTCCATGGATTCTTTGGAGAAGAGTTTTGCCGCTTCTTCAAAATAAAGTCCGTCTCCTGCGCCACGCCCGCATTCCTGTGCGGCTATGATATTGGCAGGGGTTTGTCCGTAGGTTACTGCTCTGTCCATATCCACGCCAAGCCGTGCCAGTTTGCGCGCCGCTTCTATTCCGTAAGCCGGACGGAGGCATTTGTCCCGGAGGCATATTTTTTCACCGTAACAATGGATGGGGGCGGTAAAATCAAGTCCGGCATTATGCAGGATATCCAGGATATGGGCTTCCGGGTCGGCAATCAGGGCATTGTGGAAGATATCCGTGATTTCGCCTACTTCATCATCATCGTCCAGATCCGCCTGGCGGACCAGTTTTTCTGTCAGATAGAGGGCGAGGCCCAGGCTGTCTTTATTATCTGCGCTGACATTGGAGAAAGTGTTGCTTGTTACCTGGCTTAAGGGGAACATATCCATGGAATCGCTGCCGTCCGGTGCCGCCCCATGGTCGGCCAGGACTATGTACATGGCCCTGTCCTGGTAGTAAACGGCATGCCCGATGGGTGTCCTGCCGTCTTTATTCGCGGTGTTTATCATATCCGGGCATTGGCAGATCAGTTTCAGGGCTGCTGTTTTGTGGTTGTTCATCAGGGCAAGCATCAGGAGCGTATTGCCATTCTCATCGACATAGTCTGTTTCCGCGCCTTTGTCCAGGAAGATGCCGCTTAACGGCCAGGTGTAATCGGAACAGTATTCGGTGGAAATCATGCGTGCAAGGGGCGTCAGCCCGTTTTCCTCTTTCTGATTGATATCGCAGGTGAGCAGCTTAGCGATCTGCGCCCTCTGGCCTGCCGCGTGCTCCTTGGCAGCGGAAGACAGCTCCAGGCCTTCGAACCTGGGATAGGCAAGGAAATGATAAGGGTTCATCCCCCGCTTGTCGCTGGCAGAGGCATCGGCCCCATGATCAAGCAAAAGCTTTGCCATGGGGAGGTTCCCGCACAGACAGGCGAGGAGGAAAGGGGTAAGGCCATAACCTTTATGGTCGGGCAGATTGACGTCGTTCCCGGTGATTCTTCCTTCACGGAGCATTTGCTCCACCGCATCATAAAAATTGTGCCATACGCAGAGGTGGAACAGGGAAAGCCCGTAACGGCCTGCCGGTGAAAGAAGTTCTTCCCTTCCGCATGCTGCCAGACAGGCGTTGGCGTCCTGCACGGTTTCTTCCCGCAGGATGCTATAGTAATAGGAACAGTTTTCGTAATCATCCTCCCACCAGGGGATGAACCTGGCCTGGCTGAATTGTTGGCTGGATGTTACGAGAAGATCGGTAAGTTCGGTTATATTCATGGTTTCCTCCTTGTTTTCCGGGATGGGCCTGGCGGCTTTGTTTCTTGGAAAATCCCCATGTCCTGCATATGTGACATCACCAGTGATAAATGGGGCAGAGGGATTTTGCACAGTTCCTTATCCATTCAGAAAATATTTTAACACTCTTTTATGCGGGGGGCAATGGAGAATTGGGATTGCCACCCATATGCTGTCTTGCTTTGTTACAGTTCACTCCCAATGTCATTAACTTAAGTGGGTGTGGTTCACAGGCCGGA
>CANDKY010000046.1 GCA_947385425.1 uncultured Lachnospiraceae bacterium | reverse complement strand
CACTGATAAACAGAAAGCTGCCTTTCCTTTAACAAACTCATTAATTCCATTTCTCATTCTCCGTTTCATGGATTCTTTTTCTATTGATTATAACGGTATATCGTGATAGTGTCAAGAAATGAAAATCTAATACATAATATCAAAAACCCCTGCAAATGGCGCATACACACCACTTGCAAGGGTTCTCATTCTTATCTCTATTCGCCCGTTTTCGACAAGTTTCTACTGATTCATCTGCTTCGCAACTTCCTCCGCGAAATTCTCTTCTTTCTTCTCAATACCTTCCCCAGTCTCAAACCGGACAAATTTCTTAACAGCCAAATCCGCGCCATTGTCCTTCGCCACCTGTGCAATATACTGCGCTACGGTCTGTTTGCCATCCTCTGCTTTCACATAAACCTGCTCCAACAGGCAGACTTCCTTCAGTTCTTTATTCAGACGGCCTGTCACAGCACCCTCGATCACCTTCTCCGGCTTTCCTGCCATCTTAGGATCCTGTGCAATCTGTGCCATAAGGATTTCCTTCTCATGCGCCTTATACTCTTCGGAAACATCCGCTGTGGACACATACTTGGGCGACAAAGCCGCCACCTGCATTGCGATATTAGTCAAAGCTTCCTTCACGGCGTCATTCACCACATTTGTATCCGCTTCCACAATAACACCGATCCTGCCGCCGCCATGCACATAAGATACTACACAGCCATTCCCGGCCACTACTTTTTCAAATCTCCTGATATTTAAATTCTCACCGATAACAGCTACCTTATCTACAAGGGCGTCTCTTACCGTCTTGGACGCATCCCCCTTCCATGCTTCTGCCAGGAAAGCATCCAAATCCGCCGCATCCGAACTTACTGCCTGCGCCGCCACATCCTCAACAAATTTCTGGAAATCCTCATTCTTTGCAACAAAATCTGTCTCGGAATTTACTTCTACTACCGCCGCGCATTTATCCCCGTCCATAGCCACACGGCAAAGGCCCTCCGCTGCAATTCTGCCTGCTTTTTTTTCTGCCTTAGCCTGACCGTTTTTCCTCAAAAACTCTACGGCTGCATCCATATCGCCATTGGTTTCGGTAAGGGCCTTTTTACAGTCCATCATACCCGCCCCGGTCATTTCCCTTAATTCTTTCACCATTCCTGCTGTAATAGCCATCTTATTTCCCTCCATTATACCTGATGCTTATTCTGCTGCATCTACGATTTCCTCGATATCAGCAGGCGCTGCCGCCTGCGCAGCAAACTCCTCCACTGCCTGCTCATCCATTGCTTCTTCACCCTGGTTTGCCTCTACCACAGCGTCCGCCATCTTAGAAACAATCAATTTCACGGCTCTGATCGCATCATCATTGCCCGGGATAATATAATCCAGCTCCTCCGGATCACTGTTTGTATCGCCGATACCGATCAAAGTAATTCCCAACGCATGCGCTTCCTGTACACAGATTCTCTCCTTCTTGGGATCCACTACAAAAATAGCATCCGGAATCCTTGTCATTTCTTTAATACCACCAAGATTCTTCTCCAGCTTCTCCCATTCCTTCTTCAGCGCAATAACCTCTTTCTTCGGAAGAACATCAAAAGTACCGTCCTCAGACATAAGTTCAATCTGTTTTAATCTATCAATTCTGCTGCGGATTGTTTTGAAATTAGTCAGCATACCGCCCAGCCATCTCTCGTTTACATAATACATACCGCAACGCTCTGCTTCCGCCTTCACTGCATCCTGGGCCTGCTTCTTCGTGCCGACAAACAAAATCGTCCCGCCCTGTGATGCAATATCAAACACCGCCTTATAAGCCTCGTCCACTTTACCTACCGACTTCTGCAGGTCAATGATATGGATACCATTTCTTTCGGTAAAAATATAAGGGGCCATTTTAGGGTTCCATCTTCTCGTCTGATGCCCAAAATGAACACCCGCTTCCAGTAACTGCTTCATCGAAATAACACTCATGTCCTCTACCTCCATTTGGTTAAATGCCTCCGCATCCTTTCCGCTCCAGCGCCTACTTACATATTACAGGTTCCATCCCGGCTCCCTATAAGCACCGACACTGAATAAAGATGCGTGTTTTATAGTCGCAACTGTTAAATTATAACATATTTAAACCGCTCCTGACAAGAGGGATTTACAATTTTATTTGCTTATGCATTTGTTACAGTTCACTCCCCGCCCTATGCGCGGCCCAGGCGCCGGCTCCGCATCTGGAGAGGCTCTGCCTTTGAACAATAGCAATCCCTTACTCCACCCCGTAATTAGTAATAATATTCGCCACCTGTTCCATGCCCGCTCCCTCCGGTATCCTATATTTCGATGCCTTAATAAAACGGTCATACCCATTACTCAGCAAAAAGCGCTCAAACTCCGAAGCCGATTCCACAAGCCCCGCCTTCTCCAGTCCCCGGCTGATTTCCTGGGCCATTTCCCCTTTATTGATTACAAACTCCACATACCGGCCTTCGTCTCCCGCCGTTCCTCCGGTTCCGTTCCCGCTTTCCGCGGAACCTGCCCCATCAGCGTCGGCGCCACCGGATACTCCTGCCGGGCTCCGGCCTCCGTCTGTGCCGCCTGTACCGGCATTGCCCGCACTCTCGGAAGCCCCTGGCACAGCCGCACTGCCGGAACCTGCGCCGTTGCTTCCCTCCCGGGCTTCCAAAGACACTTCTGCATCCCCGTCCGCCCCGCCGGACGGCAGCTTACTATCCGGCTTCCCATCCGTTCCTGAACCCGTCCCGCCAGACGGCATCCCATCATCCGTTCCTTTACCTGCCCCGCCGGACGGCTTCCCACCGTCCGTTCCGGTTCCTGCCCCGCCAGACGGCTTCCCATCATCCGTTCCGGATTCATCCCCGGCGGACAATGCTCCGCCATCCGCGCCTTCACCTGTCCCGGAGCCTGCCTCAGATTCCGCTCCGGTTCCCTGCTGCCCGCCGTTCCCTTCCGAATCCGCTTCCGTCTGCCCGGAAACTTCTCCCTCAGCCTCCGCTTTCAATTCCTGCCGCAGGCTCTCCCTGAGTTCCTCCTCAATTTGCGCCCGAAGCCCCTCCTCCTCACGCACCCTTGCTTCCTCTATATATTCCGACAGCTCGTCCTCCTCTATCATACCAAGGGATTTCGCCCTGAGGATAATATCCGCATCCGACAATTCTCCCTTTTCTCCGGATATTACCCCCAGCAAAATTGCCGTGAGGACAATCCCCAGACCCAATCCTCGCAAATAATATTTCAAATTCATAGCTGCTCCTGTCTCTCCTTATTGTTCAAACAGGTCTATCACCAGTTTTACTTCGCCTACGCCTACCCCCAACTCCTTGGCTATCGCAGTCTTTGACTTCCCCAGTTTATACAGCCGTAATATTTTCTCATTATTATTACGCCCTCTCGGCTCATCCGCATCCGGTTCCGAACCGTCTTCCGCACCAGCCGTTTTCCCTTCCTTAATCACATTCTGCATCATTTCCACTCTTGGGGCGGAAATCGGAATAAACTCTGCGGCATCAGCCTCCTGCACGCTTTCAGACGTTAAACCGTCCTCAACACCCATACCCGCCGGCAAACTCCCGTCTCTTCCGGCAGCCTCCGTCCTTCCTGCATTCTCCCCGCCGTCCGCTTCGGCTGCCGGATCCTCCGCGAACAGCCCAACAGCCTCTTTCACCGTAATCTCCGCATCCTGCACCGTCTGCCTGATTTCCTTCGCCTTCTGTGACGCTTCACTCACCGTGTTTACAAGATTGGTATGCTTGTCATTCAGCATATCATATAAAAACATTACTTCCTGATGGTTCTTATTTATTGCCGTAAGAACCTGATCGGAATACTCATTGATTGCCATAATCTTTTCGTTGGACATCCTTTCCATGGCACGTTCCGTCTTTTCCAGGGAATAATGATACGTTTCCTCCGCCATATCATCTATGCGGCCCTTCGCATTTCCTATCTCCCGTTCCACCAGATCCTTTATCATTCCCTCGTCAATTTTTAACGCCTGGACGTTTTTTCCGGCCTTTCCCGCCGGGATTGCAAAACTGATAACCAAAATAACAGCGCCTGTTATAATAAAAGCGAATTCCATCCATCCCATAACATAAACCTGCTTCCCTTAAACCTATGAAACTAATAAAGCCTGTAAAACCTATAAACCTCGTGTAACCTGCATATCCTGTAAAGCCTATAAACCTTGTGTAACCTGCATATCCTGTAAAATCTACATATCCTGTGTAACCTATATATCCGGTAAAACTCATAAAACCCCGCAGCCAGACAGCCGACTGCGGGGTATCAAATTCAGGAACTATATCTTTGCATCAAATCCGGACATTCCCTTAAGCACAACCTTACCGTCCACATTCCCGCCGGAATTTTTCCTCCGATGTCTGCCGCCGTCCCCGGCATACTCATTGCTTCCCTTTTCCCTGGCATCGGGGCCTTTTCCCTTGGCCTCTGCATTATCCCCTTCACGCACCTGTGACAGCTTATGATCCACTGCCCGGTTGAACTGCGTCTGAAAATTAGACTGGTCAACCATCCCCTTATTATCTTCATTCTGCTTAATCGTTGTAAAATCCTGCGCCCTAACTATCTGTCCCTGCAGTTCTATACGGTTAATCGACATAAGTACCCCTCCTTCCCATGCCATACTTCCTTGCCAGGCCACCCCGGGCCACGACCAATCCTGCACCCCGAGCAGGCCAAAAACAGAATTTCCCGCCAGACTTTCATTTCCATTCGGATACTGGAATTTCACGCCGGGCTTCCTTTTCCGCCCGGACAGGACAAGCCTCTTCTGAAATCCAGGCGTAAAACCCCGTTTCCCCATATGTCTCACAGGGCTGTCATCTTGACCTCTCCCCCGGTTCTTATGAACTTACAGTACTGCATCTGTCCATGAACCACCATGGAAGAATCCCCGATACAAATCTTCGTCCCCGGGAACACCACACCGGTCACATTGACTGCCGCGCTGGTCAGATTACCAAGGGAATCCTGCATAGTCTCCATTTCCGCCGTCTTTTCTTCCACTTCCTTCTTTTTAAGCTGGCTGAGGGCAATCAGCGATTTCATGTACTGGATCTGGTCAGGCGACAGCTTAATGCCCTTTGCAAGCTTCTGCTGGGTTGCGGTCAATAACGGCTGCACGGATTTTACTACCCTTGCCGCCTCCGCAATCTCCTTCTGTATCTCCTGGATGCGGAACTTTAATGTAGGATCAACCCCCACCTCGACCACCGTATCGGCTCCCATGGAAGAACCAAGCGTCTTCACCGATACACTGTTCAGCGCACACACACGTCCGCCGGTGATAAATCCTCTCCTCCCGCTTACCGTAACTTCATCGCCAGCCTGCACGCTGCTGTGCAGGATAGATTCCGAAGAAACATAGCCCTTCGCCATAGCCGTAGCATTTTCCATAAACTTCGCCACGATATTCCCGCTGGCTTTCAGCTCCCCGCGGCCCATACCGTTCATTCCCCTTGCAATAATGATATCGCCGCCTGCCTGCAGATAAGCGCCTTCCACCACTCCGCCTACTTCAATATTCCCCTTCGCAATCACGGAAAAATTCGCGCATACATTGCCGCTCACCTGCACGCTTCCTTCGTATTCTATATTTCCGGTAGAATTGTCCACATTCTCTACTGTAAGGACATCCGATACAAATACCTTATCGTCTACCAGCGTCACATGTCCGTCCACATCGGAACTTATTGTCAATTTATCTTCGGAAAGTGTAATATTCCTCCCGAACTTTAATTTCTTCTTCCTGACATCCCTCGGCTTTAACGGTTCGCCCAGTATCGTTCTCCCTATCTCCCCGACATCCTCAGGATAAAGCTGCGCCAGGACATCACCCTTCTGGCAATGGTTAATGGTATTCAGATGGAAGAAATCGACGCTCCCATCCTCCTTTAATGTCGGCCGCGCCTTTACATCCGTACTGAAAAAATACTCAATACGCGCATCGCTTCCATGACGCGGCGGCTTCCCGACTGCCACTACAATATCTTCGCAATAAGCTCTGCTCCTGAAAAACTTATCAATGGCATCATCCTGAATCCCGAATTTAATCCCCTTGAATCCAAGATCGGAAACCAGCTCATTCCTTGATATCAGCTCCCCGCCTTCGGAAGGCGGATAAAAACGGATCGTCGCCTGCATATTATCCGGGCTGATCACCAGTTTATAATTCTCACGCTCCTTGATATGAGTCTCCCTGTTCAGCAGCAGTTTCTGCGGCTCCTTCTTATTGACCGCCGTATAAAGCGCCTGGCTGTCATAATTAACGCCCCTGCTGTTCAGATATTCCATAACTTCATTAATACCGACAGGGTTCCCCCCGTCCGTAGGCGGCATTATCTGAAGATACGTACTGTTTTCCTCACAAACCAACCGAAAAAATCCATTCATAACATCTACCCCGCTAAACTATACAAAAATACCCATATAGCTTCCCATTTTTGACTTCAATTTCTGCAACCCCCTGGTATGAAGCTGTGAAATTCTTGACTCGGATACTTCCAATATATTACTTATTTCCTTCAGTGTCAAATCCTCATAATAATATAACTCGATAACCCGTCGTTCCTTTTCCGTCAGAATATCAAAAGCCTCTGTCAGAACTTTCTTCAGTTCCTCCTTTTCCACTACTTCCTCCGGACTGTCGAAATGGGCATTTTTGTTATTCTCAGCCGGGACTTCGGTCCCCTGCTCCATAAACTCATTCAACGAAACTACATTGGTAATCTTCATTTGGGACTGCCACTCCCCATACTCATCGCCCGATATCCCAAGCGCCTGTGCAATCTCCTCATCGGTGGCATTTCTCCCCTTCGTGGCTTCTATTTCCTTTGTTATTGCATCGATTTTCTTCTGCCGCTGCCTTATTGTCCTTGGAATCCAGTCCAGTTTACGGATCTGATCAAGAATTGCTCCCCTTATCCTGAGACTGGCATAAGTCTCAAACTTCACTTCCTTCATATTATCAAACTTATCAATGGCATCAATCAGGCCAAAAATACCATAGCTTACCAAATCATCATACTCTACATTATACCCGAGGTACATACTGAGCCTGCCGGCTACCAGTTTTACGAGCGGAGCATATTCCAGAATAAGCTTTTCCCGTATTTCAGGAGTCTTCCCTTTAGCATATTCCTCCCACAATTTCTTCTTTTCTGCTTCGTCCATACAGTCCTCCTGATGCCCTTAATCAATCAGTTTTCTATATCCATCTGCCCCTCATCCAGGCTCTCCGCCTGTTCGTCCTCCGCCACAATCTCCTTTTCCTCTGCCGCAGGCATATTCTGTGCCTCAAAGATATCCAGCATTTTCTTAAATAAACAGCCGAGGATATAAAAGACGATCAGCACGCCAATCAGAATCATCAGCATGTTTTTCATTTCATAATGAAGAATACACATGACAATACTGCTGACTGCCCCTGCCAACAACATCCAAAAAGGGGGTATCAATTTTCTTTTCATGTGAACTCCCTCTATATTACCTTCTGTGGTCTGCCTACTGCCTTAATTACAAAATCCCCCGTTTCCGGATAAAATATAACGGTTCTCCCGTAACTGTCCCCCGTATCCGCTGCCAGGACCGGTATCCGAAGCTGTGCCAGCTTCCGTCTCGCTGCCTCAACATTCCGCTCCCCGATCCGTATCATTTCCGATTTATTCTGAAAGGAAAACATCTGTGCTCCCCCGGCTATTTTCGCTACCATACGGCCCGGGTTCGCCCCCTTTGCCGTCATCCGTTTTACCAGCTCCGCTATTCCAGTGTCTGCGAACTTTGGGATATTGCTGTTATTTCTTATCTGCGTGCTGTCCGGCAGCATAACATGCGCAAGGCCTCCGATTTTGGTTGCCGGATCCCTTATCGCTATCCCTACGCATGATCCTAATCCTAATGTAGTAATAGAATCAGGGCTGATACATATATTCAAATCCGCCATTCCGACCTTTATTACTCGACTCATACTATTTCCAACTCCCAACCTTTGTATCTGTAATTGTAATTACACTGAAATTCCAAGAGAAGACAGGATCTTTACATAAGATTCCAATTCCGGAATCAGGATAAAATAACCGTCTAATTGCACCTCGTCAAAAAATTGGGTCTGAATCAAGAGAATATTATCCCCTATTATCCCAAATTCAATAGCCGGAACACTTAAGATCGCCCCGGCCATATCCATCGCCAGGGAAGGAATCGTCGGATAAATTTTCAGGTTTGTCATCATGGAAAGGGAGTTCAGGTAAGAACCCGTAATAATATTCCCCACTTCCTGCAGGGCGGAAATCTCCATCTCCGTAAACTGATCGCCCTCCGTGGGCATCCCCATTAATTTACCGACCAAATGCCTTGCGCTCTTCTGCTCCAAAAGAAACATAATACTCCCGCTGATGTCGCCTTCCACTCCGAGATAGATACCGGCCAGAAGCTGTTCTTCCCCGCCCATCAGCGTCGCCACTTCCTTAAACCCAAGAAGTTTCACCTGCGGTACAGACATATCCACTTTGCACTGGAGCATCTGGGCAAGCGCAGAAGTCGCATTGCCCGCTCCGATATTCCCCAGTTCCTTCAAAACATCATAATATTGATTCGACATCGTCTCTAAAGTAAGATCAGCCACTTTATGACCTCCTATATACTTTCTTTTTCCAGTACTACCGAGTTTAAATCCAACAGGGAGATCAGTCCGCCATCCGCATACTTCCCTATGGCAAAAATGAAATTATCCTTCTCTTCCTTACTCTCATACGCAACCTTTTCAATCTGCGTATTGTCCAGGGTAACTACTTCCTTTACCTCATCCACGATAATACCGATATCTCCATGCTGCTCCAGTTTCAGGATAATGATCCTTGTGGCTTTCGTATACTCATCAGCCGGCAGTTCCATCTTCACACGGATACTCATAACCGGGATAACCTCACCCCGCAGATTAATCACACCTTTCAGATATGTCTGTACCTTGGGCACCCTCGTGATATGCTGCATACGCACAATATTATCCACATATTTAATATCTATTCCATACTGCTCATCACCCAGCCTGACAATGATAAACTGGGTCGTTTCTCCCCGTAATCCTACTTTCAAATCATCCATTTTGCCATCCCTCCTGCCATATGGGCCTAAAACAATGCGTTTGTATCAAGAATCAATGCAACCTCGCCGTCGCCTAAAATGGTAGCGCCGCTGATAATCTTACATTTTGTAATATACCTGCCTAACGACTTGATAACAATTTCCTGCTGTCCCATTAACTGGTCCACTACAAGCCCTGCCAGCCGGTCGCCCTTCTTCACAATAACAACGGTCATATTGTCTTCCGGATTCTTTTTGCTTGCAATATCAAGCACACCGCTCAGCCTGATAATCGGGATAACAATCCCCCTTAAATTAATTACCTCTTTATTCTGCACCGTCTTAATATCGTCCGGCGTAATATCCTCTATCGTCTGGATGGAACCAAGGGAAATCGCATATTTCTCGCCGCCCACATCCACCATCAGCGCCTGGATAATGGCAAGGGTCAGAGGCAGGCGTATCGTCCATGTACTCCCTACGCCCATCTTGCTCTTTACTTCCACTTCGCCGCTGAGGGATTCAATCTTGGATCTTACTACATCCAGCCCGACACCCCTGCCGGAAATATCGGATACCTGCTTTGCCGTGGAGAACCCTGCGTGGAACAGCAGATTCATAATCTCCTGTTCGGTCATGCTCTCCCCCTGCTCAGCCGTAATAAGCCCTTTGCTGATTGCCTTTTCCTTTACCGCTTCGGTGTCGATACCCGCACCGTCGTCCCTTACTTCAATGACAACATTATTTCCGTCCTGATAAGCATCCAGGAAAATCGAACCCACTTCCGGCTTGCCTGCCGCCTTACGCACTTCCCCCGGCTCCAACCCATGGTCTGCCGCATTCCTCAATAAATGCATCAGTGGATCGCCGATCTCGTCTACCACGGTACGGTCAAGCTCTGTCTCCTCACCGGACATATACAGTTCCATTTTCTTATTGAGCTTCTTCGTCAAATCACGGATCATACGCGGGAACTTGCTCACCACGCTCTCAATAGGGACCATCCGCACTTTCATTACCGATTCATGCAGGTTCGTGGTCACGCTCTCCAGATATTCGATATGCTCGTTTACCCCGCCGCTGCCTGCCCTGTCCCCGGACGCGGAAACAAGGGAGTTCTTCGCAATGATAAGCTCGCTCACCAGGTTCATCAGCACATCCAGCTTCTCGATATCCACACGGACGGTACGGTTTACCGCAGGCTTTGATACCTGGTTCTTCTTCTCGTTCCCTTTCGCCGCCGCAGGCTGTGATGCAGGAGGCTGTTTTGCCGGCACCGGTAATGTCCCTGCGGGCTGCTTTTCCGCTTCCGGCTCTTTCTCCGCCGGCGGCTGTTCCGCCGCTGCCGGTACGCTTTCCCCCGCCTTATCCGCGCCTGTCCCGGTGATTTCCTTCAGCTTCTCGTCATCGATGGCCGCTCCCTGTACATCCTCGATCTCCGATACGCTCTTTACCGCCTGCAGCACTTTTTCCAACGGGCTGTCCGATATGAAAATCAGGCTGAAATCCAGTTCAAATTTCTCGTCCTCGATGTCCTGTACGGAAGGGTTTGATATAATAACCTCCCCCAGATCCTCCAGCGCTTTGAAAACAAGGAAAGCCCTTGCCGCTTTCAGGATGCAGGCTTCCTGCACCTTCACGGTCAGCCCGTATACACTTTTCCCCTGGTTTTCCGCTTCCCTGAGTACATGCTTCTGGGTTTCATCAAACTTGATGGCCAGCCATTTCTGCGTGCTGCCGTCGGCTTCCGGCGCTTTTTTCACAGGCTGCGCGGCCTTTAACTCTGCGGGCGCTTTCCCTTCTCTGGAATCAAGCACCTCATTGAGCTGCCGGATCAAAGGCTCATTGTCGTTCGTCCCCTCATCGCCGGACTCCTGGATCAGGTTCAGATATTCCTCCAGCGCATCCAGGCACTGGAAAAGGATATCAATCATATTCCCCTTCACTTTGATGGAACCGTTGCGCACTTCCGAAAATACATTTTCCATATCATGGGTAAGGGTCTGCATCCTCTTATAACCCATGGTGCCGGCCATGCCTTTCAGCGAATGGGCCGCCCTGAAGATTTCATTAATCGTATCCACATTCTCCGAATCCTGCTCCAGATTCAGAATCTCCGTATTCAGATTTTGCAAGTGTTCCTTTGTTTCGTCAATAAATATTTCAAGATATTGGCTTACGTCCATCTTATATTACCCCCACGTTCATCATTATTTCCTGTGCGACCTGCTCCAATGGAACTACCTGATTTGTCAGCCCTGCCCTGACTACATTCTTCGGCATACCGTACACAGCG
Source organism: uncultured Lachnospiraceae bacterium (assembly GCA_947385425.1). Lineage (GTDB taxonomy): Bacteria > Bacillota > Clostridia > Lachnospirales > Lachnospiraceae > Kineothrix. The sequence continues at coordinate 19,625 of CANDKY010000046.1, read as the reverse complement.
CAGGTATCCTCATTCTGAGCGATGACATGAATTTTCTTTTTACCTTTCAGACTGGAGATTCCTTTCGTCCCGTCGGCTCCCATCCCGGTCAGCACCACACATACGACCACATCGAATTTGCTCTCCGCCAGAGACTCATACATATAATTTGCACAGGGTTTCACCCCTTCCCGCGCGGGTTCATCCGTATAATGGATCACATGCCTCCCGCCCTTGCAGATCACATTCAGATGTTTCCCGCCCCTTGCAAGATATACAGTCCCGACTGCCAGTTCGTCTCCTTCTTCCGCCTCCTTCACCGTTACTTCGCTGAGCGAATTCAGCCTTTCCGCCAGGGAAGCGGTAAAACCGTTGGGCATATGCTGTACGATAACCACCGGCGCGTTCAGCTTCCCGGAAAGCTTCGGAATCACCGACTGCAGCGCTTTCGGCCCGCCGGTGGAACTTGCGATTGCCACAACGCGCCTGCCGCTTAACTTTCCTTCATGGCGGCTGAGCAGATCCACCATCTTACGCGAAGACTTCACCTCATCCATGGAAAAAGGCTTGGTGTTAAAGGTTGACAGCTTACTGTCCGTCACGGCGGCCAGGATCTCCAGCAAACGTTTCTGGAAATCATCCTTCCTGCAGCCCAGCGCGCTGTTCGGCTTATGTACAAAATCAATCGCACCCAGATCCAGGGCGTCCATTGTCACTTTCGCACCTTCCCTGGTATCCGTGCTCGCCATGATGACCTTCGCCGCAATCTTGCGTTTCTGCAGCTCCTTCAAAAGTTCCAGCCCTGTCATCTTCGGCATATTAATGTCCAGCACAACCGCATCATAACTTTTTTTGCTCAGCAGTTCCAGCGCTTCCAGCCCGTCCCCGGCTTTATCCTCTACTTGGAATCTTTCATCTCCGTTTATTATATCACAAAAAACCCTTCTCACGAGTGCAGAGTCATCAACTATCAATATTTTTTTCATATGAAACCTCCATGCTTCCAACAACCCGCTTCAGCGGCCACTATTCATCTCATCACTTTTCCATTGCCCTTCATCCGCTTTAAACTTATTATCTCTCTCTTCCCTTTATTCCTTACATTCCTGCCCCGCGCCTTTTTCTACTTCTTCAGCCGAAGCAGGCTCGAAAAAAAAGACGCCATACCTTTCCTTCCCACATTTGCCGCCGGCTTTTCTGTCAGTTTCGCCGCGATCCTCTCATAGGCCTGCGACGAAATGGCCCGCGGAAACGCTATGGACACCGGCTTCTGCTGCATAACCGCCCTCGTAAGCTGTGTATCCTCGGGCACCTCCCCCAGATATTCCAGCGATAACCCCAGATATTTCCCGGACACGGTACTTAGCTTCTCATACAGGACATCACCGTCCCCCGGGCTGTGCACCTTATTGGCTATCAGCTTTATCTTCGTCTCGTCTTCCGCATATTTCGGGTGCCTGCTCAATGACTTTAACAGCGAATAGGAATCCATTATGGATGTCGGTTCCGGTGTCGTCACCAGGAATACCTCCCCGCCTGCCACCAAAAACTCCATCACCGCGTCGGAAATCCCCGCTCCCGTATCTACAATTACTATATCGGCTATTTCATCCAACTGTGAAAGGCTCTGCACAATCGTCCTTAAATTATCCACGGTAAGGTTCGACAGTTCCGTAATCCCGGCCCCTCCGGAAATAAGCCCGATATCCATCGGCCCCCATGTAATGACATCCTGCAGGCTGTATCCCCGGTAAAGCAGATCGCCCAAATTATTCTGCGGCACTGCACCAAACATAATCTCAATATTCGCAAGCCCGAAATCAGCATCCAGTATAATCACCCTTTTACCTGACTTCCGGAGCTGGATCGCCAGGTTAATGGATGTATTCGACTTGCCCACTCCCCCTTTGCCGCTCGTCACAGTTATAACACGCGCCAAAGGCTTCTGCGAATGGCTGTTGGATTTTACAAGGTTTCTTAAGCGTTCCGCCTGATCCATACCCGTACTTTCCTCCTATTTTCCTCCGAGCAACTGCTTTACGGTCTTCTGGGGATTGAAATCTTCCAGGTCGTCCGGCACATTCTGTCCATATGTCACATAGGAAAGCGCCGCTCCCGTATACAATTTAATATTCAGCAGATTGCCGTATGCGTCCGTTTCATCCAGTTTAGTAAAAATAAGCTTATAATCCGTAACCTCTGTATAAGTATCCACAATCTTCAGCAGGTCCCTGTATTTCGTCGTTGCACTCAAAACCAGGAGCACTTCCTTCTCCGCCTCCCCGTCCACAGAATGTACAATCTTCTTCATTGTCTCCTTCTGTTCCTCATTCTGGTAGGAATGTCCGGAAGTATCCACAAAGATATAGTCATACTCCCCAAAAGCGTTCAGCGTTTCCCTGATTTCTTCCGGCGTATAAACAATCCGGAACGGCACCTCCAGAATCCCCGCATAAGTCCGGAGCTGCTCCGCCGCCGCTATACGGTACGTATCCGATGTTATCAGCGCCACCTCCTTCTTCTCATCTACAATGAACCTGGAAGCGATCTTGGCGATTGTCGTCGTCTTCCCCACTCCTGTAGGCCCGATAAAAAAGACTACCTTAGGTCCGTTCCCGGCAGGCATGATACCCTCCTGCTTCCCGAATTTAAGGATCATTTTCTGATAAATATTGGTAAGCGCATAGTCAAATGGCATATTAGGCTTTGCGCTTCTTTCTATTTCGTCAATGATTTGATTCGCATATTTCTCGCTGATCTCATTATCAAGCATCGTGTTGTACATCAGCTTCATGAACCTTTCAAGCTCGCTGGGAGGCTCCTCCCCATCCTCCTCTGCCCGCTCTTCCTCCGGCTTCTGAAGCTGCTGCTCCAGCAAAAAATGAAGATTATTTAGCTTTTCTTCCAGAAAAGCGCTTTCGCGCCTCTCTTCACTCAATTCCTGTATTACCGTCCCGCCGCCCGGACCGTTCCCCTCGCGGGCCGCGGGAAACCCCGCCGGGACAATAGGGACAGGATCCCGTCTCTCTTCCCGCCTGACCGGGACATATTTTTCATTATCGTCTTCCAACGCCACCGTAACCTCCACCGTATCCGGAAGGAAGAAACGCAGGATCCCTTTTTTCTTCACATTCTTTACGTTCATGATTACGATATTTTTTCCAAGTTCTTTTTTGGCCGCTTCGACTGCGTCATTTTCGGTCTTTCCCTGGAACTTTTTTATTATCATGCTATTGTCACCATCCCAACCGACTGCAACTCAATATTCGATTCAATTTCATTATACGATACCACAATCAGATCTTTATAGTAATCTTCCGTCAGACGTTTAAAATACATACGGACAATCGGCGACGTAATAATAATCGGGTTCTTTCCCAGATTCTCCAGCTTCTGGATCTCGTTGCCCACCGATGCAATAATTGCTTTTGTCCGTTCAGGGTCAAGCGCCAGATAGGCGCCCTGCTCTGTCTGCTTCACACTGTTCATAATCTCCTGCTCGATCTGTGGATCTAATGTTACCACACTTGTGGACTCATTGGCAGGAAAATATTTTCCTGATATCGCGCGTTTCAGGCTCTGCCTTACATATTCCGTCAAAATATCCGTATCCCTCGTAGTCACTGAATAATCTGCCAGTGTCTCAAATATACTGAGCAAATCCCGCACGGAAATACCTTCCCGCAAAAGGTTTTGCAGCACCTTCTGAATCTCGCCGATTCCGAGAAGCTTCGGGACCAGTTCCTCCACAAGCGTCGGATTGGTTTCTTTTATATTGTTGATCAGATTCTGTACATCCTGTCTTGTCAGCAACTCCGCAATGTACTGGCGGATCACTTCCGTCAGGTGGGTTGCAATAATGGACGGCGGATCCACTACCGTATAACCAAGGCTCTCCGCGCGCTCTCTCTGGCCCTCCGTTATCCAGATGGCAGGAAGATGGAAAGAAGGCTCAAACGTAGGGATACCGGTTATCTCTTCCTCCACATAACCGGGATTCATCGCCATATAATGATCGAATAAAATCTCGCCCTCGCTCACCTGTACGCCTTTTATTTTTATAATGTACTGGTTCGGATTAAGCTGTATGTTATCACGCAGACGGATAATCGGCACAATCGTACCAAGCTCCAGTGCAATCTGCCGGCGGATCATAACCACACGATCCAGTAAGTCGCCGCCCTGGTTCACATCCGCAAGAGGGATAATGCCGTAACCAAATTCCAGTTCGATCGGATCCACCTGCAGCAGGCTGTTGACATTCTCCGGCTGCCGGATCTCCTCCGCCGCCGTCTCATCCATGTCAACCTCCGTCTCAATCTGGGCTGTCTCAATCGAACCCGCGATAAACCTGCCCACTACAATGAAGAAAACCCCAAGGGTAACGAAAATCAAAGTATTCAAAGGCGTCAGAAGACCCAAAGCAATCATGACGCTCCCGACAAAATACAGTACCTTCGGCACGCCGAAAAACTGGCTGACCAGGACCGTACCAAAATCCGCCTCCTTGGCGCCCTTCGTCACAAGAATACCGGTGGATAACGAGATTAACAGCGAAGGAATCTGACTCACCAGCCCGTCGCCGATTGTAAGCACCGCGTATTTATTTAAAGCGTCTGCCGCCTCCATATCCTGACGGAACACACCCATGGCGATACCGCCGATAATATTAACGGCCGTTATAAGCAAACCTGCCGAAGCATCCCCTTTTACGTACTTCACGGCACCGTCCATGGAACCGAAGAAACTGGACTCATCCTGTATCTTATCCCTTCTCCTCTTCGCTTCCGCATCGTCGATGGCGCCCGTGTTCAAATCCGCATCGATTGCCATCTGCTTACCGGGCATAGCATCCAATGTGAACCTGGCCGTTACCTCAGCTACACGTTCAGAACCCTTATTAATAACCATAAACTGGATGATAATCAGAATAATAAAAACAATCGCGCCCACAATCAGGTCATTGCCGCCCACATAACTTCCGAATGTAGCCACAACGTTACCCGGATCTCCTGTTGTCAGAATCAGACGTGTTGAAGAAACATTCAAAGAAATTCTGAATAACGTCGTAAACAGCAAAACCGTAGGGAAAAACGACAGATCCAATACCTCTTTTGCAAACATACATCCAAACATAACCGAAAAAGCTACCGCGATGTTACATGCCAGCAGTACATCCAATAGCTGGGAGGGAATAGGTATAATCAGCATAATAAATGCCGACAATACATATAAAGCAACGCCTATATCCGCTTTCTTCACACCTTACTCCTCCTCTCTTCTTATGCTTTCCCCTGCAGATGGTAAACAAATGCAAGGACTTCCGCCACAGCCTGGTACAGCTCCGGCGGTATGAATTCCCCTACTTCCACATTTGCATACAGCATACGGGCAAGAGGCTTGTTTTCTACGATCTCTATATGATTCTCACGTGCGATATCCTTAATCTTCTGCGCCAGATAGTCCTCCCCCTTCGCCAGTACCATAGGCGCGTCATACGTGTCCGCATCATATTTAATTGCCACTGCATAATGGGTCGGGTTTGTGATTACCACATCCGCTTCCGGCAGCTTCTGCATCATACGCCTCATGGAAGCTTCCCGCATACGCTGCTTCTGCTTACTCTTAATTGCCGGATCACCCTCTGCATTCTTGTACTCGTCCTTCACTTCCTGTTTGGTCATCTTCATATCTTCCTTAAATTTGTGCTTCTGGTAAAGATAATCCGCAAAACCGATAATCAGATATACTGCCGAGACACGTACCCCAAGATCCGTCACCAGATCCCCTATCATGGCAATCCCCTGATTCAGTGAAATATCATATAAGGAATAAATCAACTCCACTTTATCTTTTAAGTAGGAATAAACTACATTGCCGATCAACACTAATTTTAATATAGATTTGAGCAATTCTACAAGAGAATTTTTGGAAAAAAACTTTTTGAAGCCACTGATCGGATTCAGCTTGCTGAATTTCGGCCTTAACGGCTTCGTTGTCGGCTTCCACTTCACCTGGACAAGGTCACAGATAAACGCCACCAGGACGCCTATGATAAAAATAGGCCCTACCACAAGCAGCATTTGTACAATAGTACTTTTGAAAATAATATTCATATCGCGTACCGGAAGCTCGCCGTCATACATTTTTACAATTTCCGGTATCTGCGTATAAACCATATGGAACTGGCCAAGGAAACGGTTCCCCATACTGCCCAGATATACTTTCATAACAAGGAACAGGGAAAGCAGCCCGAAAGCATTGCCGATTTCCCTGCTTTTAGCCACCTGGCCTTCACTCCGGGCATCATTTAGCTTTTTATCCGTTGCCGGTTCTGTTTTCTCACCGCCCGGGCCGTCTTTCGCAAAAAACTGAAGGTTATATTCCAACATTTACATCATTCCCTCTACAAATGACACCACAATTTTCTTCATCTGTGTATAAATGAAATCCGCCGCGCCCGGCAGCATACTGGCTGTCAGAAGAAGGACGCTTAATCCCACCAGCACCTTGATCTGTATACCTACCGCAAACATGTTAAGCTGAGGCGATACCTTGGCCAGGACACCCAGCACCGCATTCAGGATAAGCATAACGGCAAATACCGGAAGACAGATACGGAAACCGATGATAATATATTCACTCATAAATCTTGACACTGTCGTAAACAAATTTTCCGCCCGGAATATCGCACCGTTGATCGGTATCAGCCGGAAAGTATCCGCCAGTGCCTTCATCAGATATTCATACAGGCCGCTGATCAGCAATATCATAGTCACCATATACTGATAAATAATACCCGAGATACTGGTAGAATCCCTCGTAGTAGGATCCATCAGGGAAACCATGGAAAGCCCAATCTCCATATCCATAATACGCCCCGCAAAGGAAACAATCGTATAGCACATCTGCACGCCGAAACCGATAATGAACCCGGTTATCGTTTCCTTCAGCACAATCCCCGTATATTCCAGGATCGTCCCGTATACTACCGTTTCATGAGGTGTGACCGTCTGGAACATAAGCATGGACAGAAAAATCCCCAGCCCGATTTTCAGCCTCATAGGCGTATTATTCATACTGAAAAAGGGGACAACATAAATAAAACTGGTTATTCTCGCCAATATCAGCAGAAAATATTCAAGATCCGCATAGGTAAAACTATAATCAACCATACCGTTACCCTATATACACGCTGAAATCCGACCAAAGCCTCTGCATAAAACCAGTCATCCCGTTTGCCATCCAATGCCCCAAAATCATAATCATGACAAAAATACTTACCACTTTAGGCACAAATGTCAGCGTCTGTTCCTGAATGGAGGTTACAGTCTGAAAAATGCTGATTGCAAGCCCCACCACCAAAGACACAAGCAGTGGCGGCGCGGATGTCTTAATAATCAGAAACAATGCTTCCCGCGTTATCGCGGACACGTCATCTATCGTCATAGCTTACCTCCATTCCCAATCTCACACCGGCATCCATTCACCCGCGGGCGCCTGTCAGGATTAACCCCGTCCGCCCGCTTTTTCACACTAATAGAAAGTCTTCACCAGACTCCCAATCACCAGGTTCCAGCCGTCCGCCAATACAAACAGTAAAATTTTAAACGGCATGGAAATCGTCGTTGGCGGCAACATCATCATACCCATACTCATCAGCGTGGAAGCCACCACCATATCTATTACAATAAACGGGATATAAATCAAAAAACCTATAATAAAAGCAGTCCGCAGCTCACTGATGATAAAACTCGGTATCAGGATCATATTCGGAATAGTATCCAGGCTCTCCCCGTCCCACTCTGTCCCGCTGATCTCCATAAACAGGCGTACATCCCTCGTCTGTGTCTGCCCATACATAAACTGGCGGAAAGGCTGCACCGCAATGGAAAAAGCCTCCGTCTGATCCAGTTCACCCGCTTCAAAGGGGATGATAGCATCCTGATATACGGAATTCAATGTCGGCTGCATGATAAAAAATGTCAGAAACAAAGCTAACCCAATCAGTACCTGGTTCGGCGGTGCTGTCTGGGTATTCAGGGCTGCCCTCGTAAAGTGCAGAACAATAATGATCCTTGTAAACGAGGTAAGCATTATAATCAAAGTCGGCGCCAAAGCAATAAGTGTCAGCGTCAATAATATCCTGAGTGTGCCGTTGAGCTGCCCATTTCCGTTATTATAGGTAATCGTCACTGTATTCGCTATATTCAGTTCCTGCAAATCCTCCGGCGTCTGCGCCGTACCGGGCTGCTCGATTACCGTCCGCTCATCCGTCGTTCCCGTCAGATTGGATTCCCTGCCCGATGCATATACCGAAACCGGAGGGCTTATACAGAACAATATGCCCACTAAAAACAGCAGGCATATTATCTTCATCCTCTTTCTTCCGGAAAAATATTTCTTCATCTATCTCGCCTATTCTTCATTCTTTCGGTTGTCGTCTTTCCGTCTTGCCATCTCAAACACCTTTTTAAAATCGGGCATACCCCCGCCCGTTTTATCCGGTAAACGGATCTGTCCGTCGGGAATCTCCGCAAGCATCGTAACCGTATCCTTACAAACCGCAATCGCCAGATATTTTTCCCCGGCCCTCACGATCTGGATATATTTGTTTGCAGTCAGCCGGTATGTTTCCACCACCTCAATATTGGCTCCATGTATATTCTGCCCATTCTGGATATTTGCGATCCACCGCGTGGCAAACCATGTGACAGCCAATACAAAAACAAAAATAAACAATACCGTACACAACTGCAAAAAAGAATCCATACTCCCCGATACCGTTAACAGCATCCTACCCGACTACCTTCTTCACGGCTTCCAGTACACGATCCGCCTGGAAAGGCTTCACAATAAAGTCTTTCGCCCCTGCCTGGATAGACTCGATAACCATTGCCTGCTGGCCCATCGCAGAACACATAATAACAAGCGCACCCGGGTTTGCCTCTTTAATTTTCTTCAAGGCCTGGATTCCGTCCATCTCAGGCATTGTAATATCCATAAGTACAAGGTCAGGATGCAATTCATTATATTTTTCCACTGCCTTAGCCCCATTTTCCGCTTCGCCGGCAACGTTATACCCATTCTTTGTAAGGATATCCTTGATCATCATACGCATAAATGCCGCATCATCACAAATTAAAATATTCTTAGCCATACTCTTTCTCCTATTTCCTTTCTTAACAACTTCTATTTGATAATTTCAGTTACACGGATACCAAAGCTTTCCTCAATTACCACCACTTCGCCCTTCGCTACAAATTTACCGTTTACTAATACATCTATCGGCTCACCGGCAATCTTATCCAGTTCTATAATTGTACCGGGTGCAAAGTCTAAAATCTCAGAAATCGACTTACTCGTCCTTCCGAGTTCAACCGTAACTTCCAACGGGACATCCATAATCAACCCGATGTTCTCGTTGCTCGGAATCGCACTGTAATCCGTGGAAAAATTCTGGAACTGTGCAGGTTGGATATTCATATTCATTTGCGGCATCTGCATTTGAGGCATCCCCATATTCATCTGCGGCATCTGCATCTGGGGCATTCCCATATTCATTTGCTGTGTCCCCATATTCATCTGCATCTGAGGCATCCCCATATTCATTTGCGGCATCTGCATCTGGGGCATTCCCATGTTCATCTGGGACATATCCATCTGAGGCTGCGCAGACATATCCATCTGGGGCATCTCCGGCTGGGCAGGTACACTTTGCGGAGCCGCAGGCTGTGCCGCGGCAGGTTCCGGTTCCGAACCGCCCTTGACCGTATCGTAAATACTCTTGGCAAATTCAATCGGATAAAGCTGCATAATAGTGCTGTCCACCACATCGCCTATCTGCATCCGGAATGCAATCTTTGCAAAAGTCCCATCCAGGAAAGAAGCAATCTCGCCGCCCTTCTTAAACGCGTTCAAGTCTATCAGGCTTGCCTCCGGGGGGCTGATATCAATCATCATGCCAAGCATGGTGGAAAGCGAAGTGGCTGCCGAACCCATCATCTGGTTCATAGCCTCCGAAATCGCACTCAGATGCAGCTCTCCCAATTCCCCTTCCGTATTGGTTCCATCGCCGCCCATCATGAGATCCGTGATTATCTTTACATCATGCTCTTTTAATACAAGGATGTTGGAGCCGTCCAGCCCGGCGGTATACTTAATCTGGATAAATACACAGGGTCTTTCGTATCCATCCACAACTCCCGCCCAGTCAGACAGGGAAACCTGCGGCGTTGTAATATCCACCTTTCTATTTACAAGGGAATACAACGTGGTCGCCGAAGAACCCATACTGATATTCGCAATTTCTCCAATTGCGTCTTTCTCTTCTTCTGTCAACAGGGTGTCGTCAATAATGGAAGCAGGTGCATCGGCCGCCACAATATCTGTGTTCTCTTCTGCCTCTGACAAGTCCATTCCATTTAACAACGCATTTATTTCGTCCTGAGATAACATTCCGTCCATGTTACTCCCCCTCTCTGATTACCGAGGTGACCCTCACAGCATATTTATCTCTGCTGGAACCCGGTAATGCGGTAAATTTCTTTATATTTCCAACAAAAACATTTAGTTCATTTTCCACTTCTTTATCCAGCCGTATAATATCTCCCGGCTGCAGACAAACAAAATCATTTACTGAAATAGTGCTTGTTCCCAAAACTGCTTTTACAGGAACCGATACTCTGCGGATCATCGTTTCAATATATTCGCCGTAATTCTCATCGTCATTCTCCTGCATCGTAGAATACCAGAATTTCGTATTCAGGTTATCCATGACATCTTCCAGTGTAAAATACGGAAGGCATATATTCATGAACCCTTCCACTTCACCGATTTTAATATTCATCGTGACGATTGCAACCATATCGCTGGGTGCTATCACCTGCGCGAACTGCGGATTTGTTTCTATACGTTCCAATATAGGGGCTATATCCACTACATTCTTCCATGGTTCCCGCATAAGCTGCATACAGATGATAATTATCTTCTCCAGTATCGTCATTTCTATCTCAGAGAACTCCCTGCTCTTTTCCAACGGGAGCCCTTCGCCGCCCAGCATCCTGTCTATCATCGCAAAGCCAAGGTTCGGCGACAAATCTATTATAATATTACCCGGCAAAGGGTTGAAATTTACAAGCCCCAATATAACCGGATTGGATAATGCATTCGAAAATTCTTCAAAGGTTACTGTTTCCGAACTCGCTACATTGACCTGTATATTCTTTCGCAGATAAACCGGGAGGTTCGTTGAAATAAGCCGCCCGTAATGCTCATGAATAATTTCGAGTGTACGCAAATGCTCTTTTGAGAACTTAACCGGACGCTTAAAGTCATAATTCTTGACCTGTTTGGCTTTGTCCTCCTGCATATTATCCACATCTAACTCACCGGTACTTAACGCTGCGAGCAGATTATCTATTTCGCTCTGTGACAGTACCTCACCCACTTAAGTCACCTCCTGCCCATTCTTTTTAGCAGATTATGAGAACTTAATGTCACTGATCGAAACATTATAAATGAAGTCCGAATCAAACATTGCCTGAATTTGCGCCAGTATCTTTTCCCTTGCTTTTTCCTGCGCCGCTGTATCCCTCAGCTCATCCATTGTGTAGCTTCCAATGATTGTATTGATTTCACTTGAAATCAATGTCTCATACTTCGCCATCGATTCCGCACTGCCAAACTCCTTATAGCCCTTTGATTTCGTATCCATCGAAAGGACGATATTCACGAGACAGTAATGCGCAGCCTCTCCTTCTTCCGGACGCAGTGCAATTGTCAGCTCGGAAATATTGTAAGTTTCCGTTTGGGAAAGGGGCACTTCACGCACTCCGCCTTCATCCACACCCTCAATTTCCAGTTTCAGTACGGATGCGATATCCGTTACCAGTTTCGACGTCTTCCTTGACGCGCTCATTGTGCTGAACATCATGATAGAAGTCAGAACGATATTTACAATGAGCAATGCCAGTATCAATATAGACAATAAATTTTTCTTCATGTAAAACTTCCTCCCGCTCTTTTAATAGGCACTCAGCGAATTATAGATGCGTATTTCCACCCGCCTGTTCAGCGCCCTTCCCTCCGGCGTCGAATTGTCTGCAATCGGTACATGTTCCCCTCTTCCGGAATGTTTTACCATTGCAGGATCCAGATTGGTATGTTCCATCAAATAATTAAATACGGAAAGTGATCTTCCGCCGCTAAGTTCATCATTGTTGGAGTATTTTGCCCCTGACATCGGCACATTATCCGTATGTCCCTCTATTTCTATCGTGCTCTCCGCATAACGTTCCAGCATAACGCCGATTTTATCAAGCACAGGCAACGATTCATCCTTCAGCACAGTACTTCCCGAATCAAACAGCAGCGCCCCCTGCAGGGTAAGCTGCACATACTGGGAGGTAAACTCAATATCCACGATCCCTTCCAGGCTCTGCTCCTGCACCGATTCTTCTATCTTCTCGGCCAGCTCTTCGGACTCCTCCAGCTTTGCCTGCTCTATTTTCTCCACTACTTCTTCCAGTTCCAGGTCTTCCGGTATTTCTTCACTGTCCGCCGCCTTCCCCGTACTGTTAATGTATTCATCCAGCTCATTGAGCTGGCTCATGCCGGCACTCACCAGGATACCGTCCCCTATCGCCTGCGCGCCTCCGGAAAAAATACTGAAGCTCTGTGAAAAGGAGGCCGCAATCTGCTCAAATTTCTGCGCATCTATCGTTGACATGGAAAACAGCATAACGAAGAAACATAACAGCAGGTTCATCAAATCGGCAAAGGTATTCATCCACGCCGCACCGGGCTTCGGAGGATCCTCTTTCTTCTTTCTAGCCATCCACTTCACCTCCGTCTTCGCTCTTCGTCTCCCTCTCAGCAGGTGACAGGAAGGATTTCAGCTTTTCCTCTATAACACGGGGGTTCTCGCCTGCCTGTATCGAAAGAAGACCTTCTATCATAATCTCCTTCAGCATAACTTCCTGCCCGTTATTTTCTTTTAATTTACTCGCAACCGGCGCACACAGCCAGTTTGCAAGCAGCGAACCATACAATGTGGTAATCAGTGCGACTGCCATGTTCGGCCCCAATGCCGACGGGTCATCCATGGCCTGCAGCATGTTAACCAGACCAATCAGCGTACCGATCATACCCCAGGCAGGCCCCATCGACCCAAGATTTTCCCAGAAACCGATTTTCGCCTTATGCCTGCTCTCCACACTTACCAATTCCGTTTCCATAATGGCACGGACAAGTTCCGGATCCGTACCGTCTACGATCAGCAGGATACCTTTCTTAAGGAAATCATCCTCCAGATCCGATGCCGCCTCTTCCAGGGAAAGCAAACCCTCTTTACGAGCAACATTCGACAATTCAATAATTTTCTGTATCATTTCCGGCGTATTAATGGTCGGCACTTTAAAAATCAGTTTAATGCTTTTCAGTCCCCCGATAAAATCTGCCATCTGATAAGAAGCCATAATACAGGAGAAAGAACCGCCAATCGTAATAAGAATGGACGGGAAATCGCCAAAGTTTTTCAACGCTGCAAAACCGCCGCCGCTGTTAAAGATACCAAATACAACCAACACACCACATAAAACAAGACCTACTATCGATGCTATATCCACGAATCCTCACCTACATTTCCGCGTCAGTCCGCAAAAATATCCTTTCTATACGATTTTACTAGATTTTTCACTTCTTGTCTACTTTCTTTTACAATTATTTTGCGGCCCGTAGTAAATGAAATAACAGTATCCGGTGTTTCCTCCACCAATTCCATCAAATCCGGGTTTATCAAAACCTTTACCCCGTTTATCTTCGTTACCTCAATCATTTCTCCACATCCCCCCATCAGCCGACCGGCAGGGGAACGGTTTATAACCGCTCCCAGCCTGTCATGCCACTCCCATTATATTACTAACGTTTAAGGTTTGTCAATTCCTCTAACAATGAGTCGGAAACTGTAATAATACGGCTGTTCGCCTGGAAACCTCTCTGGGTGGTAATCATTTCCGTAAATTCCTGTGAAAGGTCTACGTTGCTCATCTCGAGTACGCCGGACTGCATGTAGCCGCCGTCTGCCGTAATATCTTTCCCGATTCCGTCAAAATCACCGGAGTTCATCGTTGCGGAATACAGGTTGTCGCCCTGCTTCTCAAGACCTGACGCATTGGCAAAAATTGCTGTGGCAATCTGCCCTAAACACTTGCTCATTCCGTTGTCATAGGATGCAGTAATAATACCATCCCTGGCAATGGAAATGCCGATCATATCACCCACCTTACGTCCGGTACCAAGCCCCTGTGCCGTTCCCTTCGCAGCCCCTATAGTGCTGGAACCGCCATTATTTAAATTTTTAACTGTAGAAAAATTTATATTGATATCTGAAAATTTTCCATGCGCCGCATTTAACCCTAATGTAAATAACCCTTCCGTATTACCGCCAACATTATCAAACAATCCTGTCTGCGGATTAAAATTCAGGTTTGTAGAATTATCTACAATCTTTTTCGTAATAGTAAGAGTACCATCTTTTTCTATTCTGAAAGCAGTAACATTCTCCGCGACAGGATCGAAACCAAAATACGCTTGAGCCAAATCCGTCGCTGCCGGAGCGGCTCCTCCTCCTGCTGCTGTAATAGTGCCATCTGCGGCCACCGTATAGTCTCCCGGCACTAAGTTGACTGCACCTATTGTAACTCCGGTTATATTCCTATTAGCATCTGTTATTTCTACACCGCTCCGCATAGGCCAAACCTTTGCGGCACTGGCAGGCGCTGTTACATGCAAACGTCCTTCTGCATCTATATATGCGTTGCCACCAGCGCCAACCGCATCCGCATCTGCCTGCGTCATGCCATACACAGCCTGCATTTGGGGGGTTATTCCGGCACCAGTGAAATTATTTGTTGTCTCTGTACCAATAGTAAGAGGCACATTATTTGCATCTGGATACGTAGTGGATGTAGTTGTAAGAGTTCCGCTAAGCACAGGAGTAGAAGTACAGCTCCTTGAAATGGCAGTGTTAACTTCCATTGTACCGCCAAAAGTCACAAGATCCATCTGTTCCTTTGGTATCGACTGTCCCGTACCGGAATCCAGTATATCATCCAGTGTAACATAATATCCGCCTTCCGCCCCTGTAGAATGAACACTAAACCGTGCCGTATACAAAAAACCCATCTGATCATAAAATTCCAGATTTATTATGCGTCCTGAGGTACTGTTTACGGAAGTATCATTCCTGTCTAAGATACCTGTCATCCTTGCATCTGTAGTAGCAGCAGCATTATAGGTCATATTTGCTTCATTCATAACCTGCAGCGGAGACACAGTATCCGCTTTCGGATCCCCCGTCTCAGGATCCACCTGCCAGCCCATAACATTATAACCGCTGCTGGTCATAGCCAGGTTCCCGGCGCCATCCACATAGAAAGAACCGTCCCTCGTAAAGAAGTTTTCAATTCCGTTGCTGACAATAAAGAACGATTCCCCTGTAATCATAATATCAAAAGCATTCCCCGTATTCTGTGCGGAACCCTGCCCTTTGATATTCGTATTAATAGCACCCACCTGCACACCAAGACCGATCTGCTTTGCGTTAACACCGCCTACCCCGGTTTCCGCGTTAGCGCCCGAAGCCGCCTGTGTGGTCTGGTACATCAAATCCCGGAATGTGGTGGACTGTGATTTATAAGCTGTTGTATTAACGTTTGCGATATTATTACCGATAACGTCCATCTTTGTCTGGTGTGTCCTCAAACCTGCCACACCAGAGAACAATGATCTCATCATAATGCATGACCTCCTAAAATCATAACCCTGAATCTTTACTTCCATAGAGGGCGCCGCCTATGCCCTTTCTGTCATTCCAGGGCATAAGCCCCCGTAAGGTCCGGCTATACAATTACGGCACCGTCTATATTCGTAAATACACTTTCTTCTGTTTCCGTCTGCTTCATCGCCGTGACAACCGTATTATTCGGTACATTCACGATAAAAGCCAACTGATCTACAATGACCAGCGATTCTTTAATTCCTTTCGCACCTGCCTTTAAGGTTCCTGACTGCAAACGTTCCATCTGGCCTTCCGAGAGTTCAATCCCCCGTTCCGCCAGGCGGTTTGACGCATGTTTGGAAAACTTCACCCCACCTGCACCGTCTGAACCCTTCGCCGTCTGATTCAGTACATCCTGAAAGGAAATGCCGTCCGCCTCCGTGCTCTTCCGGCCCTGTTTCGACTGCACAAAATACTTCGCCTGCAGTTCTTCTATGGAAAGGAACTGATTATTCTGAAGCTTCATAATCCCCTCCTCCTTGAGAATTCCTTTGCCTTACTTATACTGTTGTGGAACCGTTTCCGCTACCAGTGTTGCTGCCGCTACCGCTGTTACTGCCTGAACCGCTGCTGCCACTGCCGCTGCCGCCGTTATTCTGATCCTTATCCGCCTGCAGCTCCGCGATACGCTTCGTGTATTCCTCCAGCTTTTTAAGATAATCGTCCGCCACAAAAGATTTCTCATAATCGGACATCTTCTCATAAACCAGATTCAAAGCCTCAATTGACTTCGCATCATTCAGCGTAATGTTATCCATAATCGGCAGCTTATCAATCGCCATCATAAACTGTGATGCCAGTTCCACTGCATCCAGATAAGACTGATCTTCGATAGCATATACATCCTCCAGCGAATACAATCCTCCGTCTATAGAAACATAAGACCTGCCGTTCTCATAAGTCACATAGTCCACCCGGCCCTCTATCTGCGTTTCCCTGCCGACGGAATCCGTTGTCGTCACGATTACCACCTTGCCGACCATGGAAGAAGCCCTTGTCAGCTCCATGGTATTTGCCATGTTCTGCATCTGCTCCAAAGAGGAAAACTGTGCATACTGTGCCACAAATTCCGTATTGGAGGTCGGCTCCAAAGGATCCTGGTATTTCATCTGCGCCACCAGAAGGCCAAGGAACGCATCCTTATCCAAAGTAGACTTATTTTTCTTATCCTTCTTCAGAGACTGCGCCGATTCATTTTCTACGACTTTGCCGTCCTTTATCTGCGCTATCGGTGATGTTGTAGCCATACAGTCACTCCTTTCTTAATTTTTCCGCTTTCCGGCCTACGCCGTAAAGTCTACGGTACCACCACCCGCCCGCATCATTTCCACTGCAAGCTGGTCGTCCTCATCCATTACTTCCTCCTCCACATCCAAATCCTTCAGGTTCAGCTTCCGGATTCCCTTCTTCTTCCCTTCCTGGGATGTGTGCCGGCTTTCGCCCTGCTCATTCAAATTCCTCTCAAAAGCATGGCTCTCCACCGCTACCTCTACCGCTTCCACCTTTATGCCCTGTTCCTCAAACTGATTCTTCAACTGGACAATCTGGCCTTCCACTGCCGCTTTCACAGCCTCATTCTGTGTTAAAAACTGCGCCGTAATCACGCCCGCTTTCGAAGCGATATTGATATTCACCGTGCCAAGGCTTGCCGGATGAAGCTGAAGCTGCATCTGTGTCATATCCGCTTTCACCTGAACCCTCATATAATTCATAATCTGGTTCATGATTTCCTGCGTATCCGCCGTACGCGCCGCCATTGCGTTCTCAAAAGAAGCCTCCGGCTGCTGTACCGCCGTACTTTCACGGTTTAACAGATGATCCAGGAGTATATTGGCATTGTTGCTGCTGCCCTGGGAAGATGCATTCTCCTGCTTCGCCCCTTCCTCCTTCTTCATAGGCTGCACCAATTCTTCCTCCGGAGCTTCCGCCTTGACATTCGTCACTTCCGCCGTCTCGGTTTTGGCATTGCCGTCCACCTCCACACTTACCTTCACGACCTCACCGTTATGCTCCACCGTAACCGTATAATCCTCCTGGCCGTCCGGCAGACTGCTGTCTTTCCCGTTCCACTCCATGTTGCCATCCGTTTTTACATCGGGATCTGCCTTACCGTCAGCTTCCACACCCATGCCAGCATCCGCCTCCGGCTGTCCTTCCAGTTGTTTCAACTGCTCCATAACCGCGTCCAGCTCCTCCGGCGGCAAATCCACCGCTTCCCCTACCTGAACCAGCTTCTGTGTTACCTCACCCAGAAGGTTCTGCAAAGAATCATACAATCCGCCGTCTGTCATAAGCGTAAGCATATCCGCATCTTTGAGCGTCAATACAAGCTGCGTCATATTGTCCACATTCAGCAAATCCGCGAAAGTAAGCCCCAGCATTTCCATAGCGCTTATAACTTCCTCTTCCGTAACGCCTAACTCTTCCGCTACCTCGCCGACCAGTTCCTGGCCAGCTTTATCCGCCTCGCCCTGGACCTTTTCCATCGTCTGCACATCCTCCGCTTTGGAAGAACTCTGTGCACTGCCGCTGTCCCTGACATTCACCGCCTTACCGTCATCCGGAGCCTTCTGCTCCGCATTACCCGGCTGCTTCACCTGCGTATTCTGCTTCACTCCGTTATCCCTGGCCTGCATATTCTGAAGCTGCATACTCTGCTGCCCGGTCGCCTTACTGAAAGCATCGCTGAAGCTTCCGCTCAGCTCTTCCTTCAGCTTCCCCGCCTGCCTTGCCGTACCCAATCCCATTAACGGATTGATACCTTTCATTACAGGTGTCGTTACCATCCTTTCTCCTCCTTTCCTTTTATTTCCGCCACAGATAAACCATGGCGCATTGACCTGTGAAGCTTCATGGCATCTTTCATACGCCAGAATGACCTCTTCACAATATATATATATGATACGGTCGGCTGCATAACCCAACATCCAACACAGCCTCCCGTATTATATATCAACCATAATCCTTACAACCAACTGCCCCAAACCATTGTCCAAACTCAAATATATTAACTTAATTATACCAACTCAAACTTACTTAAACTCAATAATCTAAACTCACCTATAATAAACAACATTATCCTGCACCCGTTTTCCCCAAAAACGTATATTCAATAATATTCCAACAGCATCACCGAAATAGTAAGGTACAAAAAGAACTGTCATTTACCATAATTCTATCGCTCAAATCCACTTAAATTTTTTAACCCAACAACTCAATCTCACCAGACAACGCTATTCCATCTCCACAAATGATATTTGGCCAATCTGGATTATGCCAGCACACAGCGTTGGATAGTATATAGTTATCATAAGAACCGTCCGAAAACGCCGGTACTTAGCGAGGTATTTTCGAGCTTAGTACCGCTGCGTTTGAAGTCGAGCGAAAGCGCGTTCTTATGATAACTATATACTATCCGACGCGTCCGCCTAACCACACCAACCCAAAATACCATTCCCTAACTCTCCGGATCCATAATCTTAGTCAGCCTTGCCGCCACCGCCGGATCCATAGCCCCTAAAATATTCCCTCTGTCTTCCGCAGTCATGGAAGAGAGGATCCGTGCAGCCAGCCCCAGGTTATCTGTCATTTCCTCGAAAATCCTTGCAGCCGCAGCCGGCTTCATCTCCGAATATGCCTGTGCATATTCCTTAATTTCATTGCTTTCCTCAACCTGCTGCACTACCTGTTTATATAAATATTCCGCCGTGGTAGGATCGATACTCTCAAAATACTTCTTGTAAGCCTCCTCGCCCGGCCCGTTTTCCGCGTAAACCACTTCTTCATAGAACTCCGTCTTGATTCT
>CANDKY010000045.1 GCA_947385425.1 uncultured Lachnospiraceae bacterium | reverse complement strand
CCGAAGTTATGCGGTTTTCGACATGTTTTTTTATTTACAAGTGTTAAAGACCCGATTAACTTTGAACAGTAAGATACAAATACAGGAAATACAGAAAAAAATAAAAAAATAAAAAAAAGACTTGCAAAGTGTAATGAGATGCTGTATAATACCTAATTGTAGCGGACAAACAATAAATAATATATTGGGCTATCGCCAAACGGTAAGGCAACGGACTCTGACTCCGTCATTTCAAGGTTCGAATCCTTGTAGCCCAGCGAAAATGACCCGGCAGAGATGATCTGCCGGGTTTTTTATGCACAGGGATGCGTAAGGAAATTAGCAGCTTTGCTGCACGCACCACGCGCGGCGAGTAGGGGAGAAGGTCATTCCCCTTACCCGATTGCACATGGGCACCCAAGGAAATGTGATAGAATACAAGCAGTTTTATGGTCTCATTATGAATGGAGAATTTGGATTATGGAATTAAAAAGGAACGTTTATAAGAAACTAGTCGAGTGGAAGGAAAAGAATACGGGACATGTTCTGGAACTAAAAGGCGCCAGGCAGGTGGGGAAGACTTACATTTTAAAAAAGTTCGGCAGGGAAAATTTCCCGAAAATGGTTTATATCAATATGGCTGAGCAGACAGGGAAGGATTTCCTCCGGTGTCTGTCCATAGCGATGGAATGGAGTCCGGGAACCCCCAGGCCGGAGAAACCCCTCCGGAAAGCGTTAGTTTTGTTTGACAGTGCTTTTTCAGATGACGGGGATACGGTAGTAATTATTGACGAGGTGCAGGAATCGGCACAGGTATACAATCAGATCAGGACATTTGCCAGGGAATTTCAGGCGTATGTGATTGTCACGGGAAGTTATCTGGGAAAAACGATACATCCGGAATTTTTTCTTCCTGCAGGGGACATGGATCATATGATCATGGAGACGCTGGCCTTTGACGAATTTCTGGATGTATTTGGCGCAAGAGAACTCTATGAGACAATTGACCTTTTTGGCAAAGGGAAAAGCGAAGACTATGAAAAGCTTATGGGGTATTATGAGGTTTATCAGAAAATCGGGGGTTATCCGGCGGTTGTGGTTTCTTATGCAGAGGAAAAGAATCCGGACAAATGTTTTTGTTTGATAAAAGACCTGATGGATCTCTTTGCAAATGAGTCCAAGCGTTATTTTGAGGATATTGTGGATGTTAACCTGTTTCAAAAGCTTTTTAATGCGGTTGCGCTTTTGATGATACAGGAGAAACAGGGCATCCGTGATTTGGTTTCAGAACTGAGCAAGATTGCCTATCAGGAAGAAAGCGGGCGCATGACAAAAAGGATGGTAAACCATGCTGTCAGTTGGCTGCAGGAATCCCATATCATAGGCTATGCCTCAAAAGCTACGGACTGCGATTATAAGCAGATCAGGGACAATGGCAGATATTATTTTCTTGATATGGGGATTGCCTATTGCTTTCTTAGCAGGACCGGAGCTCCTTATGAAACGGTTAAGGGCCTGCTTGCGGAAAATTTTGTGTATCTGGCATTGAAACGCAGGATAGAAAATACCTCCGAAATTGCCGGGGCGGTGCCATGGTTTTCCTCTTATGAGAAGATAAACGGTGAACTTGACTTTTACGTAAGGAGCCTTTTGGATTATAAAAATTATGGGATAGAAGTAAAGAGCACGGACACCGGAGCCAGGACGGCGAGAAAACTTCTGGAGGATGGGAAGCTGGATTGCCTGTATCTTCTGAAAGGCGGGACGAAGGGTGGTATTGCGGAAGGAAAGATATTTACGGTGCCGCTCCCGCTGGCGGATCGGATCCAATTTAAAAGCAATAAAAGGGGAGATTCGTGATTTTAAAACACACTCTGGACATTATGAAAAAAAATGAGTATAATTACAGCATAAGTAACTGGCTATATATACAATAAAGCGGAAAGACAGCCGATGGGAAATTGTTTATTTATTATGGAAAGGGCGGGGAGGGCGGAAGTGAGATATGGAAAAAGCGTGTACCATGCCCTGGCGATGGTGACACAGTTTGGGATTAATATGCTGGTGCCGATTTTCCTTTGTTCTTTTCTTGGGATTTATCTTGACCGGAGGTTCGGTACTTCATTTTGGATGGTAGTTCTGTTTTTTGCCGGGGCTGCCGCCGGGTTCCGGAACGTATTTATTTTTGCCAAGAGGGTATACAGCATGAAAAATGAGAAAGATACGAAGCGTAAGGGAAGCGGGACACATGAAAGAAACGGATGAAACGGGGATGGAACCGATTGGCATGCCGGGTGAAACGACATGCATAACGGAGGGAGAAGCGGCAGGAAAGCCGGAAAGCAGGGCGGACAAAACCCTGTTGGAGCTGGTAATTGGAATCCTTGCATGGGGGGCGCTGTGCCAGCTTGCGGTAGTCTGGTTTGTCCCGGATAAGGCGGGATACAGCATTGGGCTTTGGATGGGGGTCCTGCTGGCTGTGGCGGCCGGTGTGCATATGTGGTGGGCATTGGACAGGGCGCTGGATTTCGCACAGGATACCGCGGTGAAAATGATGATGAAATATAATATTTTCCGTTATGCGGCGATTGTAGCGGCGATGGCGCTGATTATGGTCAGCGGGTTTGCCAATCCCCTTGCGGCATTCCTGGGAATAATGGGCCTGAAAGTAGCGGCATATTTACAGCCGTTTACTCATAAAGTATTAGGTTATGGAAATAACTGAAAAAGGGAGGTGAGAATATGGGACAGGGAATTTTGTTATCCGCTGCGGCTGATATTGATTTTATGATTCATGGTGTATTTTCCTATGAATTGTTTGGCCAGACTGTGTGGATAACAACAACACACGTCTGTGTGTTGATCGTTATGCTGGTCATTATCGGTTTCTGTATTGCAGCAAACCGGGCGGTGAAACATGCGTCGGAGGTTCCGGGCACATTCCAGAACATTGTGGAACTGGTGGTTGAGATGCTGGATAATATGGTCGGAGGCGTAATGGGAAAATTTGCGGTCAATTTCCGCAATTATATCGGTACGATATTCATTTTTATCCTGTTAAGCAACATTTCGGGGCTGTTTGGGCTGCGTCCGCCTACTGCTGATTACGGAGTTACCTTTGCGCTTGGTATTATGACCTTCACAACGATCCATTTTAACAAATTCAAGCATCAGAAGGTGAAGGGCGTTATAAAGGGCCTGTGCGATCCATGGCCGATATGGGCGCCGATTAATGTGATTGGCGATATTGCCGTGCCGATTTCATTGTCATTGCGTTTGTTTGCCAATGTTTTATCCGGCGTTGTAATGACAGCACTGGTGTATGGCCTGCTTGCGAAGATAGCATATGCCTGGCCGGCAGCGCTTCATGTATACTTTGACTTGTTCTCAGGGGCAATCCAGACTTATGTGTTCTGTATGTTGACAATGACATATATCACGGATGCATGTACGACGGAATAAAGGCAGTGTGCCGCGGAATACAGGGTGCCGTGCCGGAAAGCAGATTTTACAATTGAATATAGGATACTCATTAAATTATTAAATCCAAGGAGGAATTCACAATGGAATTCAACACAAATTTTATTTTAGGTTGTTCAGCAATTGGGGCAGGGCTTGCAGTTATCGCAGGTATCGGGCCTGGTGTCGGCCAGGGTATTGCAGCCGGACATGCGGCGGCGGCTGTGGGAAGGAATCCCGGTGCAAAATCTGATGTTACGTCTACGATGCTTTTAGGGCAGGCAGTCGCAGAGACAACGGGTCTTTATGGTTTGCTTATCGCTATGCTGCTTTTGTTCGTAAAACCTCTGGTACCTTAAGAGCCTTTGGAATAAGAGAAAACAAAAGCTTTAGGGAAGGGAGGCTTACGTCTTGAATATATTAGCAGGCACAGGATTCATGTTGGCTGCCGCCGGGATGGAGCCGAGATTGTTTGATCTGGATCTTCAGTTGATTGCGGACGCTTTTCTGATGATCATTGCCGTGTTTGTCCTGTTTTTAGTTGCCTCTAAATTTTTGTTCAACCCGGTAAGGGATATGATGCAGAAAAGGCAGGACAAGATAAAGGGTGAACTGGACAGCGCAGCGCAGGATATGGCCAATGCTGCAAAGCTGAAAGCAGACTATGAATCCAGGATCCATAACATCAATAAAGAAGCGGAAACAATCTTAAGCGAGGCGCGCAAGAAAGCGCTTGCCAACGAGAATAAGATTGTCACGGAGGCGAAAGAGGAAGCGGCAAGGATTATTGAAAGGGCGAAAGTGGAAGCACAGCTTGAGAAGAAGAAAGCAGCCGACAATATGAAGCGTGAGATGATAGTGATTGCATCCATGATGGCGGGAAAAGTAGTAAATTCTTCCATCGATACGGCTGTCCGGGACAGTCTTGTTGAGGAAACATTGAAAGAAATAGGTGAAAGCACATGGCTAAGCTAGTTTCAAAAACATATGGCGAGGCTTTATTTGAGCTTGCTGTGGAAGAAAACCAGGTCGATGTGTTTATGGAAGAAATTACCGGGCTGCAGGAGGTACTGGCAAAGAATAAGGACTTCGGGAAGTTTATGAACCATCCGAAGATTTTGAAGGAAGAAAAAGTGCAGGTACTCCAAAACGTGCTCAAAGGCCGTATTTCCGATGAATTGACAGGTTTTCTTACTTTGATCGTTACGAAAGACCGTTATGGTGAAATCGATGGGATATTGGATTATTTCCAGGCGGAGGTAAAGGAATATAAGGGTATCGGCATCGCGGACGTGACGACAGCTACGCAGTTGAGGGAGGATCAGAAAGCCCAGATAGAGCAGAAACTGCTTCAGACTACATCCTATAAGAAGATGGAGATGCATTATGCTGTGGACGAAAGTCTCATAGGAGGCATGGTTATCCGGATTGGGGACCGTGTAGTGGACAGCAGTATAAAAACGAGATTGAATGAACTGACTAGGCAGTTGATGAAAATCCAATTGTCATAAGGGGTAACTCTGGCCTGGGCAGGCTTTTCCCGCAGACGGCTGCAGGAAGACAGGATCCGCCCGGTTTTACGCTGCAGGAAAGCGGATATAGGGCAGGGTTGCTATAAAATGAGGAAAGGTGCGTATAGATCCATGAATTTAAGACCGGAAGAAATAAGTTCTGTCATTAAGGATCAGATCAAGAGATATGCGTCTGAGCTGGAGGTATCCGATGTAGGTACGGTAATCCAGGTTGCAGATGGTATCGCCCGCGTACATGGACTGGAAAATGCCATGCAGGGAGAATTGCTGGAATTCCCCGGGGAAGTTTACGGCATGGTCCTTAACCTGGAGGAGGACAATGTAGGTGCGGTTCTGCTCGGGAGCCATAAAAATATAAATGAGGGCGATACGGTAAAGACAACAGGGCGTGTGGTTGAAGTCCCGGTAGGCGATGTGATGCTGGGACGCGTAGTGAATGCTCTTGGCCAGCCGATTGACGGAAAAGGACCCATACAGACAGATAAATACCGTAAGATAGAAAGAGTGGCATCCGGTGTTATCACGAGGAAATCGGTGGATACACCGCTGCAGACAGGTATCAAGGCAATCGACTCCATGGTTCCCATCGGAAGGGGGCAGAGGGAGCTGATTATCGGCGACAGGCAGACAGGTAAGACGGCGATTGCTGTTGATACAATTATAAACCAAAAAGGACAGGGTGTAAAATGTATTTATGTCGCTATCGGACAGAAAGCTTCCACCGTCGCCACTATCGTTAAAACTTTGGAGGAATACGGCGCTATGGCGTATACTACGGTGGTAGCGGCTACGGCCAGCGAACTTGCGCCGCTACAGTACATTGCTCCTTATTCGGGCTGTGCCATCGGGGAAGAATGGATGGAAAACGGCGGGGATGTATTGGTAATTTACGATGATCTGAGCAAACATGCTACGGCATACCGTACACTCTCTTTGCTGCTTAAGAGGCCGCCCGGCCGTGAGGCATATCCCGGAGATGTGTTCTACCTCCATTCCAGGCTCTTAGAGAGGGCGGCACGTATGAGCGAGGAATATGGCGGCGGTTCGCTGACGGCGCTTCCGATTATCGAGACACAGGCGGGCGACGTATCCGCTTATATCCCGACGAACGTAATTTCCATTACGGACGGCCAGATTTATCTGGAAACGGAAATGTTTAATTCCGGTTTTCGCCCTGCCGTTAACGCCGGCCTTTCCGTATCCCGTGTAGGCGGTGCGGCGCAGATCAAGGCGATGAAGAAGATTGCGGCCCCGATCCGTACGGAGCTGGCCCAGTACAGGGAACTGGCAGCCTTTTCACAGTTCGGTTCCGAACTGGATGCGGATACGAAAGAGAAGCTGGCCCAGGGTGAAAGGATTAAAGAAGTGCTCAAACAGCCGCAGTACCAGCCGATGCCGGTACAGTATCAGGTTATCATTATTTACGCAGTAACCAATAAATACCTGCTGGATGTCCCTGTGGAAGACATTACACGTTTTGAGAAAGAATTCTTTGAATTCCTGGATACGAAATATGCGGAGATCCCCAATGCCATCGCGCAGGAAAAACAGATAAGCGATGCGACAGACGAAGCTTTGAAAAAAGCAATTTCGGAATTTAAGGCGCAGTTTAAAAAATCATAAGGGAATTTAAGGAAGGACAGGTAAAACGGTTATGGCTTCAATGAGAGATATAAAAAGGCGTAGGGGCAGTATCCAGAGTACGCAGCAGATTACCAAAGCCATGAAACTGGTTTCCACCGTCAAGCTGCAGAAAGCAAAACAGCGTGCAGAGCAGTCGAAGGAATATTTTAACTGCATGTACGAAACAGTGGTTTCCATGCTCGCAAAAGCGGGAAATATCAATCATCCGTATCTGAAAGCCGGTGACTCTTCCAAGAAAGGGATTATTGTGATCACTTCCAACCGGGGGCTGGCAGGAGGTTATAATTCCAATGTGATAAAGCTGGTAACACAGGGTGATTTCCGGAAAGAGGATGTTGAGGTATATGTGATCGGGAAGAAGGGAAGGGAAACCTTACAGCGGCGCGGTTACAGCATAAGGGAAGATTATTCTGACATCGTGGAGGAACCTTTGTATTCGGATGCGATGGAAGTGAGCAGGAAGGTACTGGATGATTTTGTAAACGGGGAAATCGGTGAGATATATCTGGCTTATACCGGGTTTAAAAATACGGTAGTCCATGTCCCTACCCTGCTGAAACTGCTTCCGGTGGAAGCGGGGGCCGGAAATGGCGCGAAGGATGCAGGTACGGATAAAATGCAGGGAAATACGGCGCCGATGAATTTTGAGCCGGAAGATGATGCGGCTTTGGATATGATTATTCCGAAATATGTAACAAGCCTGATTTTCGGGGGTTTGGTGGAAGCGGTAGCAAGCGAGAACGGTGCGAGGATGCAGGCGATGGATTCGGCGACGAGTAATGCGGAAGAGATGATAGA
Source organism: uncultured Lachnospiraceae bacterium (assembly GCA_947385425.1). Classification (GTDB taxonomy): domain Bacteria; phylum Bacillota; class Clostridia; order Lachnospirales; family Lachnospiraceae; genus Kineothrix. Next base: position 23,675 of record CANDKY010000045.1, on the reverse strand, counting down.
ACATCTGACCCTGATGTATAACAGGGCAAGGCAGGGTTCCATTACGCAGGAGCTGACAGAGATTATTGCCGGCGCGAACGCTATCTCAATGTAATTTGATATGTTTTTCATGCATTGTTTGTGCCATGGTGCGGCATGGGCATAAGTATATAGAAAGGATGAACAGGGAAGAAAAAATGGCAGAGATAAATAAGGATGGGGGTAATGTTGGCAAGATTACCCAGATTATCGGTGCTGTGCTTGATATCAAGTTTACCGGCGGGGAACTGCCGGAGATTAACGAAGCGATCAGGATTCCTACCAATGACGGAGGGGAGCTGATCGTGGAAGTGTCCCAGCACCTTGGCGATGATACTGTCAGGTGTATTGCCATGGGTTCTACCGATGGACTGGTAAGAGGTATGGATGCTGTTGCAACCGGCGCGCCGATTACGGTTCCTGTGGGTGAGAATACGCTGGGAAGAATATTCAATGTTTTGGGCCAGCCGATTGACAATAAGCCGGCCCCTGAAGGGGTGGGATATGAACCGATACACAGGCCGGCGCCTGCGTTTGAGGAACAGTCTACGGCAACGGAGCTTCTGGAAACGGGGATTAAAGTCGTCGACCTGCTTTGCCCTTACCAGAAGGGCGGTAAGATCGGTTTGTTCGGCGGCGCCGGTGTAGGCAAAACGGTATTGATCCAGGAATTGATCCGTAATATTGCAACGGAGCACAGCGGATATTCGGTGTTTACCGGCGTAGGCGAACGGACGAGGGAAGGAAATGACCTGTACCATGAAATGATGGAATCAGGCGTTATCGATAAGACTACGATGGTGTTCGGGCAGATGAATGAACCGCCCGGAGCGAGGATGAGGGTAGGGCTTACCGGGCTGACGATGGCGGAGTATTTCCGTGATAAGGGCGGGAAGGATGTGCTGTTGTTTATCGACAATATTTTCCGTTTCACGCAGGCAGGTTCCGAAGTGTCCGCACTGCTTGGGCGTATGCCTTCCGCGGTGGGGTATCAGCCTACCTTGCAGACGGAGATGGGCGCTTTGCAGGAACGTATTACTTCGACGAAGAACGGTTCCATTACATCCGTACAGGCAGTATATGTGCCTGCCGACGACCTGACGGACCCGGCTCCGGCGACGACTTTTGCCCACCTGGATGCGACGACGACATTGTCCCGTTCCATTGTGGAATTAGGTATCTACCCGGCAGTGGATCCGTTGGAATCCACTTCCAGGATTCTGGATCCCCGTATTGTCGGCGAAGAGCATTATCAGGTGGCACGCGGTGTGCAGGAGATTCTGCAGAAATATAAAGAGTTGCAGGATATCATTGCGATCCTTGGTATGGATGAGCTTTCCGAGGAAGACAAACTGGTAGTGTCCCGTGCAAGGAAAGTGCAGAGGTTCCTGTCGCAGCCTTTCTTCGTTGCAGGGCAGTTTACAGGGCTGGAAGGAAAGTATGTGCCGATCAACGAGACAATCCGCGGATTTAAGGAGATTCTGGAAGGGAAGCATGACAGCATACCGGAAGGCCATTTCCTCAATGCAGGGAGCATAGACGATGTACTTGCCCGTGTAAAATAGAACAGAAAGGGCAGGGTTGACATATGGCAGATGAAAGAAATTTCCGATTAAAAGTAATCACGCCGGAACGGGTTTTCTATGACGGTGATGTGAATATGGTGGAGTTTAATACCACGGAAGGCGAAATTGGTATTTACAAAGGCCATGTCCCCATGACAGTCATTGTCAATCCGGGCATACTGACGATCTCGGAGAGCGACAGGGCGCGGAACGCGGCATTGCATGCCGGTTTCGTGGAGATCCTGGAGGATAAGGTAACGATCCTGGCGGAAGTCATAGAATGGCCGGAAGAGATCGATAAGAAGCGTGCGGAAGCGGCGAAAGCCCGCGCGGAGGAAAGGCTCCGCACGAAGACGCCGGAGACGGATGTACTCCGGGCGGAGACGGCTTTAAAGAGGGCGATTGCACGGATTAGTGTAATTTCGTAACAGTATATAGTGCCCATGGTATTCCACTGTTTTTGTTAACAGGGGATATGACGGCGGAAGAGGCAGTCCATACAGCAGGCCGGCGGGACTGCCTCTTTTTATGCACACGGGCATCCAAAGGAAAAATGTCAGCAAGAGCTGACGGGTGCCCGGCGCGCGAGTAGGGGGAAAAGCCTCCCCTACTCGATTGCACACGGGCACCCAAAGGAAAAATGTCAGCAGGAGCTGACGGGTGCTCGGCGCGCGAGTAGGGGAAGATGGCTCTTCCCTACTCGATTGCACAGACCCGTGAGTAACCTTCCGACGGATTTCAGCATATGATAACATAAAAATCGGTTGTATTAGCAAAGGATGTTTTCTATGTATAATCAGAAAGTCTTACCCTTCTATATGACATATCCTTTACCTCTTTATTATCAGGAGGAAGACACGGTAATGAGGGATTTGGAGTACTTACAGCAGATGTATCCGGCGGAAGCTAAGAAATACCAGAAGAGTGTTGCTGGCATATTGGATAAGCTGGATTATGAAGGCAGCATGATATATGACGAGTATCCGGACCGGTGGCAGATGTACCGTCTGGCACAGACAGTCATGGAGCAGCTCAGAAGGCAGAATGAGATGGAGAACCCCGGGACGGAAATTCCGAAAGAAAAGTGGGAATGGATGAATGACATGGTGCAGATTATCCTTTTTTATGAGGTTTATAAACGGAGACACGGAAACCGCAATGGTATTTTAAAGTTTTAGTTGTAGTTTCCGCCTAAAGCCAGTAAAATATAGTCATGGTGTTTTTCACCATGGCTATTTTTAAGCACAGGGGCGCACAGATGGGGTTGCTGCCTGCGCGGCGTACGGGAGTAACCCGTTTTATGCGGATTGGACAGGGAAGAGAGTGGATATATGCAGCAGTTGAGAGATACATTGGAAGAGATGTTGGGGGAAGGGTTATATCAGGTCATTATGAGCAATCCCAGGGACAGGGAGAAGATATGGAAGGCGAAGGTGCGCCCGGTGATGTTAAAGGGCAGTCTGGTTTTTCAGGAAACTGCATATATAGGGACACAAGTGTTTCATGGGAATTATGCAAAAGCGGACATGATACAGCGTATTATGGAATATATGGAGAGGGATTTTAAACAATGCGAAATAGAGACAACAGGCGGAAAAGCTACCGCGCTGGTCAGCAAAAGGGGAAGGGTAGCGGTGAAGCGCAGTATATCCGGCAATAAATTTCCGGAGTATACTTCCTGCGGAAGTAATGCAGATAAAAAGGGAGACGGATATTTGTCACACAACCGGGTAAAGAAATATTTGCTGGAAGAGGGGAAACCGGTGCCGTTCCTGATCGATCTGGGGGTGCAGACGAAGGACGGGAAGGTAGTAAAGGCAAGCTATGATAAATTTAAGCAGATTAACCGTTTTCTGGAATTTATTGAGGATATTTTGCCCACACTTCCTAAAGGGGAAGAAATCCATATTATAGATTTCGGATGCGGGAAGTCTTATCTCACTTTTGCCATATATTATTATATGAAAGAGCTGCAGGGGCTGGACGTAAAGATTACCGGGCTGGATCTGAAAGCGGATGTGATTGATAAATGTAATGGATTGGCGGTAAAATATGGTTATGGGGGGCTGCGTTTCCTGCAGGGGGATATTGGGGACTATAAAGGGGATGGGAACAGGGTAGATATGGTGGTGACGCTGCATGCCTGTGATACTGCGACGGATTATGCACTGGCGAAGGCAGTGGGCTGGGGTGCGAAGGCCATTTTGTCAGTACCCTGTTGCCAGCATGAGGTGAACAGGCAGATAGAAGCGGAGATACTGAAGCCTCTGTTAAAATATGGGCTGATTAAGGAAAGGGTATCGGCGTTGTTTACGGATGCGATACGTGCGAACCTGTTGGAAGAATGCGGGTATGAAGTTAAGGTTCTGGAATTTATTGATATGGAGCATACACCGAAGAATATTCTGCTTCGTGCGGTGAAGAAAAGGGATTGTGCAGGGGATGGCGTGAAGAAGGGAACAGCAGTAAAGGAAATGACAGAGCTTCTCCATGTAGACACTACTTTGCAGAAGCTGCTGCGGGAACAAGAGGAAAATAGGCAGGAATGAAGAAGACTATAATAAAATGTTTGTATTTAGCCGTAGTTTTTTGTGTGGCGCTTGTACTGTCCGGTTCCCTGCTGAATCAGGGAAATACGGATATGACAATGGAGATGGGGGCAGCGACTTATCCGGTAGTCCATATGAAAATAGCAGGCATGGAGGTGAACCCGCTCCATGGTTATAAGGAGGCAATGCAGTGCAGTTTCCAAAGGGACAGCATCACTCCGCTGGGGAAGGGGCGGAGGATTGGTTTTGTGATAGATAAGTATGGGCAGGAGATTGGGAAGCTGACATTCGAGGTCAGGAGCATAGACGGGCAGAGGCTGGTGGAGAGTACGGAAATCATTGGATATATGGAGACAGAGGATACCATCAGCGGAGAATTTACCGTAAAGGATTTGATTGAGGCGGATACGGAATATATGCTGGTGCTCCTTCTGGAAAACGGCTGGGGGCAGACCATACGGTATTATACCAGGATCATTCAGACGGAAAATTATTATGAAAAGGAAAAGCTGGATTATGTGCTTGATTTTCATAAAAGGACGTTTGACAAAGACGCGGCAATGGAGCTGACAAAGTATCTGGAGTCAAATGCGGACGGGGATAACACAACGTTTGGCAAAGTGGATATCCATAGCAGTTTTCAGCAGGTAACATGGGGGGATTTAGAGGTCAATGTGCTGACAGAGCCCGAAGTTACGATAAAGGAGCTTGGGGAGCAGACAGGTTCCCTGGAACTGGATTATGCCGTATCTCTTGGGGGGAGCAGTGCGGGCGGCCTGTTTATGGTCAAAGAATTCTACCGGATACGGTATACGGCGGACCGTATTTATTTGCTGGATTATGAACGGACGATGCGGCAGGTCTTTGATGAGGGAGGGAGGGTATTTGCAAGCAACAAAATATACATGGGCATCCTTCCCGAGGGCGAAGTCGGCCTGAAGGAGAGCGAGGGAGGGAACTTTTTTGCGTTCTCGGATGGGAACAGGCTGTTTTGCTATGATGTAGCAGAAAATAAACTGTCCAGACTGTTCAGTTTTTATGACGGGGATTATACGGACAAACGTGCAACCTGGCCAAAGCATGGGATTCGGATATTAAATGTGGATGAAGCCGGGAATGTGCAGTTTATTGTATATGGTTATATGAACCGGGGCAGGCATGAAGGGGAAGTGGGTATTGCAGTATACCAGTTCAGCAATCTGATGAATACAGTGGAGGAATTGGTTTATATCCCCTCGAAAAGTACTTATGAGATACTCCGGGCGGAATTGGCGGAGCTGGCGTACATTAATAAAGCGGATATTTTCTTTTTCATGCATGACGGGGCAATATTTGCGGTGAATCTGGCGGAGCGCAGTTATGAAGTGATGGTTGCCGGGCTGGAAGGGGGAAGCTATAAGGTTTCCGACAGCAACCGGATGATTGTCTGGCAGATGGATGGGGGGCCTTATACCAGCCGGAAGCTCATTCTGATGAATCTGAGTACAAAGGAGAGGCAGGAAATACCCGCGGGAAATGAGGAATATATTGCCCCTCTGGGTTTTATGGGGGAGGATCTGATTTATGGGCTGGCCCGTTCGCAGGATGTGGTGAGGGATAAGACAGGGAGTATTTTGTTCCCTATGTATTGTGTCAGGATACAGAGTGAAAACGGCGAGATTTTGAAAACATACGGGGAGGAGGGCTTGTATGTAACGGGGAGTGAGATTGAGGGGAACCAGATTAATTTGTACCGGGTACGGAGGAGCGAAGAGGACGGCGGTTATGCGGCTGCAGAGAATGACCAGATTGTGAATACGAAAATTGAGCCGGAAGGCAGCAATGTGGTAGAAGTGGTAGCGGTGGATAAGTATGAGAAAGTAACGCAGATAGCGGTAAAAAGCACAGTTGATGAAAAGAAGTATAAATTGCTTACCCCCAGGGAGGTATTGTTTGAAGGGGGGAGGGAGATTGTTTTGAAGGCAGAGGAAGAGGACGGTTCCCGTTATTTTGTATATGGAAAGAACGGCGTGGAGGGTATCTTTACAGATGAGGGCGATGCGGTGAATATGGCCTATGAGCAGTCAGGGATTGTGATAGATGAGCAGGGAAGTTATGTGTGGGCAAGAGGGAACCGCAGCCTGAAAAATCAGATTATGGCAATCAAAGGCGCGGCGATCACGGAGGAGAAGAACAGCCTGGCGGTATGTCTTGATATTATGCTCCAATATGAAGGGATCATGAGGAATACGGAGTATATGCTCAACCAGGGGGATACTATCCGGGATGTCCTGGAGGAGAATTTGGAGGAAGCGAGAGTCCTGGATTTGACAGGGTGCAGCCTGGATGCCGTTTTATATTATGTGAATAAAGATATACCGGTGCTGGCTTCTTTTGATGACGGGAATGCAGTGCTGATAATTGGGTTTAATGAATTGAATACAGTCCTTATGGATCCTTTGACGGGGGGAACTCCTTTTAAAATGGGGATGAATGATTCCACGCGTTTGTTTGAGGAAAACGGGAACCGCTTTATTACTTATCAGAGAAAAAGATGAAAAGGGACGATATTCCGGCAGATGCAACCAATAGTTGCGGTGTTTCAAACCAGAGTAGGCAGTGTAACAAGTGGTAAATCCTTATAATGGACCTGAGATAGCTGTATGGCAGCAGGATGGGAAAACAGGGTAGAAGTAGGCAAATAAGGTTAGAAATAAGGAGATGACGGGATGAATATTGAGATCGCAAACCGGTTGGTAAAATTAAGGAAGAGAAATGGGCTGTCACAGGAGACGCTTGCCGAAAAGCTGGGGATCAGCAGACAGGCGGTGAGCAAATGGGAGCGGGCGGAGGCATCGCCGGATACGGATAATTTAATTATGCTGGCAAGGTTATACGGGGTTTCTTTGGATGAATTGCTTCTGACGGAGGAGGAGATCACGGAAGCGGCAGGAATGCCGGGGGATAAATTGGCAGGAGTGCCGGGAAATGAATTGGCAGGAATGCATGGGGATGAAATGGCAGAAATACAGGGCGAAGAAAAGGCGAGAAACAGGGATTCTGCGGATGGGGAGGCGCAGGCAGGGAGTTTGGAAGATGCAGTAAGGGATCCTGTGTATGCAGAAGAAGCGGCGGATGGCGGAAAATGGGAAAAGGATGGGCAGGAAGAGTATGTGAAGGTTGGATTGGAAGGGATACATGTTCTGGACAGGGATGGGAGCGAAGTGCATGTGGGATGGGACGGCATCCATGTGGAGGACAGGAAAACAGGGGATGACGTACATATTGACGGAAACGGAGTGCTGATAAACGGGGAGAAGAAGTGTGGAAACTGGGCGGAAAAAGGTTTGAGGTTTCCGGTGGCTGTGGTTATTGCATTGCTGTATGTTTCCCTGGGGGTTTTGTTTCACGCGTGGCATCCGGCCTGGATGTTATTTTTGCTGATACCGCTGTGGTATAGTTTCCTTGGCGCTGTAAGGAAGCGGAATGCATGTCTGTTTGCCTATCCGGTATTTGCAGCGCTGCTGTACCTCTGTGCCGGGTTTTTCTTTGGGGCATGGCATCCGGGATGGGTTATTTTTTTGACAGTCCCGGTTTATTATCCGGCGGTTTCTTATTTGTCCGGCAGGGGGAGTGATGACTGAGCGCCTTTTGGGATATAGAGGCTGCGGTTTTGGAAAGGAATAAGGAAATGGTGATTAGATACTTTAAGAAAATAGGTGCGAAGAGATTTTGGGTTATGGTGGCGGGAAATGTTTTTCTTGGAATGGGGGTCAGTATTTTTAAATTTTCCTGTCTGGGTAATGATCCTTTCAGCGGGATGGTGATGGCATTGGCGGAATTGGCGAAGATGGAGTATGCTGTGTTCCTGATTTTATTGAATGCCGTTATATTCCTGGTGGAGGTGCTGTTCGGCAGGGAGTTTATCGGGGCAGGGACTTTGGTAAATGCTTTTTTGCAGGGATATATTGTCACTTTTTTCTATGATATCTGGATGCGGCTGTTTGGTAAGCCGGAACTGCTTGCTGTTAAGATTGTAATTGTACTGATCGGGATGGTGGTGGCAGGCTTTGGCATTTCTCTGTATCAGACTCCAAATGTGGGGGCGGCGCCTTATGACAGCCTGTCGCTGATTATGGCTAAACGGCTGACTGGGCTGTCATATTTTTGGTGCCGGATTTTTACTGATGCATTCAGTGCGCTTGTTTGTTTCCTGTCCGGAGGGCTGATCGGGATTGGCACGTTAGTGACGGCGTTTGGCTTTGGGCCGGTGGTTGAATTTTTTAATGTGCATTTTACAAGGAAGCTGTTCCGGCCCGGGGATGATATTTTGTAAGAGCGTGTTAAAAAATTCGTGTTTTATATTTATCAAGAGCAAAGAGGAGCAGCATGCCCAGGATTCCGCAGGAGATAATTTCCCCGGCGGTTACGGTAAGGAATGAGAACCACAGGGGGCGGATGCCGTAGGCATAGAGCAGGACAAAGGGCACAATAATCATATTTGCTATAATAGGAGGGAGCGGCGCCATCCATTTGAAACGGCGCAGTTTATAAGTAAATACGGCGCCTATTAAAGTTGCCAGGCTGCCGAATATAATATCCGGCAGCGCACATCCGGTTAAGATATTGCTGATGAGGCAGCCTATGAATAATCCGGGGATTGCAGCCGGGGTGAAGTAGGGCAGGATAGTGAGAGCCTCAGAAAAGCGTACCTGAATGGCGTAATTAGCCAGGCCGAAAGCGTTGGCCAGAAAGGTAAGTACGACATAAAGGGCGGCGATCATCGCTGCCTGGACAAGGGTTAACGGGTAACATGGCGCGGTCCCTGCAGGGACTGCTTTGTTGTTTTGCATTTTCATTTTTTGTTCTCCTTTAGTTTTGTTTTAACAGAACCGCTTGCGGATCTGTTCGTGAGGAAGGTCTCGAACTCACGTTATTTTTTGTGGAAAGCCTGATTTTATGGGCTTTCCCGGAAATTTATTATAGCGGAAAATGGGGAAAAGTCAAGTCCTGATGCAATATATTACCTATTTCCGAATCCCCTCCAGCGCATCTGCCGGTATCTCAAACTCTACAGTCCCCATATACATCGGCGCCACATCACCCTCATTGAAGCCGATAACTACATTGCCCTTTTCGTTTAGATAAAAGGAAGTCTCATCGGTAATGGCTTTAAAATTCCATTCCTCGATCTCATCATTCAGCCAGTAATAAATATTTTCATCGGCATCCATCTGCTCCTGCATCTGGAGTTTGATATTTTCGCTGATTGGCGTGATGTAGTCCGTGCCTTCTTTAAAAATATCCTTCAGTTTCAGCCGTTCACCTGTATTGAGGTCAATCGTATAAAAATAATTCCACTCATAACCGCTGCCGGCGCCCTGATAACAGATTAGCTTCAGGGTAAAATAGTCAGGTGTTGTGGCAAGGACTTCGCTTTTTACAACGACATCCTGGCAGCCCCATTCATTTTCCAGGTTCGTTTCAAATTCTTTTATCAGATTGTCTGTAATTGCCTGGATTTCTGCGTTGATTTCCGCCGCCGTGCGGTCTAAATTTTCCTGCAGTGTGCCATTTCCGGCCTGTGATTCCGGTTTTATTTCCGGAACTTCGATATCTGCCATATTCCGGTCTGTCTCATACTCGTAATTGCGGAAGGTGATCACTCTCACAAGCTCTCCGATTACTGGTATCTGTTCCATTGCATGCGCGATTGTGCCGGATGTGTTGGGCAGTATAATAAAGATGCCGATCGCCGCGGCCGCTGCGGCTGTTGCAAGCTTTATATTTCCTGGCCGTTTTCGTTTTTCAGAGTCTGATGGTTTTGCCTCTTTTATGTTCCGGCATAGCTGTTTTATCTGTTCGTTTGTCATCTCATGTTTCTTATATTCTTTTTTGAACCCTTGTAATTCTTTTTCCAGCCAAACGATTTGCTCGTCTGTTTCATACACTTTATCATTCATATTCATCCTCCATTTCCAATCCTTATTCATATGTTTCCCCAAGGGCATTGCGAAGCTTTTTAATACCACGGTACAGCCTGCTTTTCACAGTGCTGAGATTTTCCGCCAGGATATCCGCAATCTCCTCAAGCTTCATATCTTCAAAAAAACGAAGTACGATAACTGCCCTGTCCTGTTCTGACAGGGAATCCAGTGCTCGCCGGATATCAGGATTTTCACCGCTGTTTTCCGTATAAGACGGCTCAAGCCCCATTTCATCCTGCATATATTCATAGGACAGGTTTTGCGGCTGTTTCATATAGCGGAAGCACTCGTTGAGCATAATCCGGTATACCCAGGTTGATGCATATTCGGTTCTTTTTAATGTGCCGCATCCGCGTAAGGCTTTGTATGCCCCGTTTTGCACGATGTCGAAGGCATCCGCTTCATTGTGGGTATAACTGTATGCAACCCGATAATACTGATTATATTTTTCGAGTATGATCCGTTCAATGATATCTCTTTTTTCTTTCTCTCTTTTATTGAAAAAAGTGTGCAATTTTTTCACCCCTTTCCTGTGTTCTGTAGTGTTAGACCGTTTTCCTGCCCAGAAAGTTTCAAATAAAATATATTTGTTATAAAATTATGTTTTTATAGCGAAAGCAATATGGGGCGGGAGGATGGCGCGGAGGAATTCAATACATAAATAATATTTAAAACAATAATATTGGAAAAATATAAAATGTCAGTTGGTAAAAATGGAAAAATAATTGAAAAAAAGGGTTGATATTTTCGTCAATATAGTGTAGTATAATGGGAAATAGGACAGAAATACTGTTTTAATATGCAAATACAACAAAAAAACTGTCCAAAAGTCTTTGCAAAGGCACAAAGCAACCAAACAAACCCAGGAACAACGGAATAGTAATTCCAAAATTTTGTATGGGAGGGAATAGTATGAAATTGAAAAAAATTACGGCATTAGGTATGGCACTGGTTATGGCGGCATCGCTGGCTGCCTGCGGCGGCAAATCCCCGGATGCATCCGGGGGAGGAGCGGCGGCGAATGATACATCGGATGCAGGGGATGCGTCGGCAGGGGATACGGCAGATGCGGGGGATGCATCGGAAGAACAGCCGCAGGTAGCGCCGGGAGCAAAAGGGACGATCGAATTCTGGACAGTATTTACCGGGGCTGACGGGACATCCATGCAGGCGATGATTGATGCCTATAATGCGACGAATCCGGATTATACAGTAAACCACAGGGCTATGGAGGCAAATGACCTTTATCTGAAGATGCCGCTGGCAATCCAGTCCGGGGAAGATGTGCCCGACGTATGTATCAACCATGTGGAACGTGTCCCGCTTTTCCAGGAACAGGGTTTCCTTGTGGATTATAACAATTATCTGGAAGGATCCGCAATCAGTTCCGCCAATTATAATCCGAAAGCCTGGGAGATGACGGAACTTGCCGGGGGGCATTACGGTATCCCGTTGGATGTACATTCCTATGCGTTGTATGTAAATATGGATCTGTATGAGAAATACGGCAATGGTGTTATGGACGACGGCGTATTGACCTGGGACGAGGTGAACTCCGTGGCAGATGCCTGCGTGGCGGATGAAATCATGCCGATCGGGATGGCATGGCTGCGCGTGAAATTCCTGGCTTCCTATGCACAGATGGGCGGTACTTTAAGTACAGACGGAAATACACCGGACTTTAATAACGAGACGGCTATCCAGGTGCTGGATAACTGGGTGAAGCTTCGGGAAGCAGGCTATACGCAGAAGGAAGGCGACGACCCGTGGCAATTGTTCCTGGCAGGAAAGGTTATGTTCTGCCCGGAAGGGATCTGGATGTACAATAATGTAAAAGAAGCGGGACTGAATGCAAAAATATTTGATTATCCTGTTTTTGACGCGGGGACAAAAGGAAACTGGACATCTTCCCATCAGTTTGTGCTTCCGAAGAATGATAACCGTGATGACGAAAAGACAAAGGCGGTTCTGGACTTTATTGATTTTATGGGGAATAACTCCTTAGAATGGGCAAAAGCAGGGCAGTGCCCGGCGCATGTATCCATCAAAGAGGTGGCTGAATTCAAAGATATGCCGCAGGCATTCCTGGCAGACGAGAACGAAGAACTGAAAATTTACGATTATAAATATTATGGTTATGCAGTGGAAAGCCTTGACACAGTATTGGGCGAGGTGCTCTGGGGACGCATGACACCGGAGGAAGCTTTGAACCAGGCGGTACAGGAAACCAAGGACAAGATCGAAATGAGCGAATAGGCATACAGGGAAGAAGGGAGGGAGAGGCATGACGAAGGTATCTGCTGCAAAGTCTGCAGCCAAACGAAAAAAGCAGCTTGTGCCATATTTTTTTATAGCGCCGCATTTGCTGCTGTTTCTGATATTTTTCCTGATTCCGATGTTTTACGGGATATATGCATCCTTTACCAAATGGGATCTGTTCGGCAGTCCGCAGTGGGTAGGGCTGAAGAATTACGCAACGATCTTCACGAATCAGGAATCCACTTTTTACCGTCAGTTCTGGAATGGTTTGAAGAATACAGTGATATTTGTCCTTATCTGTGTGCCTTTCCAGATATTGATACCGTTAACCATAGCAATCCTGCTGGACAAAAGGCCGAAGGGGCGCAATATTTTCCAGGGTATCTTTTATATGCCGACCCTCTTCTCCATTACCTCGGTAACCCTGACCTGGCTCTTTATTTTCAACCGTTCCCTTGGTTTGTTCAACCATCTGTTCGGTACAGATGTAAACTGGTATGGGGAACAGCCTTATGCCTGGATGACGATTGTAATTACGACACTCTGGTGGGGGCTTGGCGGGAATCTGATTATTTATGTGGCGGCATTGTCGGGAATTGACCGGTCCATTCTGGAGGCGGCGGCGCTGGACGGCGCCTCCGGCCTGAAGAAGTTCTGGCATATTATTATCCCGAGCATCAAATTCCCGCTGACCTATACGATAATTATCTCTATTATTTCGCAGTTCAACATTTACGGACAGCCGTTGATGATCACCGGGGGCGGGCCGAACGAGTCTACTTATGTGTTGCTGATGTACATAAGGAACCTGGCTTTCGGCACAGGGAAATCCGTAGCCGGTATGGCCAGCGCCATGTCTACCTGTCTGGGGCTGCTGATAGGCGTTGTATCCGTATTCCAGTTGATCCTGATGAACAGGAAAGAAGATTAGGAGGGAGATCGTATGGGAAAGAAGCAAAAGAAGGAAGCGGATTATCAGGAAGCGGCACACTGTTCGGCAAAAGTGTCCTGGACGGCCTTTGCAATCCTGTGTGTCATGGCATTCATAGCTCTGGTTCCGTTATTGTGGATTTTTATTTCCTCGTTTAAGGTGGAAGCGGAAGTTATACAGGCAGGCGGCTTTTTGTATTTGCCAAAGACGTGGACGCTGGACAATTTCAAAAGTCTGCTGTCTTTCAGCAACAAACAGCTCCCGGTATATTACTGGTTTGTAAATTCCGTTATTGTGTCGGGCGCGACAACAGTGCTGGCGGTCATAATATATTCCATGTCCGCATACGCTTATGCGAAACTGGATTTTAAAGGAAGGAATGTGATCTTCCTGACGATTATGTTCCTGTCCTCTTTTCCGGCTATTACCAATATCATTCCGTTGTATAAGATGATGCACAGTTTTGGCTGGCTGAACCAGTTGATTGCGCTGATTGTGCCGGGGCTTGCGGGAGTCTCCAATATCTTCCTGATCCGCCAGTTTATGATGGCGATCCCGGATGTTATTCTGGAATCCGCGAGGATTGACGGTGCGGGAGAGGTTCAGATTTTCCGGAAAATCATCCTGCCAAACTGTAAACCGATTCTGATAGCGGTAGGACTATTTACTTTTACGGGCAGTTGGAATGATTTCCTGTGGCCGTCCATCGCTATCAACAATCTGGATAGGCTGACGCTGACAGCCGGCCTGCAGCTTGCGAAGGGCGTGTATTCCAATAAAGTACCGCAGATGAGCGCTATTGCAACGGTTGCCATTATACCAATGATTATACTGTACCTTTTTACCCAGAAATATTTTGTCCGGGGGATTTCGCTTTCTTCCGGTGTAAAGGGGTAAGGCTTTGCACTCTTTTTTAGAAAGGAATATTGTATGCAGAAAGAAAACAAAACGAATATACCCAGGGGGGAGTACCCCAGGCCGCAGTTTGTGCGGGAAAACTGGATGAGCTTAAACGGGGAGTGGGATTTTTCCTTTGGGACGGATGTGTTTGACCGGAAAATTATTGTGCCTTATGTGTATCAGTCCAGCCTTTCGGGGATTGGTTTAAACGATATATGCGATGTGGTATGGTATCGCAGGGGCTTTACGCTGCCGGAGGAGATGAAGGGCAAAAGGATACTGCTTCACTTCGGCGCGGTGGACTATCTGTGCCGGGTATGGGTAAACGGCCGGCATGTGGCAGACCATGAAGGCGGTCATATCAGTTTTGAAGTGGAAATTACAAAGGAGCTGTCAGAGGGGGAAAACGTCATTACGGTCATGGCGCAGGACAGGGTAGAAGACCTGGAGATGCCAAGAGGGAAGCAGTTCTGGAAAGAGGAGAGCGAAAGCATCTTCTACACCAGGACTACGGGAATATGGCAGAGCGTGTGGCTGGAGGCTGTGGGAGAAGGATATCTGGATCATGTTTTCATTACGCCGGATCTGGATCATATGAAGGCGGAGTTCCAGTATGAAATATGCGGCATACAGAAAGCACAGCTAAAGACGCAGATCCGCTTTGAGGGCTGTGAGATGGCGTCTGTGACGGTGGAGATGGAACGGGAGGCAGGGACTTTTTCGGTATTGCTGGATCAGCAGGTTTTGAAAAACTGGAGTTTCCAGGAGGAGCTTGCCTGGACGCCGGAGAACCCAAGGCTGTTTGACGTGTCCTTTACCCTGCTTTCGGACGGGGAAGTATTGGACCAGGTGTCCTCTTACTTCGGTATGCGTAAGGTGTCGGTGGAAAACGGGAAGTTTCTGCTAAACAACCGCCCTTATTACCAGAAGCTGCTGCTTGACCAGGGATATTGGCGGGAATCGCTGCTTACGGCGCCGGAGGATGAAGCTTATGTGAAGGATATTGAGCTGGCGAAGTCCATGGGCTTTAACGGTGTGCGTAAGCATCAGAAGATCGAGGATCCCCGGTTCCTGTACCATGCGGATAAAATGGGATTTCTGGTATGGGGCGAGATTGCGGCGGCGTATGTTTATTCACGCAAATATGTACGCAGGATTACGACAGAGTGGATGGATGAGATACTGCGGGATTACAACCATCCCTGTATTGTAGCATGGACGCCTCTCAATGAATCCTGGGGGGTTCCAAACATTAAGGACAACGAAGAGCAGCAGAGCCACAGCGCGGCGATGATTTATCTTACAAAGTCACTGGATACGACCCGGCCGGTGATTTCCAATGACGGATGGGAGCATACATGTACCGACCTGCTGACCATCCATGATTACGAGTGGCGGAAGGAAGTGCTGGAGGAGAGGTACAGCAGCCTGGAAAATATTTTGAAACTGTGTGCGTCGGGGCGGCCGCTTTTTGCGAACGGTTGGGAATATAAAGGGCAGCCGATTCTTGTTACGGAGTTTGGCGGCATTTCCTATCAGAAGGACGGGACGGAAGGCTGGGGATATTCCAATGCGGAGTCGGACGATGATTTTGCAAAGCGTTACCATGATGTGATAGCGCCTTTGCTGGATTCGCCTTATGTACAGGGATTCTGCTATACGGAACTGACAGATGTGGAGCAGGAGATTAACGGGCTTCTGACTTATGACAGGGAGCCGAAGATTTCCGTGGATACGATAAAAGCAATTAATGAAGGGGAATGGAAGGAAGCGGACGTACAGGGAAAAAAATGATATACAGAAAATGATCCGGTGTGTTACAATGAGGGGAAGAAGAAAGAGGGGTAGATTATGGCAAAGCCTTTATCATTGGACTTATCGGATGTACAGGAACTATGTAATCTTGGAAAAGCACTGTCGTCGCCGGTGCGGTTGGAAATATTAAAGCTTCTTTACACGGAGAGTCTCAGTATCGTGGAAATTTCGGATAAGCTGAGCATTGCGCCGTCCAGCGCGGCACTTCATGTAAAGATGCTGGAGACGGCAGGGCTCATTAACGCGGAGGTGCAGCCCGGGACGCGGGGTGCGGTTAAGCTTTGCAGCAGACGGCGGGATTCGGTCAGTATAGATTTGACTGATGTGGCGCAGTATGTGCATGAGGTGATAACGGTGGATATGCCGGTAGGGGCGTATTCGTTCTGTGATGCCAGGCCGACCTGCGGCCTGGCGGATGAGAACGGGATGATAGGGAATGAGGATGTGGCAACCTGTTTTTACCTGCCGGAGCGTTTCCGGGCGCAGCTTCTCTGGAGTGCCGGCGGTTATGTGGAGTATTGTTTCCCGAACAAGCTTCCTAAGAATAAGGTGCCGCGCAGCATAAGCTTTACTATGGAAATCTGCTCGGAAGCGCCTAATTATAGGGAAGACTGGAAATCGGAAATCACGATGTGGATCAATGGCATGGAATGCGGGACATTCCTTTCCCCCGGGGATTTCGGTGCCCGGAGGGGGCGTTATACTCCGCCTGTGTGGGAATCCGGCAGTACACAATACGGCCTGCTGACTAATTGGAGTGTGAGGCAGGACGGGTGTTATATCAATGAAGAACGGGCGGGGAATGTTACCGTGGAGCAGTTAGGTATTCTTCCGGATAAAGTGATCGTGCTCCGGATTGGGAATAAGGAAGATGCGAAATATATCGGGGGCTTTAATATTTTCGGAGAAAAGTACGGGGACTATCCGCAGAATATTGTGATGAGCCTGGAGTATTAGAACGTGTTGTTTATCGGAAATAAATTATGGGAAGAAGAGTGCCTCTTCTGCCGGCAGGCGGGAGAGGCAAAGTTATGTTAAGAAACCGGGCTTGTAAAATCAGGTGCTCTATGATAGTATGAGGGTGCAAAAACAGAACAGTGGCTGAGTCAGGACAAAAATATGGATACCGGTAAAAAGAGCAGGATATTGCTTGTAGAGGACGATATCAGCCTGGTGGACGGGCTGTGTTATTCTTTGAGGAAAAATGGATATGAGGTTGAGGCTGTGCGGAGTGTACAGGAGGCCAATGAGTTTTTACAAAAAAGGGAGTATGGCCTTTTGCTTTTGGATGTAACTTTGCCGGATGGTACAGGTTTTGAGGTGTGCGAGGCGGTGAGGGGAAGGGGGGATCAGGTGCCGATCATTTTCCTGACCGCTTCCGATGATGAGATGAATGTGATCAGGGGATTGGACAGCGGCGGGGATGATTATATAGGGAAGCCCTTCCGGTTGGGGGAACTGCTTTCCCGGATACGGGCCCTGCTGCGCAGGGCAGGTGTAAGAAGGGACGGGGATATGCAGGACGAGCCTGAAAGCCGCCTGGTCTGCGGGGACATTCAAATAGATTTTGCCGGGAGCAGGGTGCTTTTGCATGGGGAGAAGCTGGAGCTTACCCGGATAGAATACAGGCTGTTATGCCTGTTGGTGAGATCCCGCGGCAGGGTGGTTACCAGGGAGGTTATTTTCGAAGAACTGTGGGATGGGGAGGGGGATTTTGTCGATGACAATACGCTTTCCGTATATATAAGGAGACTAAGGGAAAAGGTAGAAAGAGATCCTTCCAGGCCGGAGCATTTGATGACAGCAAGAGGGTTTGGGTATCGGTGGCAGGAGGTAAGGGATGATGGAAATTTTGAGGGATGAAGGGCAGAAAAGATACTGCTGTTTTCTGGCCGTGGTATTGGCGGCGGCATCGGTTTTTGCAGCAATGATATGGTGGGGGAACGGGTATCGGATAAAGGAGGCGGCTTTATGCCATGACAGGAGTATTATTTTTTATCTTTTGCAGCATGGGGTAAGTGAAAGCGTTATAGAGGAAGCTTATTCCCAAGGAATTGCAAATGCTTATTCCCAAGAAAACGCGACTGCTTATTCCCAAGGAAACGCAAATGCTTATTCCCAAGAAAACGCAACTGCTTATTCCCGGGAAAGCGCAGAATCGCGGGCAGATGAAAAGAAAATTGCAGATAAGGGATTTACAGGAGACGGAAATACAGAGACAGGGCTTGCCAGGGGAGAAGTTATGCGGGATGAAATTATACAAAGGGAAGCCATGGAGAAGGAAATGAGGGAGGAAGCGGTATATTTGCTGCGGCGTGTGGGCATCAGCGGGGAAACGGAAGCCATTTTCATGCCGGGGATATTAACGATACAGAGGGGAACGGGTCTGCAGTTAGCCGGGCTCTTTTTGTTTTTATGGATATGTGTAATGTTTCTGACGGTTTCTTTTTTTTCCGCGCGGGAACGGGTTTGCCGCAGGGCGGCCAGGATTGTGGGGCAGTTTATGAAGGGAGACTTTGCCGAACATCTTCCGCGCATGGAGGAGGGCTGCCTTTACAGGCTGTTTGGGAGTGTGGACAGCCTTGCCAATGCACTGTCCGCCGGCCATGAAGAGGCTGTCAGGGCAAAAAATTTCCTGAAGGATACTATTTCCGATATTTCCCATCAATTAAAGACGCCCCTTTCCGCCCTTGTTATGTACAATGAAATTATAGAGTCGGAAATAAAAATGCAAATGGAAAAGGAAATGGAAAAAGAAGCGGGAAAAGAAATGGAAATAGAAGTAGGAAAAGAAATGAAAAAAGAAATGGGGGGAAAAACGGAAAAAGAAACGGCGGATGCAGGAAGCGAAGAGAAATTGCTCGTTTTTACGGGTAAAACGGCAGCGGCGCTGGAACGGATGGAGGAATTGATTCAGGTTCTGCTCAAGGTGACACGGCTGGATGCGGGGGCGGTTGTTTTTGAAAAGCAGGGATGGCTTCTGGCAGATGTGGTTTCAAGAGCCATAGAGGGATTGTGGGTGAGGGCCAAAGAAGAGGAAAAGGAAATTGTCCTGGAAGGGGCGGAAGGCGTTTGGATTAATTGCGATCTGCAGTGGACTGGCGAGGCAATCGGCAATCTTGTAAAAAATGCGTTGGATTATACGGAAAAGGGCGGGATGATACGTGTGTCATGGGAAAAATTGCCGGAAGTGACAAGGGTGTCGGTTTCGGACAACGGGGAAGGGATCGCTGATGAGGATTTTTACCATATATTTGAGCGGTTTTACCGCTCTGCCAGGGGAAAAAGAAGCGGGCAGGGAGCGGGGCTTGGTCTGCCTTTGGCAAAGTCCGTGGTGGAGGGGCAGGGCGGAACCTTGTCGGTGCAAAGCAGGGCGGGAGAGGGGACGGTATTTACGGTTATGCTGCCGGGATAGTTAAGTGCTGCCGGGGCACGTTTAAAAAGTGCTTTTCCCAGAGCGTGTTTGAAAAATACTTTCCGGCAGAGGTGCGTCACAGTTTGCGGGAAATAAAAACAGGATGTTCCTTACGAATCTGTAAGCTGTTATTCACCTGTCTGTAAGCTGCGCGCGTTATACTGTCAGTAACGTATGTGATATGGGGTATACAGGGCAGGGGAAACTTTATATCGCAGCGTTGGAAAAATGTAAAACAGGAGGCGCCAGGTATATGGAAATATTACAGGTACGCAATTTAAGCAAGGTTTACGGGGAAGGGGAAAGCCGGGTGAAAGCGCTGCGGGACATAAGCTTTTCTATGGAAAAGGGTGAGTTTGCCGCGGTAGTCGGGGAGTCCGGTTCAGGGAAAAGCACGCTGCTGCATTGTATCGGCGGGTTGGATACGCCGACGCAGGGGAAGGTCTTCCTGGAGGGCGAGGATTTGTTCGCACTGGATGAGAAAAGGCGTACAGTTTTCCGGAGGAGGAACATCGGTTTTATTTTTCAGGCATTTCATTTGATCGATGAACTGGATGTGGAACAGAACATTGCGTTTCCCCTTCTTTTAGATCATCAGAAACCGGACAGGGAAAGGATTGATGAACTGATTGCACTTTTGGGGCTGGGGGAAAGGCGGAAGCATTTGCCGGGCCAGTTATCGGGAGGGCAGCAGCAGAGGGTAGCAATCGGGAGGGCATTGGTTATGCAGCCTATGCTGATCCTGGCGGATGAGCCGACCGGGAACCTGGACTCAAAAAGCAGCAGGGATGTTATGGATCTGCTGATACGGGCAGCGCGGCATTTTAAACAGACCGTCTTGATGATTACGCACAATGATAATCTGGCGGCGGATGCCGATCGGGTATTCCGCGTAACGGACGGCTGCCTTAAGGATATGGGAGGGAAAACGCATGAAAAATTATCTTGATCTGATACCGGTTTCCCAGAAAATCCACAGAAAGCAGAGCCGTATGGCCAGGCTGTGCATAGGTTTAAGCGTATTTCTGATCACGGCAATATTTGGTATGGCGGATATGGAGATCCGCAGCCAGAATGCCCAGGCAAAGATAAATTACGGCGAATGGCATGCCGGGTTGGGCGGTGTCAGCGACGAAGAAGCAGAGCTGATCGGCCGCCGGCCGAAGACGCTCGCCTGTACACGATATGATACGTTGAATTACAGGCTCAGCATGCATTATCAGGTGGCGGGGAAAGAGGCAATTATTATAGGATTTGATGAGGAGGCGCTGGATATTTTCCCTGCCGCACACCTGGAAGAGGGCCGGTTTCCGCAGGAAGAGGGAGGAGTCATAGTGGACCGGAATATGCAGAAAGCGCTTTCCCTTAATCTGGGGGACGGGATTGTGCTTTCTGTGCCGGACGGAACGGAGAGGATTTACCATATTACCGGTTTTTTCGGCCAGATGCCGATGTTGGCTAAAAAGGATGTTTTTGGTCTGGCAATGCGGACGGAGGAATTCAGGAAATTACCGTTAGAAGGGGCGGAGGGCAATCATGATTCTTTTGTCTATGTAAAGTTTTCCCCCTGGTGCAATATTCAAAGGGAAATCAGGGAGCTGCAGGAGCTGTTCCGGATTCCGGATGAGAGGGTGTCCAGGAATGAACTGCTGCTTGCCACGATAGGGCAGAGCAAAGATGTAAGCATGCTGGCTATTTATGGGGTGGCGCTGCTGTTAGCATTCCTGGTTGCGGTTGCAGGGGTTTTGATGATAACCGGCAGTTTAAACAGCAATATTGTGCAGCGTACAGAATTTTTCGGCATGCTCCGCTGCCTGGGGGCATCGAAAGGGCAGGTGGCCCGTTTTGTCCGCAGGGAAGCATTGTATTGGTGCCGGACGGCAGTGCCGGCGGGCACCGGGCTTGGTATGGCGGTGGTATGGGCGCTGAGTGCGGTGCTGCGTTTTTTAAGCCCTGCTTATTTTGGCGGGATGCCGTATTTTGGAATCAGCTTTATCGGGCTGGCGGCAGGCAGTGTGATCGGGGTGGCTACGGTATCTTTTGCGGCGGGCAGCCCGGCGAGGAAAGCGGCAGGGGTTTCGCCCCTTACGGCAGTATCGGGGAACGCTTCCGGAAGGACAAGGATGAAAAAAGCGGCAAATACGCGTATGTACCGGATAGAAACGGCGCTGGGCATCCACCATGCATTGGGCAGCCGGAAAAATTTCGTATTGATGAGCTGTTCCTTTGCGTTCAGTATTATCCTGTTTTTGGCATTTTCGGTTGCCGTTGATTTTATGGAGCATGCCGTAAAACCCCTGAAGCCTTATGCGCCGGATATTTCCGTTATCAGCCCGGACAATAGCTGTTCGATAGACAGGGCATTGGCGGAGGGGCTGATGGGGGTGGATGGAGTGAAACGTGTATACGGGAGGAGTTTTGCCTATGATCTGCAGATTAACACTGAGGGGGGAGCCCGACAGGCATATCTGGTTTCTTATGAGGCCTGCCAGTTTGGCTGGGCAAAGGATTCCTTGATTGAAGGCTCCCTTGCGGAAGTGATGGAAGGGGATGGGATTTTGGCGGTTTATCATGGGGAGGATTCCCTGCGGGCCGGGCAAGAGGCCGTAATGGTTTTGGATAGAGACAGGAGTGTAGGAATGGGTTCCGGGGAGGAGGAAAGGCAGATTACGGTTTCGGGTGTTTTAAGCGACTGCCCGTTTCATTCCGCAGGAGGAGAGGAAATATTGATTTGTTCCGAGGAGACATTTGAAGCGCTGGCCGGAGGGAAGGACTATACGGTTATTGATATCCAACTGGAACGGGATGCCGGGGACGGGACAGTGGAGGGGATACGCAGTTTGTGCGGGGAAGAGATGATTTTTTCAGACAGCCGCCTCAGTAATGCGGAAGTGAAGGGCGCCATGTATTCGTTCCGGATCTTTGTATATGGGTTTCTTGGGGTGATAGCGCTGATATGTGCTTTCCACATTATGAACAGTATTGCCATGAGTGTCTCGGCGCGGATGAGCCAATATGGGGCAATGCGCGCTGTGGGAATGGACGGCGGGCAGATGGTTAAAATGGTGGCGGCGGAAGCGGCGGCTTACGGGGTATGGGGAATGCTGTTTGGCTGTCTGGCGGGGGTGCCGCTGCATTATGTCTGCTTTGATAAGATGATTACTTACCGGTGGGGGACGGGGTGGTATTTTCCGGCAGTATCCCTTTGCGTAATCGGGGCGGTTGTGGCGTGTTCCCTGGTGTTTGCCGTGTATGGGCCGGTGAAGAGGATACGGGAACTGTCAGTGGTGGATGCTGTTTCCGGGAGGTGAGCGCAGGGCTGGAGTTAAGGAACTGTCGATAAATAACTTGTGCAGTTCTTAATTTGCGTCAGGTGCTGCCCCTGGCGGCGGCCCGGTAGCCGCTGGGGGTGCTTTGCGGGGGCAAGGATCCTAAGTGAATCACTGGGCGGTGTTTCATAAAATTCATTATAAAATCTCATTTGCTGTTTTAAGAATTTTGAGTAAGTCATCCGGAATAATGGCAGGTATATCCGAAGTGGAAAAGTCGTTTGTGTTCCTTGTTACGATATAGTCGGCATGGATCTGTTTTGCACATTCATCCTGCAAGCAATCCTCAAAGTCGGAAAAGTCTTCTCTTTGCAGAGCATTCCGGATGCTTTCATGGTCGGCACCTGCTACTTGCAGCAAATCCAAAATATCAAGTAAGAGTTTCCTCCTGTCTGCTGCGGAATAGCGTTTTCTTAAGATATAAAAAATGTTTGAAATGGAATGTAGGGCAATATAGCCCGTGACATTGCCGGAAATGCAGCTTTCCAAAACGGATTTAGATGAATCATAAAACGGGAGACGTTTTTCCAGTACGTCCAATATAATGTTGGTGTCAAACAAAACGAGCATATTTTTCATCCCTTGCCTCCTCCAGTTCTTTTTTGTAATCAAAATCCTCTGGCAATGTTCCGGCAAAAGACATAATGCCTTGAAAACCACGTTTCCTTTTGGTTACATTTTCAGAAGCATCCGGGGTGGCGTACTCATGGGCTGTCCCAATGAGGGAATTTGGGCTTTTATTTGGGGGGAGAATAGTTTCATTAGTATCTGGCTGCGAATCAACAAAACGTATATACATATATACTGCCTCTAGCTTGTTTTCCGGCATTTCCTGCAATATTCCTATTGCTTTTTCCAAAGTTGACATAGATGTTCCTCCTAGTATAATAATGATATAGCCACAAGAGCTATATAGTTAATAAGTTAC
>CANDKY010000044.1 GCA_947385425.1 uncultured Lachnospiraceae bacterium | reverse complement strand
ATGATAGCATATTTATTTACGCGGGTAAACCCGGAAAATCATGCGTTTACCGTGGTTAAAGACCCGTCACATCTTGACAAATATAATGATTTGCGTATAATTGTATACTAAGACCATTATATATCTGTGTATTGTTTGGGGTGAACAAATGTACTCACTAATATGAATTAAGTGCGGTGGACATAGACGTTCGCAGGCACTTTTTTGTTTTCACCGGTGATAGCAATGTATTAAAGTGATAAAACGGCGAAGCAAGTGTGTAAAGGTTTTCCGGGCGGCATGACGGGAAGTGTAAAATGCGGGCGGATTATTGCAGGCAGGCAAAAAGGGCGCAGGTGCATGATAAAAAATAATTTTAAAGATGATTATTCACGGTTTGCGAGACTGAACGGCAAAGGCCGGGTGGTTGATGATATCTGTTATGTCGGGGATTATTATGTACTTCCTCTGGATGAGAGGCAGAAGAGGAGGACAAATCGGGTAAATATCTGTTTTTCCGTACTGTTTATGCTGATACAGGTTGCTATGGGGATGGTAAACCAGGATTCCTCGCGTACTTTTTGGATTGTCTATCCGTATCTGTTTTTGTTTTTGCCGCTGGCGTATTTCTTTGTCGGCGCGGTCAGTTATTGCAGTGACCCGCTGCGGATGCAGAAGGCACAGTATGAGACAGGGCTGGCAAGGATGAGGCGCTCCTGCAACGGGGCTATGGTGCTGGCGGTGATCAGCGCAGCGCTGGATGTGGTATATATGCTTTTGCACCACGGGGAAATACGGATGGGGAGGGAGCTGCTGTACCTGTTATGCCATATCCTGTTTTTGGCAGCAGCTTTTTTATATGGCCGGTATTATAATAAGACTTACCGGGGGTTACGGGTGGAGAAATCGGAACATAAACCGGAGTGAGCGCCGGACGGCAGAAGCAGAAATGCCTGGCTTTTGGCATGGCAGGCCGGCGCGGTGGTAAATATGCTGTTTTTCCTTTTTAACAGGAAGGGATCAGGGAAAGTGAGATGCCGGGAAGTTTCTGTATAAAAGGTGAAACATAGATTGTTGAGGCGAAACTCAAAACAGCAGATATATGGAGGGTGCCGGAATTTCTTCCATGAGGGGGCACGCTCCATACAATTGCGGAACTAAATTAAGGAGGTAAAATTATGAAACTGAGAACAAGAAGCAGGCTTTTGGCTGTGCTTTTGGCGGGAACCATGGTTGCGGGTTCTTTGGCCGGGTGCGGCGGTTCTTCCAATGAGGCGCCTGCGGAGGAAGCACCCGCAGAATCTGCGGGGACAGAAACGCCTGCGGACACGGAGCCTGCAGAGGCGGAAACCGAGACTGAGACAGAGGCAGGCGCGGACGCAGGGAAGGAAGAGACGCCTGCAGGCAATGAGGATACTCCGATTGTCATCGGCCACGATGACGTGAGCGAGAAGTTCAGCCCGTTCTTCGGCGAGACAGTGCCGGATGAGGATGTATGGCTGATCACGACGGTTCCCCTGCTGACGACAGACCGTAAGGGTGAAATCGTTTACAAGGGGATTGAAGGGGAGACAAAGGAATATAACGGTACAAATTATACTTATACAAGCATTGCGGATTGTGAAGTGACCGAGAATGAGGACGGCACGGTTTCCTATGATTATACCATCCGCGATGATGTGAAGTTTGCGGACGGCGAGCCGCTGACGATTGACGATGTTATTTTCTCCTATTATGTATATCTGGATCCGTCCTATGACGGCGCATCTTCCGTATATGCGCTGCCGATCCAGGGGCTGGAGGAGTACAGGAGCGGTTCTACCGTGCTGTATGACCTGATGCTTTCCAACGGGGAAGACAACACGGATTTTACATTCTATTCGGAAGACGAGCAGAAGAAGTTTTTCGAGACGGATTTCCCGGCAGCAGGGGAAGCCTTTGCGAAGAGCATCTGTGATTACTGCATCGCAAACGGGTATGTGGAGGACGGCCTGGATGAGGTGTCCAACGGTATGGTGAACTGGGGCTTTGCCAGCCTGAATGACGACGGTTCCATTACCGGATCCGCAACGGAAACAACATGGACGCTGCAGGGCGGCGATGCACCGACGCTGGCTGATTATTGGAATGAGATGATCGTAAGCTACGATTATGATTACCAGACGCTGTCCGATACGGAAGCGGCGGATTCCGGCCTGTTTACGTTCCTGGACGACAGCTATAAGGTGACGGTTGAGACCGGCGATTCCGTGGCGAACATCAGCGGTATTCAGAAAACAGGGGACAATTCCGTGCGTGTGGTACTGACAGAGGTCAGCGCGCCGGCTATTTACGATTTGTCCATTTATGTATCCCCGCTGCACTATTACGGTGATCCCAGCCAGTATGATTATGACAACAATAAGTTCGGTTTCCCGAAAGGAGACCTTTCTTCCGTAAGGGCCAAGACGACCCAGCCTATGGGGGCAGGCCCGTATAAATTTGTAAGCTATGAAAACCGGACGGTATATATGGAAGCAAACGAACACTATTTTAAAGGTGCTCCGGTTACTAAATATTTACAGTGGAAGACGACTTCCGAGGCGGATAAGCTTCCGGGCGTCCTTCTGGGGACTATAGATGTTTCCCAGCCGTCCATTTCCAAAGAAGTCCTGGCGCAGATTGAAGGAGAGAACAGCAACGGTGAGCTGAAGGGCGATAAGGTAATCGTGGATCTTGTCGACTACCGCGGTTATGGTTACATCGGCATGAACTCACAGCTTATGCTGGTAGGTGATGAGGCGGCAAGCGATGCGTCCAAAAATTTCCGTAAGGCTATTGCAACCGTGATTGCGGTATACCGCGATGTGGTTATCGATTCTTACTACGGCGAGGCGGCTTCCGTGATCAATTACCCGATTTCCAATACGAACTGGGCTGCGCCCCAGAAATCCGATGCGGATTACCATGTGGCATTCTCCCTGGATGTGGACGGAAATGAAATTTATACGGACGGCATGTCGGAAGATGATAAATATGCGGCGGCGCTGGAAGCGGCTTTGGGTTATTTCGAGGCGGCAGGTTATACTGTGGCGGACGGCAAAATTACGGCGGCGCCGGCAGGCGGCAGGATGGGATGTACGATTGTGATTCCTGCAGGAGGGAACGGCGACCATCCTTCGTTCGGTATTATTACAGCGGCGGCGGATGCTTTGAAGAGCATTGGTTTTGATATGGCAATCAATGACCTTTCCGATTCTTCCCAGTTGTGGGACGGTATCAACGGGGGAACCGTTGACATGTGGTGTGCGGCATGGTCTACCGTACCGGATCCGGATATGTTCCAGATTTACCACAGTGAGGGCGGAAGTGCAAAGAACTACCGGATCTACCAGAAGGATCTGGACGACCTGGTTATGGAAGGGCGTACCAGCACAGACCAGACGTACCGTAAAGCAGTTTATAAAGAGGCTCTTGATTATATCGTGGATTATGCAGTGGAAATCCCGGTATACCAGAGGCAGGAAGCAACGGCATACAGTGCGGAGCGCATTGACCCGGACAGTATTGTTAAAGATGCGACTTCTTATTGGCAGTACCGTGAGGAAATCGAGAAACTTGCGGTAAAGTAAGAGGTATATTTTCATAATGCAGCCGGGAGGGATAGGGAGCCCTCCCGGGAACTGCTTTAAGATGGCTGTTTCAAGGCCATTTTCAGGCCTTATCGGCGACAGTTCCTTAATACCATAAGGCGCGCGGGCGCCGGATTTGTTAGTTTTATAAGGGTTGGCAGAGGCATTTCGCGAGGGGCCTTTCGGAATGGATCACCAGGGACGTGAAACGGCTGTACGGGGGTAGGGCGTAAGGGATGGGTTCACCGGATATGCGCCGGGAAGGAAAGCCCTCTGGCGAAATGCCTTTGCGGATATACGGATTGGTTGGGGAAAAGAGGCACAGGCAGAAAGGAAAAGTACTTTCAACTATTGATTTTAGGTCCGCAGGGGCGGACATGAGGTATGAAAATGAAGAAGTTTGTGGTAAAAAGATTATTGATTTCCATAGTTCTTTTATTTTTTGTGTCTATGATCATTTATGGCATCATGCGCTGCATGCCTGCCTCTTTCGTAGAGACAAAGGCAATGGAACTATCACAGAAGCCCGGGGCGAAAAGCTATGACGAATGGCTGGCGCAGCTCAATGCATCTTACGGCCTGGACGACAGCATCGTAAAGGGATACCTGACATGGGCGTCGAAGGCGGTGAGGGGGCAGTTCGGCGATTCGTGGAATTATAACCAGCCGGTGCTTCAGAAGTTTTCCAGTGTGATCTGGTATTCTTTTGCGCTGGGGCTGGCGGCTTTCCTGCTGGAAATAATCATAGCCATTCCGGCGGGGGTGGCGGCGGCAAAGAAGCAGTATTCACTGACGGATTATTCGATTACCGTTATCGCGCTGATCGGTATTTCCCTGCCGAGTTTCTTCTTTGCTACGATATTGAAATGGATTTTCGCCATTAAGCTGAACTGGCTGGATCTGTACGGCATTGTAGGGCGTATGCACCAGCAGATGAGCCCGGCAGGGCAGATATTGGATATGGCGAAACATATGATTATGCCTGTGGCGACGCTTACCATTGTAAACATCGGCGCGCTGATGCGCTATACGCGGACGAATATGCTGGAAGTGCTGAATTCCGATTATATCCGTACGGCGAGGGCCAAGGGGCTTCCGGAAAAGAAAGTAATTAACCATCACGCGTTCCGCAATATTTTAATCCCGATCATTACTTTGCTGGGGGGGACGCTGCCGTCGCTGTTCGGAGGTGCGCTGCTTACGGAAACCTTGTTCCAGATACCGGGGATCGGTTATACCTCTTACCAGTGTATCGTATTGGGCGATATCCCGTTTGTCATGTTTTATATGCTGTTCAGCGCGGTTTTGATTCTGACGGGCAATCTGATTGCGGATATCCTGTATGCCGTTGTGGATCCGCGGGTCAGGGTGAATTAGGAAAGGAGAGAGGGCATGGCTAACGAAGAAAATACGAAAGCGGATACAATGAAGTTAGACGATACACAGCGTGTAAAAGTGCTTTCTCCGAGCGCTTTGGTGCTGAAACGGTTTTTCCGCAATAAGCTGGCGATTGTCGGTATGGTTATTATTATTGCGATGTTCCTGTTTGCCTTTGTGGGCGGTATGGTGATTCCCTATGGGCAGAGCCAGGTGTTTTATACGACGGAGGAAATGAAGAAGGATTATGCGGGGGCGACCTATATCAATGATTATATGATGTATGAGGATAAGGAAGCGGAAGTGCCGGGCGATCTGTATTCGAAGGCAATCCTTGCAATTACAAAGAAGCAGAGCGTGGTGGAAACGAGAAACGGCGGTTCCCTTGCGCTGAGGCCGTTAACCGGGGACTCCTATCTTGTCTATGGCGCGGATGAGACTAAGAATCCCAGGGCAATGAAGTCGGCGGAGCATAAAGCGGCCGTGGAAAGCGGGGAGAATTATTTCGAGTATGACGGGACGGCTTATATGGTGGACAGTGCAACGGGAAAAGAACTGCTGTATAACGTTACGGAGATGGCGGTTATCTGTAAGCTGTCATTTACACCGTATAATCCGGACATTGCGTTTTCTTACGAATTCTATAAGAATGCGCTGCTGGCTATGAGCGGGGGCGGGAAGGACTTCGAGGCCGACGGCGCTGCCTATACGCTGGGAATGGAAGGGGAGGAAGCGGCTATGGTTTATGCCGCGGACGGTTCGGATTATGCCTATATTTCCAATATGAATATCAACAGCGTGGTAGGAGGTGTTAATCTTGCGCCGGATTTCAAGGAGATGGTGGCGTATGCCATCCGGGAGGGGAAGGATTCCTTTGAATATACGGATGCGGCAGGGGAGACCGATACTTATCTGCTGTCAGAGAAAACCGGGCAGTATCTGATTTCGCGCAACCAGGAGACGAGGGTTATAGACACGTATTCTTCGCCGTCGAAAGAGCACTGGCTCGGGACGGATGCGAACGGGATGGACTTGCTGGCACGGCTGATGTACGGCGGGCGGATCTCTTTGCTGATTGGCTTCGTGGTTGTTATCATAGAGGTAATTATCGGTGTCATTGTCGGGGGGACAGCCGGTTATTTCGGCGGCTGGGTGGACAATATACTGATGCGTGTGGTAGATGTGATTTACTGTATCCCTTCTATGCCGCTGTATCTGATCCTCGGTTCGATTATGGATCATTACCGGGCAAGCCCGACGGTGCGTATCTATATGCTTTGCGTCGTTATGAGTATCATCGGCTGGGTTGGCATTGCCCGTATCGTGCGTGGGCAGATTCTGTCCCTGCGTGAACAGGAATTTATGGTGGCTGCGGAGGCGCTGGGGATCAGCGTGGGGCGGCGGATTTTCAAGCATCTGATTCCGAATGTGGTGCCTCAGCTTATTGTGTTTGCCACGATGGGGCTCGGCGATGTGATCCTGGCGGAGGCGGCGCTCAGTTTCCTCGGGCTGGGGATTAAATATCCGGCCGCTTCATGGGGGAGTATCATTAATGCGGTAAATGATTCTTATGTTATGACGAATTACCTGTTTGTATGGGTTCCGGCGGGTTTCCTGATTTTGCTGACGGTTTTGGCATTTAATTTTATCGGCGACGGCCTGCGCGATGCGTTTGACCCGAAGATGAAGCGGTAGGAGGGTAGAGATGGCAGGGAAGAAAAAGAATGCAAGTTATATGTCCGCGAAGGAATCGCGGGAGATCTCAAAGAGGAACCGTAAGATTACGAAAGAGATGGAGAAGAAGAGGAACCGGAAGAATATACCGGAAGCGGAATATGTGACGGAGATGAAGAATCCGGAGAACTGTGTGGAGTTTGACAATGTGCACACCTATTTCTTCACGGATATCGGGACGGTGAAGTCGGTAAACGGCGTGTCTTTTGACGTCCCGCAGGGGAAGACGGTGGGTATCGTGGGTGAGTCGGGCTGCGGAAAATCCGTTACCAGCCTGTCGCTCATGCAGTTGGTGCAAAGGCCGTCCGGACAGACCGTGGAGGGGGAAATCCGTTTCAATGCCGGGGATAAGGTTTATAATGTGGTCAATGCGCCGGCGGAACTGATGCAGAGGCTGCGGGGGAATTACATGTCCATGATTTTCCAGGAGCCGATGACTTCGCTGAATCCGGTATTCCGTATCGGGGAACAGGTGGATGAGATTATCGGGCTGCATAACGCGGAGATGACGAAGGAAGAGGTTAAGGCCCGCACCATTGAGATGCTGGATATGGTGGGGATTGCGAACAAAGAAGGGGTGTACCGGATGTACCCTCATGAGCTGTCGGGGGGTATGAGGCAGCGTATCATGATTGCTATGGCGCTGGCGTGCAGCCCGAAACTGATTATTGCGGATGAGCCGACGACGGCGTTGGATGTGACGATCCAGGCGCAGGTTTTGGATTTGCTGCGCAGCCTGAAGGATAAAATCAACAGTTCCATTATGCTGATAACCCATGATCTGGGCGTGGTGGCGGAAATGGCGGATTTTGTGGTGGTTATGTATGCGGGGCGTGTAGTGGAGAAAGGTACGGCAAGGGAAATCTTCAAAGACCCGAGGCATCCGTACACTATCGGCCTGATGAATTCCAAACCGGTGGTGGGGAAGCATATAGATAAACTGTACAGCATACCGGGCAGTGTGCCGAATCCTGTAGAGATGCCGGATTACTGCTATTTCAAGGATCGCTGTGAGATGTGTGTCGAGGGGTGTGAGGGGAAATACCCGCAGGCATATCATGTATCGCCTACCCATGTGGTAAGCTGTTATCGTTGCAAGGAAGGAGGCACACAGAATGGTTAAGGAGGAAAAGGACAGATTGGTTCACCGGGAAGAGAATATTCTGGAAGTGTCTCATCTGAAAAAATATTTTCCGGTCAAGGGCGGTTTCTTCGGGGGCGCGACCGGGACGGTAAAAGCGGTGGACGATGTGTCTTTTCAGATTAAGAGGGGGACGACCATGGGGCTGGTGGGTGAGTCAGGCTGCGGCAAGTCTACCACCGGGCGTACGATCCTGCGTCTCATAGAGAAGACTTCGGGCACCATCCTTTTTAACGGGGAGGATGTAAATGCGGCGGATAAGAAGAGGCTGCGGGAGCTGCGGACGAAAATGCAGATTATTTTCCAGGATCCGTATTCTTCCCTGTCCCCGAGGCTTCCGGTCGGCGAGATTATCGGCGAGGCGGTGAGGCAGCATAACCTGGTGCCGAAAGAGCAGTACAATGATTATATTACGCAGGTAATGCTTAACTGCGGCCTGCAGGAGTACCATAAGGATAGGTATCCTCATGAGTTTTCGGGCGGGCAGAGACAGCGTATCTGTATCGCGAGGGCACTGGCTTTGAAGCCGGGATTTATTGTCTGTGACGAACCGGTTTCGGCGCTGGATGTTTCTATCCAGGCGCAGATTATTAATCTGTTAAAGGAACTGCAGGAGAAGATGGAACTGACATATCTGTTTATCTCCCATGACCTGTCGGTGGTGGAGCATATTTCCGATACGATTGGCGTTATGTATCTGGGCGGCCTGGTGGAAACGGGGAGTACAGAGGATATTTTCGCGAATCCGCTGCATCCTTATACAAAGGCGCTGTTCAGCGCTATCCCGATGCCGGATCCGGACAGGAAGAGCACGCGGATGATTCTGGAAGGGGATATCCCTTCGCCGGCCAATCCGCCGCAGGGGTGCAAGTTCCATACGCGCTGCAGGGAGTGTATGGCAGTATGTAAGGAGCAGGCGCCGGAAGCAAGGGATATGGGGAACGGGCATGTGGTGAGATGCCATTTGTATGATGAAGGGAGAGCGTAAACATTGCAGGTAAAGAAGCCCGGCAAAATGCCGGGCTTCCGGTTTGTCCGGCGGGGACCGGACGGGCCGGGCACAGATTATCCTAATTTGGCGCAAAAGGCAAAATATCCATGCCCGGATTTAAACAATAGGCTGTAATCGAAAATTTCAGTATAGAATATTTTCTCAAACTGCTCCATGGACATTATATGGCTGCTCTCCAATTGGTATTGTGAGGAGAGGTGGCAATGCATGCCGAGCTGTTCCGCAATCCGGAGTGAAAGTTCTTTGCCGGCATTCATGACCAGCTTATCCATTTTGGTCAGCGGCATATCCAACATAGCGCTGACAGCCCGGAATACCAGGTTATCTTCCATAATCATGAATAGCTGTATCTTTTCCTGGTTTGGTGAGTGGTATATCAGGCGGATAATCAGGCTGCTTCCGAAATCCTCTCCATTGTAATGCTCACTAACGATTTCTGTCTGTAACCTGAAAATTTCCTGTATGGCGGCGGTCAGGGCATCTTCCAGGGTATCCATATCGGCACTGGTATTGCCTGCTTTCCATCTGTTTAAAGCCTTGCCTGTAATGGCGCGGTCTTCGATTAGAATGTGGGCGGTAAGCCATCCAAGGCAGATGCCGAGAAAGTGATGGATAGATTCCTGTGAATAGTTTGATTCCGTAAGTTCTTTTTCCAGTGACGGGAGTGTTTTATACCGCATATCGTCATGCAGGCATTTGTGTATTTCATAATCTTTATAACCGATGGAGCGCATATAGGCTTCTTCATCGGAGAAATGCTCTATGGCATAGTTTTTAAAGTATTTGATGCCCTCGGCACATGCCCACTCCCCGTTATGCTCATCCCTGCTTATATGGATGAGCCTGCGTACGATGGAAAAAAGTTTCCTGTGTGCATTGTCGACGGAAGCAACTCCTATGTTAAACTGTTTGTTCCATTCCGCTTCTTGAGACATGGCACTCCTTTTTCAGATGGGAAATTTGTTAATAATATATGTCGAAAAAAAGAATAAGGTGTCAGTTTTCCTGTTTTTTTGTTATAGTTTACGAGATGCTTTTTTTGTGGTAAACTGTGCTATGTGGAAATGGATGCAGGGCATACAGCCTGAGAGGAAAATGGGGAGGGAGTCATGTATTATAAGGAAGTTTTGGATGGGATGGCGGATAGCTGCAGGGAGATTTTCGGGGAAGGGCTGACCGGGGTTTATCTGCATGGTTCCATGGTGATGGGATGTTTCCATCCGGTGAAAAGCGATATTGATTTGATTGTAGTGGTGCATGGGGATATCACGGACGGGCAGAAAATGCGGTTTATGGAAGTTGTGGCCGCGTTGGACAGGCAGGCGCCGGCCAAGGGGATTGAACTGAGTGTTGTGAAAGAGGAGTATTGCAGGGATTTTGTTTATCCAACGCCATATGAACTTCATTTTTCACGGATGCATTTGCGTTGGTTCCGGGAGAACCCGGAGGATTATATCAGCAGGATGAAGGGGACGGATCGGGATCTGGCAGCGCATTTTACGATAATTAAGAGGTATGGGGAAGTTTTGTATGGTGCGGCGGTCGAGGAAGTGTTTGGCGAGGTGCCGCGGGAAAGTTACCTGGACAGTATATGGGCTGATATAGAGGGTGCCGGGGAGGAGATATTGGGCAATCCTGTGTATGTAGTGCTCAATCTTTGCAGGGTGGCGGCATTCCTGGAAGATGGCCTTGTAATTTCGAAAAAGCAGGGCGGTGAGTGGGGGATGGAAAATCTTGCATCCGGATATCGCGGCCTGGTTTCTTCCGCGTTGGAATGTTATGTTTCGGGGGAAGAGATGGCAGTGGATGAGGAGGAAGCGTTACGGTTTGGCAGGGAAATGGTTGGGTATATAAAGAGGATGATGCAGGCAGGAGGCAGATAGTTTGAAAAAAATGAAACTTTTTTGTGGGTTTGCAGTGTTGATGGCTTTTATGGGATGCGGAAAGCAGAACGGGGAGTTGATAGATGCCTGTAAAACCGAGTATGCGGAGTTAGTGGACGAGCATAATGTTGTTGTCAGCCTGTATGCGGACAGCCAGGTGGAGGAGTACGAGGAACAGCTTGAAGAATTGAATGCCCGGATAAAGGAGATCGGTGAATTGGATGTGGGGGGGATGGAAGGGGAAGAGCTGGATGCCCTGCTTGCTGAAATGAAAGACATGATGGGTAAGTATGAAGAGGTATACCAGGGTATTTCCAATGAAGCGGGGGAGGAAGAGGATACTGAGTATTGCCAGGTTTCGGTAACGCTGAAAAATATGACAACCGTGTCTTTTTATGAGGTGTATTTTTATAATACGGAGGATGAGGGTTCGCGTACCAATCTGATGATGGACGATCCGGAAACCTATGACGGGCTGGAGATATATAATCTTGTGAATTTGGTCATGGATAAAGACGAGACGGTCTGGCACCTGGAGATGATTGATGATGAAGGGAATGTGATTGAATCGGAAGATGTAGATCTGGCTCCATATGACGGCGCCGGTGTGATAATTGAAATGAAGTATAGTTTTGATACCAATGAAGGCTGGCTGGAACTGAAGCGTATTTAAGTGTTATATTTTATGGAGGAAATATGGCAGGCAGCAATTATTTATGCTGTCTGCCGTGTTTTTGGGTTCTGTGTTTTTACTGCTTTGCAGCGGCACTTTGCAGCGGCCAGGGGAATGTCGGCGGCCTGCCCGGTTTTTACAGCACATCCTTCGTTTCTACAGAGTAGACGGACAGGAATACTGCCGCAAAGGAAAGAAGGAGCAGTGAGCAGTAAAAAGGAAGGTTATGGCTCAGTGTATAGGAGCCGATGTTTCCCTGGGTAAAGCAGGCAATGATAACGCCTGTGACGATGGCGGCTTTGGAGGATTTCAGGCGAAGTCCTACAAACAGGGAGAGGAAACTAATACTGACGATGGCTGCGGAGCCGATCAGTATGTTGAGGTAAAATTCATAATGGCCCAGAGGGATGCTTCCTGCAGTTGCCGTTTTGGTAAGCAGGAGGACGCAATAGGAAAATAATTTTGACAGCACGAGGGACAGGAAGTTAAAACTCCAGACGGCCAGTATCTGCGCCGCCATTATTTTCCGGCGTTTGATCGGGTAGGAAAACATTAAGTATATGGTTTTATTCTGGTAAGGGCTGACGGAGAAAGCGGACAGCATAACACAGGTGAAGATGATAAAGGCGATATTGTTAAAAAGGTCAACGCCTGCGATGAGCATGTTTTCCCCATACATTTCCACGGTTTCCTGCGCTTCCAGTTCCTTTGCGGTGAGCAGGATGAAAAGCAGCATGGCAAGGGAAGTGATAAGGGCGCAGCGCGTATATTTTGTGATGTTATTTTTCTTCCATTCGAGTTTGACTAGCTTTAACATTATTTTACTGCCTCCTCTGTCAGTTTTAGGAAATAGTCTTCAAGGCTTTCAGATTTCTGGCTGACGGCGCGGATTTCCACCTCGTTCAGAGCCAGGGTTTTGGAAAGGGTTTGGGTGGTAATACCGCTGTCGTAAATGCGGATATTGTTTTCATCCATTATTTTAAAATGGTGCAGGTTTTGTTTTTCTGCCAGGACATAGGCGGCTTTTTTGGTATTGCCGACAGTGAGGGCGATGTATTCCGTATTTTGTTCGGCGATCTCTTTCATGGCGATTTCGTCTTTCATAGTGCCGCGGTGGATAATGCCGATGGTGTCGGCGATGCTTTCCACTTCGGACAGGATATGGCTGGACAGAATAATGGTAATGCCGTATTCGGTACATAGTTTCCGGAACAGATCCCGGAGATGTTTCATCCCGGCGGGATCCAGGCCGTTAGTCGGTTCGTCCAATATAAGCAGTTCCGGCCGGCAGAGGATGGCGCGGGCAATTCCAAGGCGCTGTTTCATGCCGAGGGAGTAACTTTTTACCGGTTTTGCGGCGGCATCTGTCAAGGACAGTATTTCCAGCGTATGTTCGATGCTTCCCGGGTTGTAATATCCCATGTATTCGCAATGGATCCGCAGGTTTTCCAGCCCGCTCAGGTGTTCATAGAAGATGGGGAATTCAATGATATTGCCCATTCTTTTTAATATATCTATGGAAGTGGGGGTAAGCCTTTCACCGAAAATTTCGACGGAACCGCCGGTGGGCTTCCAAAGGTTTGTGATCATTTTCATCACGGTAGTTTTACCGGCCCCGTTCGGCCCCAGGAATCCGTAGATGGTTCCCTTTTCTACATGGATATTGACGTCTTTGACTAAATCTTTGCCGTCTATGGTCTTTGTCAGTTGGTTCGTCTGTAATAAATATGCCATATTTCCGCTCCTCTTTATTTTTGTTTTTCCGTTTGGTTTATTTGATGTATTGCTTATAAAAAGAGTGTACCATAGCGGGTTTTCAAAACTCTTGATCAATTCTTACGAATTTCTTTCGCTGCATATAATTTCAAACATTTCCACCTGTGCGGTTGGCACCCTGTACCCTCCTGGCAGTCTCTGGCGGCCGGGAGGGTACGGGGTGTTAGCAGCACAGACGGAACATGTTCAGGAGAATTTTTTTAACCGGACGGTAAAGGTGGTCTTTTTATCCGGTTCGCTGTCCAGTAAAATGTCGCCTCCTAATTGGAGGGCGAGATTTTTGGCAATAGTCAGCCCGAGCCCGTTTCCCTGGATATCGCGGCTGCGGGAGTCTTCCAGGGTATAGAGGCGCTCGAAGACATTTGCGGCAAAGGCTTTCCCGATGCCTTTGCCCTTATCCGTGATGTCAATATACACGGATTTGTTGTCCTTCCGGAGGGCAAGCCCGAGATAACTGCCATCGCTTCCGTAACGGATGGCATTGGAAACCAGGTTGGACAGGATTCGTTTAAGGGCTTCGGCGTTGCCCTGTACATAGATGTCCTGTTCCGGGATGGAGATATCTACCGTGAAATTTTTCTGCAAAAGGATCTCATAAAATTCGAGGATGTTTTCACGGCATAGTTCATTGATGTTAATTTTGGAAATTGCAATATCCGTGTCCCCGGCTTCCAGTTTTGCCAGGGTGAAGAACTGGTTAATCAGTTCCATCACCTGCCCTGCCTGTGTTTCCACCTTCTGCAGTAATCTGTTTTCGGGATCGTCCAGGCGCATGATTTCCAGATAGCCCAGGATAACGGTCAGCGGGGTTTTGATATCGTGGGAAATATTAGAGAGCATCTTTTTGGATGAAATTTCCTGCCGTATGTAGTCGGTTTTTATTTTCTGGCGATCCAGAAGCAGGCGGTTAAGCTGCCCGCACAGTTCCATCAGTGGTTTGCTGGCGGTAAACAGCATGACCTGCCCTTCGCTGCCGGAAGAGAGGATATCGGATAATTGCCGGCTGATTTCCTTCAGGCCGGTATCCATGCGCTTTTGCAGAAGGAGCCGCTGGCATATAAGGAGGGACGACAGTACCAGGATAATAAGTAACAGGGCCGTATTTGTATTCATTGTACATCTCCTAACTTATAGCCGATTCCCCATACGGTAACGATGTATTTCGGGGCGCGGGGATCATCTTCGATTTTTGTGCGCAGCCGGCTGATATGGACATTGACGGCATTTTCATCCCCGAGGTAGGCATCTTTCCATATCAGGGAATAGATTTGTTCCTTGGTATAGACTTTTTTGGGGTTTTTCATGAGAAGTTTTAATATTTCAAATTCTTTTGAGGTCAGTTCAATTTGGGTGCCGTTTTTTTGCAGTGTATAGTTGTCGGGATCCATAAGGAGGCTTCCTGCGGACAGGAGGCTTTCCCCGGGTTCTTCTTTTGCACTGTGCGGTGCATACAGGGTGGTCCGGCGGATATTCGCCTTGATTCTTGCCAGGACTTCTGTCACGGAGAAGGGTTTGGTAATATAATCGTCCGCCCCTAAGCCGAGCCCGAGGGCTTTGTCAGAATCGGAGTCTCTGGCGGATAGGATGATGATTGGCACAATGCTGGTCAGGCGTATGGCTTTCATGACTTCCATGCCGCTTTTTTTCGGAATCATCAGGTCGAGCAGTACCAGGCTGTAATTTTCTGCGGAAAATGCGGCGAGGGCTTCTTCACCGTCGAAAGCCGCGGTTACTTCGTAATTCTCCGTCAGCAGGAAATTTTTCAGCATGTCGCTGATTTCCGGATCGTCTTCTATCAGTAGAATTTTCATAGATATTTTCTCTCTTTCTGTTATTTGCCGGATTATCTGTGCGGGATGCGCGCAGAGGGCAGGCAGGAATTACAGGGTGATTTTGATTTGTATATTGCCTTGCTTTCCCTCTTTATTATAGCAAATGATTTTGCAGGGTGGCAACCTAAAGTGGGGGATGGGAAAAGCAGGTAGGGCCTTTTTGGATGAGGTGAAAAATATATCTTCATCTTAAACAGATTCCATGATATAATTATTTAAATAGACTGTCGGAATGCGGGAAATGTATGGACGATTTAGCATTAAACCATCAAAATGATTTTAGTGCTATTCTGCAAATGATAGCGGATATCTCTTTGGGCAGAATAGTTAAACATATACTGAAAAATCCGAGAAGGTTTTTGCTGGAAAAAGCTGAGGGGGAATATCACATTCTGGAGCGGGAGGAAGGAATATAATGTACCGATTTGAGAAGATGAACAAAAAGTTGCTGGGGTCGCAGGTAGAAGAGGAGTTGATGAATTATATCCTGAACGAGCCGGTGGAGATAGGGGGGAAAATTCCCAATGAGTTTGAATTGGCGGAGATGTTCGGTGTAGGGAGGAGTACGATCCGCGAGGCGGTAAAGGGCCTTGTTACCAAGGGTGTGTTGGAGGTGCGCCGGGGAGCCGGGACTTTTGTTGTCAGTACAAGTACGCTGGAAGAGGATCCGCTTGGGCTTGCTAAGCTGGGGGATAAATATAAACTGGCTTTGGAGCTGCTGGATGTGCGTATGATGCTGGAGCCTGAAATTGCGGTGATGGCCTGTGAACATATCACGGAGGAAGAGAAAGGGCAGTTGGAGCTGTTATGCAATGAGGTGGAGGGATTGTATCTGGCAGGGAAGAACCATGCGAAGAAGGATGTGGAGTTCCACACATGCATTGCCAGATGCAGCCGGAACCGGGTGGTGGAGGTGCTGATACCGATTATCAATACGGCAGTCATGGCTTTTGTGAACCTGACACAACGCCAGTTGATGAAAGAAACATTGGAAACACACCGCGCTATAACCAATTCGATTTTAAAAGGGGATTCCGTAGGGGCGAAATGCGCCATGAATATGCATCTGACATATAACAGGCAGCGGATCATGAAGATTTATGAGGAATATTTGGAGGATGAAAAAGGGAAAAAACAGCCGGGAAATGGCGAAACATCTGATGTCCATAAAGAGGTAAAATGAGGAAATGAAAGGACAGAGGGAATAATTGGTCAAAATAGACAAAAGAGGCAGATTATCTAAAGGTAAATCTGCCTCTTTTTTGTATAAAAGGGAGAAAAAGGAAAATAAACATCAGATGTATTGACTAAAAACTCTAAAAGATATAGTATTATATATACAAACATAAGACGTCTGATGTATAACATAGAATCTGGTGAAGAATAGAACAAAAGAAAAAGATAAAAATACAAAAGAAGAATAATATAGGATGTGGAACTGGAACAGCATATACCGGAACCATCCGCCAGAAGAATTACTGGCCATGTATTTAGGGACAGTAATTCTTCTGAAGGGAGTGCGGATGATTCGGAACTGGAATAGGAGGAAAAAAGATGTCAGCAGAAGCAGCTACATTGGATCCTACGAGGCTGGTAATAGCAGCGGTGATAGGATTAATTATTTTATTGGTATTGATCATCAAATTTAAGTTCCATGCAATGGTATCCATTCTTTTGGGGGCTTTGGCAATCGGGCTGATTGCGGGGATGCCGTTTGAGGATATTATTTTGGCAGTAAACGACGGGATTGGGAACACGCTGAAAGGCATTGCGCTGCTGGTAGGGTTAGGTTCCATGTTCGGCGCCATACTGGAGGCATCCGGCGGGGCACAGTCGATTGCAGTGACCCTTGTCAACAAGTTCGGTGACAAAAGGGCGGCATGGGCGCTGGGAATTACAGGGCTTGTCATAGCGATGCCTGTATTCTTTGACGCGGGGCTGATTATCCTTATCCCGTTGGCCTTTTCATTGGCGAAGAGGACGAAACGTTCTTCCCTGTTTTATGTTATCCCGCTGCTGGCCGGCCTGGCAGTAGGGCATGCATTTATCCCGCCGACACCGGGGCCGGTGCTGGTGGCTACGATGCTTAATGTGGAGTTGGGATGGGTTATCCTGGTAGGCATATTCTGCGGGATCTGCTCCATGATTGTGGCAGGGCCGGTATGGGGTGCTTACTGCGGTAAGAAGTACAATATTCCGGTACCGGAGCATGTGGCGAACCAGGAGGATTTTGATGAATCCAAGCTGCCGGGTTTCGGGCTGATCGTAGGCATTATCCTGATTCCCCTCGTATTGATTGTACTTGATTCGGTTGCGGGAGTTGTTCCGGCGCTTGCCCCGCTGCAGCCGGTTTTCGGGTTCCTCGGGGAACCGTTTGTGGCATTGTTGATAGCAACGATTGTGGCGATGTTTGCATTGGGGACGAAACATGGATATTCTTTGCCGGAGTTGGAAAAAATTATGACGAAATCACTGGAACCGACAGGGTTGATTCTTCTGGTAACTGCATGTGGCGGCGTGCTCCGTTATATGTTACAATATTCCGGGCTGGGAGACGTGATAGGGAATGCGGTGTCTTCCGCGAATCTTCCCCTGGTTTTGGTTGCCTTTATTGTAGCGGCGTTAGTGAGGATTTGTGTCGGTTCCGCGACAGTAGCCATGACAATGGCGGCAGGTATTGTGGCGGCAATGCCGGGGATTGCCGGTCTGTCCCCGCTGTATCTGGCCTGCGTGACGGCGGCAGTGGCCGGAGGCGCAACGGTCTGCTCACACTTTAATGATTCCGGATTCTGGCTGGTAAAATCGCTGGTCGGGCTGGATGAAAAGACGAATCTGAAGACCTGGACAATTATGGAGACACTGGTAGGCGGCACCGGTTTTCTGGTGGCATTGGTTATTTCCTTTTTTGCTTAGGAGATCTCCATGCCCTGCATATGCGGTATCACCAGTAATGAAAACAGGGGCAGAGAGTGAAAGGTGTGCCGCAATTTATGGAAAATTTGTGCGAAATTTAAGCGGCGGGAAGAGTGGAGAGAAAATTTTATTTATCGGAGGGAAAAGGTATGGAAAAAGATATGGGAAAAGGTGTGGGAAAAGGTATGGAATTGAAGAGCCAGGAAATGCGCAGGCTGGCGCCTGAGCTGGATCCATTGCGGATAGGGACGGGATGGAAGCCGGAGGATTTGGAAAAACCCCAGGTTTTGATTGAAAGTACGTTCGGCGACAGCCATCCGGGCAGCGGGCATCTGGATGTGCTGGTGGAGGAAGTGCGCAAAGGGATTGAACAGGCGGGCGGCCATGGGGCGAGGTATTTCTGTACGGATATCTGCGACGGGGAGAGCCAGGGGACGGACGGGATTAATTTCAGCCTGGCCAGCCGTGAAATGATAGCGAATATGATTGAGATACATGCAAACGCGACGCCTTTTGATGCGGGGGTTTATCTGGCAAGCTGTGATAAAGGGATGCCTGCGAACCTGATGGGGCTGGCGCGGGTGGACATCCCGGCAGTAGTGGTGCCGGGAGGGACGATGAACGCCGGGCCGGAGATGCTGACGCTGGAGCAGCTTGGCATGTACAGTGCAAAATTCCAGCGGGGGGAGATTGACGAAGAAAAGCTGAACTGGGCGAAATGCAATGCCTGCCCGAGCTGCGGCGCATGTTCCTTTATCGGTACGGCTTCCACAATGCAGATTATGGCGGAAGCATTGGGACTGGCGCTGCCGGGGAGCGCTTTGATGCCGGCTACCAGCCCGGATCTGCTGGATTACGCAAGACAGGCCGGGGAACAGGCGGTGAAACTGGCGACAATGCCGGGCATGCGTCCGAGTGAGATTATTACAGAGGCAAGTTTTGAAAATGCGATTCTGGTGCATGCGGCGATTTCCGGGAGTACGAACTGCCTGCTCCATATCCCGGCTGTCGCCCATGAATTTGGGATAGAGATAACGGGGGATACATTTGACCGGCTGCACCGGAATGCCCGTTATCTGCTTAACATCCGCCCGGCAGGGAAATGGCCGGCAGAAGTCTTCTATTATGCGGGCGGAGTCCCTGCGATTATGGAAGAGATTAAACAGCACCTGCATCTGGATGTGATGACGGTTACAGGGAAGACGCTGGGTGAGAATCTGGAAGAATTGAAAAATAACGGTTTTTATGAGCGCTGCGACAAGTGGCTGCAGGAATTCAATAAACGTTACGATGTAAATGTGACGAAAACGGACATTATCCGTCCTTATGACAACCCCATCGGCACGGATGGCAGCATAGCGATATTGAAGGGGAACCTGGCGCCGGAAGGGGCTGTGATCAAACATACAGCCTGCCCGAAGGAAATGTTTAAGGCGGTATTGAAAGCAAGGCCTTTTGACAGTGAGGAAGAATGCCTGGACGCGGTTTTGAAACATAAGGTGCAGAAAGGCGATGCGGTGTTTATCCGTTACGAGGGGCCTAAGGGAAGCGGTATGCCGGAGATGTTTTATACGTCGGAGGCCATCAGCAGCGATAAGGAGCTGGGCAGGAGTATTGCGCTGATTACGGACGGACGGTTTTCCGGGGCATCCACAGGACCGGTGATCGGCCACTGCAGCCCGGAAGCGGTGGACGGAGGGCCGATTGCACTGGTGGAAGAGGGCGATTTGATTGAAATAGACGTGATGGAGAGGAAGCTGAACATCGTCGGCATCCACGGAGAGGAAAAGACGCCGGAAGAGATCGGTGAGATTCTGGAGGAAAGGCGTAAGAACTGGAAGCCGAGGGAATCCAAATATCAGAAAGGCGTGCTGAGGCTATTCAGCGAACATGCGGCCAGCCCGATGAAAGGTGCGTATTTAGAATATTGAGAAATTTTTGCAAGTATGGTAAAATAAAGAAAGCTGTAGTTCCGGAATTTTTTCGGATAAGGCGGGCAACCAGGGCTGTCCGGGCAGGGGCTGTACAGGATTGGAATTACTGACAGTTCCGGCCAGGGGAGCCGGATTGCCCGGTTTATCCGTGTTCCTGCCGTTGCGGCGGGGGAAGCCTGCATATATGGGGAATATTTTTGCAGGCGTGCCCGGGGATTGTTTTTGGCAGGGCAGTGTCCCAAGTTGGCGCGGCAGGGAAGAGAGGTATGGCGAAGGGTGCAAAAAACAACAAAAAAATGTCAGGAGGATGGAAAAATGGACTTGAATTTAAGGCCGGCTAACGAATGTAAGTACGATGCGGTTTCACTGGGAGAAGTTATGCTCCGGCTGGATCCGGGTGAGGGCAGGATCCGTACAGCCAGGTCATTCCGCGCATGGGAAGGCGGCGGGGAGTACAATGTAATCCGCGGGCTGAGGAAATGCTTCGGTATGAATACGGCGGTTATTACGGCGTTTGCGGACAATGAAGTGGGCATGCTGATGGAAGATTTCATTATGCAGGGCGGCGTGGATACTTCCCTGATTAAATGGATGAAGACGGACGGCATCGGACGTATCTGCAGGAACGGCCTGAACTTTACGGAGCGCGGTTTCGGTATTCGCGGGGCGGTAGGCTGTTCGGACCGTGCCAATACGGCGATTTCCAAGGCGACACCGGAGGATTTTGATTTTGATTATATTTTTGGCGAGCTGGGCGCACGCTGGCTGCATACCGGCGGAATCTATGCGGCTCTTTCCGAGCAGTCCTGTGAGACGGTGCTTGCTGCAATTAAGGCGGCAAAAAAATACGGTACATTGGTTTCCTATGATTTGAATTACCGTCCGTCCATGTGGAGCGCAATCGGCGGACAGGCCAAGGCGCAGGAAGTAAATAAGGAAATTGCGAAATATGTGGATGTCATGATC
Source organism: uncultured Lachnospiraceae bacterium (assembly GCA_947385425.1). Lineage (GTDB taxonomy): Bacteria > Bacillota > Clostridia > Lachnospirales > Lachnospiraceae > Kineothrix. The sequence continues at coordinate 10,529 of CANDKY010000044.1, read as the reverse complement.
GGGAACGAAGAGGACTTCACGGCGTGCCTTGGCTTTGAGATCGAGGGCAATGATGAAAACCTGAAGGAACTGAATCTGGACGGTTATAAGAAGATGATTAACGAGGCGGCCAAAACATACCCGAACTTTAAGGCAGTTGCCACGACATTGCGCGAAGTGAAGACCGCAACGGTAAATGACTGGAGCGCTATTTGCTGGGCGGACGGGGAGATTTACAAAGCTAAGGACTACAAAGGGCTGGAGATTATGGATCGGGTAGGCGGCGGTGATTCTTTTGCTTCCGGGCTGATTTACGGCCTGATGGCAACCGGTGATGCGGAAATGGCAGTAAACTATGGGGCAGCCCACGGCGCGCTGGCGATGACGACACCCGGCGATACTACGATGGCAAGCAAAAAGGAAGTGGAAGCCATTATGGGCGGCGCAGGCGCAAGGGTGCAGAGGTAGCCGGAAACTGCAGAGGTAATTGTGCGGCGGGAAAGCGGCCGCAGGGAATTAAGAAAAGAAAATGGTTTTTTCTTAAAAATGGCAAAGGGGCAGGATAACCTGCCCCTTTTATACTGCAGACCGCCAGAATTTACAGTAACGCAACCCGAAAGGTATTTGGCTGGCGGTCTGCAGTCGGGGCAAACTGTATATTTAACTGGTGTGCAGTATAAAATCCAGCTTATGTAAACTGTAAAAAATGATAATATGTCCATAATTGAAAATATTGACAGATATAATACTATATAGTATTATTTTATATAGGAGGAACTGGATGGAAACACAAGCCGGCTTTCTGATTACTCAGATCAAACAAATAGGAGGGAGGGTGTTTGATAAAATACTGCAAAAAGAAAACATAAACGAATTTAACGGTGCGCAGGGCAAGATTTTGTACGTCCTGTGGCAGCATGACCGTATATCCATCATAGAGCTGTCAAGGCTTACCGGGCTTGCGAACACGACCCTTACGAGTATGCTTGACAGAATGGAGGCGTCAGGGCTGCTGCGGCGTCTGCCGGATCCGAAGGACAGGCGGAAAAATCTTATCGTGCTGACCGAGAAAGCGGGCCATCTGAAAGAAAGCTATGATAAAGTTTCTCTGGAAATGCACGAGGTATATTTCAAAAATTTCAGTACGGAAGAGATAATCGAATTTGAAAATTATCTGCGCAGGGTACTGGACAACGTTAAGGAGGAATTGTAATAATGGCTAAAATATCAAGGCAGGCAACAAATGATTTTTGCCCTCAGACATTGTTTTTATACGGGACATATAAGGAGGATAAGACTCCTGATTTCGGCCTGTTCTGCTGGTTCAGCTATTGCTGGGACGGGGATGTAGGGGCGATGGTATGCATAGGCGGGGAAAAGCTGACAAAGGACAGGATAAAGGCAGGCAATGTCTTTTCGGCAAATCTTGTTACCGAAAGGATACTCCCCATGGCGGATTACCTTGGAAATAAATCGGGATATGACGCGGACAAAATGAATTTTAACACGGAGATCGGCAGAGGGGAGGTCCTGGATGTGCCTGTCCTGGCCGAAAGCCCCGTCAATTTTGAACTGGAGGTTGTAAAGAGCATCCCTCTTGACGGCGGAGAGGTGTTTTTGTGCAGGATACGCAATGTACTTTATAATGAAGAACTTACAGACGGGGAGATACCGGTCGGCGAACGCCTGAGGAAGATTGCCCCTGTCTCAACGACCTGCGGTACTTATTTTTCTTATACAGGAGATGTCCTGGGCTTATGGGGTGAGCCTGGGAAAGGGTTTCCGGGAAATCAGGGAACTGCCGGTTACACTGCAGACCGCCAGAATTTACAGTAACACAGCCCGGAAGGTATCTAGCCGGCGGTCTGCAGTCGAGGCATACTGCAGACCGCCAGAATTTACAGTAATACAGCCCGGAAGGTATCTGGCCGGCGGTGTGCAGTATAAATAACCGGCAGTTAATAAAAAATGCGTGAAGGTTAATTCTCCCTCCATTGCGTCCGCAGCAATTATTGTTTATACTATGGGAAATCCGGATGATTGTCAAATAAGGCCCGGAGCGGGAAAGGCGGAGGAAGAAGGAGATTTTGCCATGGATATAGATATAGGGAAGAAAATAGCGGAGCACCGTAGGGAAAAGGGGATGACACAGGAGCAGTTGGCGCGGGCATTGGGCGTGTCGGCCCCGGCGGTGAGCAAATGGGAGACAGGCGGTTCCTATCCGGATATTATGATGCTCTGCCCGTTGGCCAGGGTGTTGGGGACAGATGTGGATGCCCTGCTGGGATATGAGGAGATATTGCCGCAGGAGAAAGCCGTGGAGTATATGAATATGCTTATTGAGACGGCGAGGAAAGACGGGGCAGCTGCCGCAGAGTGTAAACTTGAAGAACTGCTGCATCAGTATCCAAACAGTATAGCGATGAAATATTACGGCGCTATGGTATTGTTTACTTTGGAAATTATGTCCGGGCAGCCCTGTCCGGAGGAATGGAGGCAGCGGTGGAAATGCCGGAAGGAAGGGCTGCTGCAGGAAGTTTATGCCAGCGGGGCGGCGGCATATTTCCAGGATGCCGTAACTTTACTGGCTTCCGGGGCAGTTGCAGACGGGGAGCCGGACAGGGCGGAGGAGTTGTTAAAGGAACTGCCGGAACAGAAAGGGGACAGTACACTTTTATGGCATCGGCTGTATCTGGCAAGAGGGGAGACGGAAAAGGCGAAGGAGATTGTGCAAAAGCATTTATATACTCTATACGGGCAGGTGCAGGCGTGCCTGGCTGTGATGATGGGGCAGGAGATGGAACCTGATCCGGAAAAGCAGTTGGAGATCTGGGCGATTTATTGTAAGTTGGAGAAAATTTTCGGCGGCGGAGGAAATATGAGTGAAGGGCTGGCAATGGAGATTTTCCAGCGTGCAGGCAGGGAAGAGGAAATGCTGGAGTGTCTGGGCCGTTTTGCGGATCAGTTGGCCAGGCCGGTCCCGGAGCCGAACCCTTTATTGTTTTCGCCGGCAATAGGGTTACAGGGGGAACGGTATGTGGCAAAGGAACTGCGGCAGGTGTGCCTGCACAGCCTTATGACGGAGGAGGCTTTCAGCGGGATACGTGAGGACAGGCGTTTTGCGCAGGCAGTGGAAAAGGTGAAGAAGTCACTGGAGGAGTGAACGGGGACAATAAGTTCCTTACAAAGATGGATTTGCGGGCGTGACAGGGATATGTATGCGTGTTATAATGGGGTTATACAAGGAGAAATCGGGAACTGCGGACATGGGGTACAATTTATACTGCACACCAGTTAAATTTACAGTATGCAATGGCGGTTGCCGGAGAGTGACGGAAAAGAGTACTCTCGGAAAGGGAAATGGAGGGAATGGAAATGAGGGACGAAAGTTGTGGATATTGTGTGGGCGGTGCTCCGCTGGCAAAGTTTGGCATTAAGATTTGTGACCTGGGGGTAAGCCAGTTGATTCTGTTTAAAGAGCAGAGCAAACCGGGCAGGTGCATTGTGGCTTACAAGGATCATGTAAGTGAAATTGTAGATATCAGTGATGAGGAAAGGGATCTTTTCTTTGCCGATGTGACGAAAGCGGCAAGGGCAATCCATAAGGCATTCCATCCGGATAAGCTGAATTACGGGGCATACGGGGATACCGGCTGCCACCTGCATATCCATCTTGTACCCAAGTATAAAGACCAGGATGAGTGGGGAAGTACTTTCCAGATGAACCCGGATAAAAAGTATCTGAGCGATGCGGAATATGACGGGATGATTGCAAAAATAAAGGAATGCCTCTAAACGAAACGGCGGAATCTATTCTTTAATCCGGGCGGATATAATCCTGCCTGCAGGGATGGCCTGCAGGCGGTTCCCGGAGGTTATTATGTCTGTTTTATCTGCTTGCTCTTTTTTCCGCAAAATCCGGTTTTTCTCAAATAGTATGTTATATAGCTTTGATTTTATGATCTGGGGGATGATATGTTGGCGGCTGTGAAGGGCATCCATGCCCGGAAAAATTATTCCCGCCATTTGCACGCGGTGTAACCGCTTCACCGCTTTGCGCGATCTTTGCGCCAAAATCAGGTTGCATAGCCCTTCATTTGGCAAAGCAAATTTGCTTTTAATCTCCCACAAATTGTGACGCACATCTGTCGGGAAGCATTTTTCAAACACGTTCTGAAAGGTTTGTGAATCTTCTGTTAAGTAAAACAATTATCCCAAACGATGAAAAAAATCAGATGGAGTGCCAGGGCCGTGCACAGGGCGGGGAGTAACCTGTAACTTACAGGGTATTTATGGGATTGGAAATTTAACAAACACTTGACATATACCGGAAAATATGAGAATATAGTTTATAAGTAAACAGTTCAAAAGTTGACGGTTCTAATGTAAACAAATAAGAGGGATTAGCTGTGGACACAGAATTTGAAACCTTGCTTCACGGGCAGCAATTTAAGAAACTTTATGAGAAGATGAGCAATCTCATCACGGCAAAGTACGGGCTGCATAAGATTGAGATTGAAATACTTCTTTTTTTGGAACAGGGGGAGAGGGATACGGCGAGGGATATTGCGGAAGTGAAATACTTTTCCAAGGCGCATATCTCACGGGCCATTGAGAATCTTATGGAGTGCGGTTATCTGACGGGAAGCCCGGATGTGCAGGACCGCAGATGTGTCCACCTGCGGCTGACGGGGGAAGCGGAACCTGTATGCAGGGAACTGCGGGAACTGCGCAGAGGGCTTATGGAGACCATTTACCAGGGGATCACGGAAGAAGAAAAGAAAGTGATGCGCCAGGTGGCAGGGAAGATTGCCAGGAATATCAATGAAGAACTGGCAAAGGAGTGTAAGGGGGAAAGCAATGAGGGCGCTGTGCGGTTTTCTGGCAGGTAAACTGTAAGGAGGACAATCCGTGCGGCAGGTATGGGAGAAGGGTACTGTATAGGGACGGTGTATCAGGGAAAACTGCGGCACCGGGGCGGAGGAGGAAGCATAGAAAGAAAAGGAGCGGCGGAATATATGAAGAGCAAAAAAGAAATGATGGTAAATTACACGCAGAAATACGGGGATATCTGTGTGAAAAACAATAATATAGATACCGGCCTGTATGCAGAATACGGTGTGAAGCGGGGGCTTCGTGATATGAACGGCGAGGGTGTACTTACCGGCCTTACGAATATATCGCTTATTAAATCTTCGGAAATGGTGGACGGCAAGAGGGTTCCGTGCGAGGGCAGGCTCCTGTACCGGGGATATGATGTGATAGAGCTTGTGAAAGGTTTTGAAAACAGGAAAAGGTTCGGGTTTGAGGAAATCGCTTATCTGCTTCTGTACGGCGATCTTCCGAATAAAAGCGAACTGGCGGACTTTAAGGAAATGCTGGGGATGATGAGGACGCTTCCGACAAATTTTACAAGGGATGTCATTATGAAAGCGACCAGTAAGGATATTATGAATTCTTTGACAAAGAGTGTCCTGACACTGGCTTCTTATGATAAACATGCCGCGGATCTGAGCATTCCGAATGTGCTTCGCCAGTGTCTTATGCTGATCAGCGTATTCCCCATGCTTTCCGTATACGGATATCAGGCTTACAACCATTATGACAGGGATGACAGCCTTTACATACACAGGCCCGAGCCGAAGCTTTCCACGGCACAGAATATACTGCGCCTGCTGCGCCCGGATATGAAATATACGGAACTGGAGGCAAAAGTACTGGATATTGCCCTGGTACTCCATATGGAGCATGGGGGCGGTAATAATTCTACTTTCACTACAAGGGTAGTGACATCCTCCGGATCGGATACTTATTCGGTTATCGCGGCTGCTTTGTCATCTCTGAAAGGGCCTAAGCATGGCGGCGCCAATATCAAGGTAGTGGAAATGATGGCCAACATTAAGAAGAATATCAGGGATCTGGATGATGAGGACATGGTGAAGGATTATCTGGCCAGGATGCTGGATAAGCAGGTTTTTGATAAGAGCGGCCTGATTTACGGGATGGGACATGCGGTGTATTCCATTTCGGATCCGAGGGCGACTATTTTTAAGAGTTTTGTGGAAAAACTGGCTTTGGATAAGGGGCGGGATGAAGATTTCAGGCTGTATTCCATGATAGAGCGGCTGGCTCCTCAGGTAATAGGGGAAAAACGGAATATATACAAAGGCGTAAGCGCCAATGTGGATTTTTACAGCGGATTCGTGTATAGTATGCTGGATATCCCGCTGGAGTTATATACACCGATTTTCGCTATGGCACGTATCGTCGGATGGAGTGCGCACAGGCTGGAAGAGCTGATTAATGTGGATAAAATCATCCGTCCGGCTTATAAGAGCATTATGCCGGAACGTGAGTATAAGAGCCTGGAAGAACGCGGATAGGATGGTGGTAACTTGAGACTGTATCGTACGAAATTGCAGGAGAAATTGAAAGAAGCACTGGAGGCTGTGCTGCCTATTATCGGTATTGTGCTGGTGCTGTGTTTTACCATAGCGCCGGTATCGCCGGGGATTCTGCTGGCATTTCTGGCCGGTGCCGTATTATTGGTCGCGGGTATGATGTTTTTTACCTTGGGAGTGGAACTGTCTATGACGCCTATGGGCGGCAGGGTCGGGACCTGTATGACGAAGTCGAAGAGCCTGGCGGTTATGGTGTTTTTGGGGTTTATACTGGGGCTTGTCATTACGATATCCGAACCGGATCTGCAGGTGCTGGCAGGGCAGGTGCCGTCTGTCCCGAACATGGTATTGATCCTGGCGGTAGCGTGCGGAGTGGGGTTGTTCCTCGTGTTTGCCCTGCTGCGTATGCTGTTTTCCATTCCGCTTTCACCGATGCTGCTGGTTTTTTACGGGGTGGTATTTGTGCTTGCTTTGTTTGTGCCCAAGGATTTTCTGGCAGTTGCCTTTGATTCCGGCGGCGTGACTACGGGGCCTATGACCGTGCCGTTTATCATGGCGCTCGGCGTAGGTATTTCCGCAATCCGAAGCGATAAACATGCGGCGGACGACAGTTTTGGCCTGGTGGCGCTATGCTCTGTAGGCCCTATCCTGTCCGTGCTGGTGTTGGGGCTGATTTACCATCCGGAGGGCGGCGCATATGAACCGCCTTCCATGCCGGATATTGATACATCGGTAGAACTTTGGGAACTGTTTGCACATGGGTTTCCCACTTATATGAAGGAAATGGCAATTTCCATTCTGCCGATTATCCTTTTTTTCGGGATATTCCTTCTTATTTTTAAGGGGATAGGGAAGAGGGAGCTGATCCGTATCGGCATCGGCCTTGTTTATACCTATGTGGGCCTGGTGATGTTTCTGACCGGGGTAAATGTAGGTTTTATGCCTGCCGGGAATTATCTGGGGCAGGTGATGGCGGCATACCCTTACCGATGGGTTATTGTGCCGATTGGCATGCTGATTGGCTACTTTATTGTGCGGGCGGAGCCGGCGGTATACGTTTTGACGAAACAGGTAGAGGAGATTACTTCCGGGGCAGTGTCGGCCAATGCGATGGGGATGAGCCTTTCCATCGGCGTGGCGGTTTCCCTGGGATTAGCTATGATCCGTGTGCTGACAGGGATATCGATCCTTTGGTTTATCATTCCGGGATATGCCATTGCACTGTTAGGATCGTTCTTTGTACCGAAGATTTTTACAGCGATTGCATTCGACTCCGGCGGCGTGGCATCGGGACCGATGACGGCCACATTCCTCCTTCCGTTTGCCACAGGGGCATGTGTCAGCGTAGGAGGGAATATTGTCACGGATGCCTTCGGCGTAGTGGCCATGGTTGCCATGACGCCGCTGATCACCATACAGGTGCTGGGACTGGTAAGCAGGATACGTTCCGCAAGGCTGGGAAGGCCCGCTATCGGCGGTGCAGCGTTGGAAGTATCAGGTGCGCAGGCAGCATTTGAACTATTGGGCGATGACGAAATCATAGAATTGTAGGAGAAGATGGCATGGGTTCCGAATAAACCCATGCGGAACTGGAAACAGCATAGATTTGTTCCGGCCCCAGGATAAAAAACAGACCATGCATTAAGGGCTGGTTTTTATCCTATAGGAGGGGGCCGGAACAAACCCATGCGGAACTGGAATAGAAAGGAAATCCGGTATGAGCAAGGTGTATATGATGGTGACAATAGCGAACCGGGGGATAGGCGCGAAGCTGCTGTCTTTTTACAAGAAACATGAACAGGAGCTGATTCTGAATACGCTTGGGACAGGGACTGCCAACAGTGAGATACTGGATTATTTCGGCCTTGAGGCTACGGAAAAGGCAGTAATGCTTTCGGTAGTAACGCGTGAACGCTGGAAAGCGTTGAAAAAGGGTTTGCAGAAAGAGATGAATATAGATGTGCCGGGTACAGGGATTGCTTTTATCATTCCGGTTTCCAGCATCGGCGGGAAAAAGGCGCTGCAGTTTCTGACAATGGGGCAGGGGTTTGAGAAGGAGGAGGAAACCGTATTGAAGGACACGGAATATGAATTGATTATAGTGATAGCAAACCAGGGCTACAATAACCTTGTCATGGATGCCGCCAGGGAAAAAGGGGCGGGAGGCGGTACTGTCCTCCATGCCAAAGGTACAGGCATGGAGAAAGCGGAGAAATTCCTCGGTGTTTCCATTGCGGCTGAAAAGGAACTGATATTTATTGTAACCAAAAAGAAGGACAAAAACGCCATTATGAAAGCGATTATGGAGCAGGCGGGAATGGATAGCAAGGCGAAGTCCATCGCATTCTCGCTTCCGGTAACGAGTACTGCAGGCATGCGCCTGCAGGAGGAAGATCATTCCGAAGAGATATAGAGGGAGCCCGGAGGCAGGGGGCCATGCCGGGAGAAGCAAGGGCATCTGCGGGCAGGAGAATTGTATCTGGCAGGAAGAAACAACCGTGCGAAGACGGTTATACCGGGGAGAGGGCGTTTATTTCGAGATATAAAAGGTATCCGCTAACAGGAGCCAGTTGGCGCGGAATAAACTCATAATCTGCCAGTAATCAGCCCCGCGCAGGCCGTATTCCTGTATGAGGGAGAATTTTTCCCGCAGGCTGCGCACATCCTCAAACCAGACCTCATGGGTAAAACCATCCAGTTCGTAACGGAAATAAGGGGACATGGCAGTCTGGTCAAATTGAATAACGGCATTGTTTGCTATGGCTATTTCAATAGCCTCGGTATTGCTTATTGTACGTGCTTTGCTGACACCGCGCTCATAGGGGAGCGTCCAGTCATAGCCGTAATTGGGAATACCGAGGTTAATTTTTTCGTGGGGGATGCGTGTGAGGGCGTACTCTACGACCTGACGTACTTTGTTGACAGGGGCGACTGCCATCGGAGGGCCGTAAGTATACCCCCATTCATAAGTCATCAAAAGTACAGAGTCGGCGGCTTCGCCCAGAAGCCTGTAGTCTTTTCCGCCATACAGCACTCCGGGCTGATCGTCGGAGGTTTTCGGCGCCAGGGCCACAGATACGGGAAAGCCGAGACTGTTAATCCGGCGGCGTACATTTGCCACAAATTCGGCAAAGGGGATACGGTCTTCGGCAAGGATATATTCGAAATCAATATCGACGCCCTCAAAGCCTTTTTGAGTAACTGTTTCCGACAGGTTATCAAGAAGAACCTGCTGTACATCCATATTGTTCACTACGGCCGAAATCAGGTTATTGTTAAACATTCCGTCGGAGCCGAGCGGCGTGAGGGTCAGGATAGGGGCCGTATTGCTTTCTTTTGCCAGGGCAATCATCCATTCATCATCAACGGCAGGGGGAATCAGTTCCCCTTCTGTTGTGAAACCATAGGAAAAGATAAACAGATTTGTGAGGTAAGGCAGGGTTTCCGTAAGGGGGAACCTGCGGATGAAGGGATAAGCATAGCCTCCGGAAACAATAATCTGCCGCTCTTCTTCGTTGGTTCCGGTGCTGAGCAGGAGTGCCTGGCCGACGGCCAGCCGGTATGGGTAGGAAAGTTGGTTGTTATAGATAATAGTATCGGTATTTATTCCATAGAAGGCGGCAATGGCATCGATGCTGTCACCGGGTTTTACGGTATATATAGTCATGGGAACCTCTTGAAATTCTTTGCGGGCATAAGCCTGTTTTAAGATCAAGGTATGCGGGGCAGGGAAAAAGGTGCCGGAAGGGAAAAGCTGTTCAGATGTTGTTTTACGGTGATGGTATAGAGTTTCTCCTGTTGTAATGCCATGGATTTTCCCTTCCTTCGCCTTGCATATGAAGCAATCATCCCGTGCTAATATATCAGAAATGAAGTATTCGATGTACTATGTTTTGAACAGTAACTGACGGCGGGACGAGAAAAATGGAAAAATAAGAAACAGTTGCACCAAAGAATAGAATTTGTTATGATAAGTGGAAATGAGGCCATGCATTAAGGACAGATATTCTCCTGCCGGAAGTGGGTGCTGGAAGGGGGATGCGGTACTGGAATCTAAAACAGCATCCCCCGGGAAGAACCCCAGGAGAATAGCTGGCCATGCATTAAGGACAGATATTCTCCTGCCGGAAGTGGGTGCTGGAAGGGGGA
>CANDKY010000043.1 GCA_947385425.1 uncultured Lachnospiraceae bacterium | reverse complement strand
AAAAGAAATAATCTGTGTGGAGATAAAGAGGGATTCCGTAGTAGTCGGCACTGTGTGTAATGTGCATAACTTTCTGTCTTATGGAGTTGTGGGAAAGTCTGTTTGCAGAATGTGGGAAAGCTGCCCTTTAGCTTTTCCATGTTCTGTGAACGGACTTTTCCATGACGGAATAGCAAGTTATACACATTTCCACGGTGCTTGTCTTTTGGTCTTTGGCTTCTTTGGTTCGGAATAGTGTGGTGCTGGCGGTCTATCTCTTGTTTTCGGTTGCTTGCTTCTTTACCATACATGAGCATTATTTTATGGAAAGGATGCAGTTTTTAAGGGAACCGAGGAAGGGGGAATGCTTTCATGAATTTTTCACCTATTTATATGACAGTGAGTACAATACCTTTTTGAATCAGTATCAGGACGCCAGTCTGCAGGATACTTTTCAGATGACGATTGATTATGAGGCGGGGCAAATGATTTCGTTCGGTGAGAAGAATGAGGCGGAGGATCAGAGTGTATTGGACTTATTTCCGCCGATGCGGTTTTGTAAGGCAGCAAGCAAGAAAAGCCGCCGGTACCTATGCAGTGGAGGATTTATTGATCGAAAGGGGATTACAATGGATCATCCGTTTACCGGATGGCTGTTGGAAAACGCCTATTTGCTGAACCGGTATTTCCAGAGGCAACTCCAGCAGATCGTTCATTGTCTTTGTTACGGTTATGCTGAAAATATAATACGGGAGTGCAATGAGATCCGTCAGCAATTGATGAGTTTACCGGAGTGTCACGGTGTGGATGTGGGGAGCCTCCCACAGATGGGCAGGAATGATTTCTGGTACGCGGATGCCGATTAGAGCCGGACGCAATGGAGCAAGTGGGAATCGGAGGATTACCGTTCCTGCGGTGAACTGCTCACAGAGCAAGGGAGTGTTGGCTCTTAGAGTGCAGTACTACGAAGTCATATTTTGGCGAAGGATGAACATGTTACAAGAGGAAAAAATGGCAGCACGGTTAGACTATCTTAATTTGGATTACTTTAAAGATGCAGTAATAAGTGGGGAATGATCATATATGGATGTTGAAAGAGTAAAGTTGGATGAGATTTCAGGGCAATTATTAATAATATATTTTTTGTCAGAGCAGTATTTGCCTGACACAGAAAGCGAAAAAGAAGAGCTCTCTTTCACGCATGAAGTATACAGGCCATTGACGAACTGGACAGTGACGAAACCGGGGACAGCCTTGAAGCGGCCACGGCGCTGGCAAGGCAGGTAAGGGAAGTGGTAATACCGGAGGTGGGCACATATACCTTCGGGACAATGTGCAGCCTGGCAGGGATAAAGCAGGCACCGAAAGCGCTGACAAAAACAAACATCTATGAGGAAATCATAAGTAGCAACAAGCTGCTGGATGATGAACCGGTCCCGGAGACGGGGCGCGTGCTTGTGGTGACACCCGCAACCTATCTCCTGATGAAGCAGTGCAAGGACATCACGATGGAGACGGACATCGGCAACGACATGCGCATCAGGGGCGTGATTGCGAACCTTGACGGGCTTACCGTGATGAAGATACAAGAGGGGATACAGGTGCATCTGGTTGGAAAAATAGACAAAAATATTTATAAGTGCATAACTGATGATATATCCACAGATGAAGTAATCATTACAGATGAGCGCATCCAGCATATTATGGAGAGGCATCCAAATGATTATGAAAGGTATTATAGTTATTTGAAAGAAATTGTAGAGCATCCCCAGTATATTGTTGAAACAAATAAGCCATATACAGCCTTGATCCTAAAAGAATTTGCAGAAGAGGAGGAACAGTTTAAGACGGTTTTGCGGCTCACGACCTCACATGATAACCCTGACTTCAAAAACTCTATTATTACGTTTATGAAGATAAATGACAAGGAATGGAAAAGGATGCTTAAAAATAAAAGAATCCTTTACAAGAAAGGGTGAAAATGCTATAATATACATACAATGAAAAGGAGATTGTTTGAGGTGGAAGATTCCGTCCCCGTCCACACGCCGTTGGCTTGACAGGAGAAATCCGAGAGATGCAGGAGAATGGGACGCCTGCCAAACAATCTCTTTTTATATATAACAGTTTAAGGCCGTCAGCTAAATGCTGGCGTTTTTTCTATGGAAAGGCGGTGGGATATGATTACGGTTTTAGTAACGCCTTTATTTGCCAATAAAATATTCTTCGTAAAGTTTATTTCGATACTGCTTATCTTGTGTGGCCTTGATTACATCTTGGGGTCGGTTGTTCTCCATCAGCTTTGCAATTAATCTGGAAAATCTGTCTTCACCTTGTTCAATGCCTTCTTTTATACCTTCCCTAATACCTTCCCGTTTTATTGTCTTTGCTTCATATTCCAGAACTTTTCCGCCCATGACGGCTTCCACCCCTTCCTTAACAGAATCATATTTTGCAGCGATATGCCCCAATACTTTATTTGACATGTCAATAATGGTACATCTTGTGTATTCGCTGATTGTCCCCTGGTTTAAAAGTTCTTCCAGATTATTTTTGATCTGTTCATATTCTTCCTGTAAGTTTTTCAGTTTTGTTTTATCCTTTTCGTATTCATCGAACCGTGTTTCATGAGAAAAGATATAGAAAGGAATCAACAGCAGAAGGTTTTTCTCAAAAATCTCTTCCAGTGTGTATTGTTGGGATTTCATTACCCGGATATCATATTCAACGGTTCCGCCTGGTGTAACCATCCTGATTTTCAATGTATCAGGTGCTGATGCATGATGTCTCAAAAACAATACAGCGGAATGCGGCAGTGTCACGGTAAGGACATTCTCTTTGATTGTCCCATCATCCAGGGCGATTTGGGTGTCATACTCAAAAAATCGCACCAGCATACTGTTATCGGTACTGCTCTGGCATTCCAGATGGTATTTCTTTGTTTCTTTTCCTTCTATCTTGAAACTGGTATCAGTAATACGTTCCTCTTCATTTCCGCCTTGCTGGTTCAGAAAGTGTTCATTTGGTGAGAAGATGATTTTTTCCTGGCCTGTATAATGCTCCCCGAACACTTATTCAGCAGTGTGCGGAACACATCATCATATGGTGTGTTTGTTATCTTTACATTGTCCATTGCTATACGCTCCTTTTATATATATTACCACATTGTATAAATTTACTCAATCAGAAAATGCTGTATGTACAATCCCCTACAAATATATCCTTTTCCCGGCGCTTTTACCTATAAACGGGGGTGTTCCTTTGCGGTAAGCTCTTTTACGATAGAGGAAGGGGATATTTACCGGAAAGCAGAATACTCAGGACAGGGGGAAGAAGGATATGGTAAAAGTATGCAACAGGAGAAAAGCGTGGGGCACAGGGGGCGAACGGACGGAGGAAAGAATATGGAGGGAAGAGATGTCAGGTAAGGCGGAGAAAATATACAGGGCAGGGAAAGTGTGGGGATTGGGAGAAGGTAAAAGGGAAAGGGGGAGAGGAGAAAGCAGGAAGGATGAGAATAGGAATGGGAAAAGGGGCTTCCTTGCGGCGGTTTTGGCAGCCTTTGGCATTGCGGCCATAATGGGCAGGCCGATGGAGGCACGGGCGGAGGATTATGAGGCAAGGATCGGGGAGGATTATTACGGGAGTCTGGAGGAGGCTTTTGGCAATGCGCAGGCAGGGGATACGGTTGTGGTACTGAAGGACTGCAGCGTATCGGGGACGTTGGCGGTAAACGCGGACGGGATTGTGCTGCGGAGCGGGAATGCGGGGGAGCCGGCTACGGTGCGCAGGGATGAGGATTTTGCGGGGAAGGATTATTATCTGGAAGGGACCGGGAGTGTTCTGGTAGGAGTGGACGGGGGCAGTCTTACTACGCAGGATATTATTTTGGACGGCGGGGCGGCCTGGGACGGGGAGTTCCATAATTCCGGGCAGGTATGGGACAGCCCGCTGGTGTATGTGAACGGGACGTACCGGATGGAAAGCGGGACGGTTTTGCAGAATAATGACAATACGGACGGGAACGGGGAGAACAGTGCGGCAAGGTTTGCCGGGGCGGTGCAGGTGATGGAGGGCGGTGTGTTTGATATGCGCGGCGGTGTTATCAGAGACTGCCGTACCAACGGCTCCGGGGGAGGCGTCCATGGGAGGGGCGGTTCTTATGTATCGGCGGTGTCGGGGAATATATGGAACTGTTACGGGATGACAGGAGGGGCGATGGCTTTCTTCGGCCCGGCGGAGGTGTCCGGCGTGACAATGTCGGGTAACTGTGCGAGGACAGGGGGCGCGGTGGAGATACACCATGAGGTAAGGCTGTCGGGATGTGTGCTGGAGAATAACCGGGCGGCGCTCCGGGGCGGTGCCGTGGGGATTTCCGGGGATTATCCGGTTACAATAGAAGGGTGTATTATGGCCGGAAACAGTGCGGAGGCGGGAAGCGCTGTCAGCATATCCGATGCCGGCGGGAATACCTGCCCGGTTATAAAGGACTGTACATTTACGGGAAACCGTGTGACGGGGAGCAGGTACGGCGCCGTCCATTACATGGGCAGGGCTGGCATGGTGTTGGACGGGGTTATTGCGGCAGGGGATAATACGGCAGCGGATGGGACAGGCTGTGACATTTCTTTCATGTATGCGGATGCAGAACCGGTTTCGCTGGGGGAGGGCTTCCGCAGTGATTCTCTGTTTGTATTGGGAGGGAGCGATGAGATTGCGGGCGGGAAACTGCTCGTTGACGCTTCCAGGTATGGGAAAGCGGATGCCGGGCAGTTTGTATGGGGCGGGGAGGATTATTTTACGGAAGAATGGGGAGGGGATATTTACCTGATGGATATGCCGGACAGGTATTACATTTTTTATGATGCCAACAACGGGGGGATAGATTTTTATGAGGATCCGGGAAGGTATACCGGCGGGGAGGCGGTGAAGGCGGCGGAGTGGCAGGCAATCTTTTCGGAAGAAATGAGGAAGGAGGGGTATGTTTTTGCCGGATGGAATACGGAGGCGGACGGGACGGGGACGGATTACCGGGAAGGGCAGGAGATATACCTGACGGGAAATCTCTGGCTGTATGCAAAGTGGGAGCCGGCAGCGCGGGAAATTACGGTTACTTTCTTTTATAATGGCGGCAGCGGGGGGAAGGAAAAGGAAAGGGTTGTGCATGGTTCTTCCGTTATTCTGCCGGATGCGTTCCGGGAGGGGTATGCGCTCCGGGGATGGTTTGAGGATGAGGCATGCGGGATATTGGCCGGGGCTGCAGGAGGGATTTATGTGCCGGAAGAAGATATGGCGCTTTATGCCGGGTGGCAGGAAGCAGAGGCAGAGGAAGGTGCGGAGCCGGGGGAAGGCGGAGACGGCAGTAATGGGGATGGAGACGATCGTGGAGATGGAGGAAATGGCAGCGGGAGCGATGAAGGGGGCAGCGGTGGTGGCAATGGAGGAAATGAGGTGGATGGAGGAAATGGCAGCGGAGATGATGAAGGAGACGGCGGTGGTGACAGCGGAGGAAATGAGGTGGATGGAGGAAATGGCAGCGGAGATGATGAAGGAGACGGCGGTGATGGCAGCGGAGGAAATGAGGAGGATAGCGGAAATGGCAGCGGAGACGATGAAGGGGACAGCGGTAGTGGCAGTGGAGGAAATGAGGTGGATGGAGGAAATGGTAACGGAGATGATGAGGGAGCCGGAGGCAACGAGAACGGAGATGATGAGGGATCCGGGGGCAACGGTAACGGAGATGATGAAGGAACCGGAGGCAACGGTAACGGAGATGATGAGGGATCCGGGGGCAACGGTAACGGAGTTGATGAGGGAACTGGCGGCAGCAGCGGAAGAGATAATATAGGCGGAGGAAATAAAAAAGAAGAAGCCAAAGCCGGTGGGAAAGGAGAAGATGAAAGCGGGGGAAATAAGGGTAATGGGAGCGGGGGCAGTACGGGCAGCGAAAGCGGAGATATGGAAGGCAGTGAAACAGAGAATAATAAGGGGAATGGAAATAACGGGGCGGGTAAAAAGGAAACAGAAACGGAAAGGGAAGCGGTCATCCAGACAGGGAAGTTTTCCAACGGCAGTTTTTATTTTATGCTGGGGCAGGCCAGTGTGCTTCTAATCTTGTTTTGCGCATGGGCGATGCAGGGGAAGGAGACAGGGAAACGAAATCGGATCAACAGAGCCAAAGCCGGCCTCGGACGGATTCCAATGGGAGTTGGCAGAGCATTCGCATTATGCGGCCTATCACGGAAAGAGAGAGGAAATGTAACCGGGAGCGGGTGCAGGGGAAAGGGGTTCCTTTTGACAGGGACTGTCCTGTTTGCAGTTTCGCTGGCGGGCATGGGGATTTCCTATTCCAGGGAAGCGGCGGAGATGGGAAGATATGCGGAAATAGCAGAAATCTGCAGGGGATATCAAAGCAGGGAGGAAGGGGCAGGAAACGGGCCTGATGCTGTACGGGAGACACAGGAATGGGAGG
Source organism: uncultured Lachnospiraceae bacterium (assembly GCA_947385425.1). Classification (GTDB taxonomy): domain Bacteria; phylum Bacillota; class Clostridia; order Lachnospirales; family Lachnospiraceae; genus Kineothrix. The sequence continues at coordinate 25,114 of CANDKY010000043.1, read as the reverse complement.
AAGGGGACGGATATGGCCGGGAAGCCGGATTGGGGGGATGGATAAAAGTATGGTTTGTAAAGGGGCAGGAGGCGGTAAGGGGCAAAACGGTACCGGAGGCGCCGGGCGGGGCGGCAGATGGCAGCGGTGGGCGGAGCGTTATACAGGAACAGAGGGCGGGAAGCAGCATGGATTATGATTGGGAATCCCTGTGCAGGGTAAATCCTGATACGGCCGGATGGCTCTGCCTGCCGGGAAGTGTGGTTGACTTTCCGGTGATGGCGGCCAGGGATGACAGTTTTTATCTTTCCCATGATTTTACCGGGGCGGAAAGCCGTATAGGATGCCCGTTTATGGACAGGGGGACGGACAGGGAAGATTTTAACAGGGTGATATACGGGCATAATATGGGCGCCGGGTCTGAGGCTATGTTTTCGACGATCATAAACTATGAGGATGAAGAATATTTTGCGGAAAACCGGTTCCTTTATTTTGCGGATGTATATGGGGGCACGGACAGGTATGAGATTATTGCGGTTGTAAAATATAACGTAAAGGACATCGGGGAATGGGATTTCAGGGTAAGGAATTTTGGCTGTCCGGAGGAGCGCAGGGCATGGATGGGGCAGTTACAGGAGAGGGCATTCCGTTTCAGGCAGCCGGAGGAAGGGGAGGGTAGGATGATCACACTGGCGACCTGTGACAGGAGGGAGTATGGGAAGTCGGGAAGGTTTCTTTTGTTTGCGGTGTGTATGGAATAGATTTTTCCTTATAAGCTTCCGATTCAAATACAAAATGCGGCGTAAAGAGGGACGGTCTTTTTTCCGTCCTCAAAAGCAAAATTTTTCGCGGAGAGCTTGATGGCATAGTCAGGCTTGTAGGTTTCCATATAGACCTTTAAGCTTTTGGCTTTGGTATTGTCTGCGGATTTGACCTCAATCGGGATAAGCCGGCCCTTGCGCTGGATGACAAAATCGATTTCAGCCCCGCGGTTGGACTCCCAATAGTAGGTGCTGTATCCGCCTATGGTAAGCTGTACATTCACATAGTTTTCCACCATGCCGCCCTTAAAGTCGTTCAGTTCCTCCACCATATAGAGGATGTCGTTTGGGCTTAAGTCTTTCTTGGCACAAAGCAGCCCCAGGTCTGATACATAAACCTTGAACGCATCAATGTCACGGTAATTTTCGAGCGGTTTTTTGATTTGCTCTACTTTGTAGACCTGTGATACGATGCCCGACAGGCAGAGCCATTCGATTGCGTTTTCAAACTCTGAAGCCCGTCCGCCTTTTTTGATCAGCTTATACTGGAAACGGGTGTTTTTCCTGGAGAGCTGTACGGTAATGTTGTCGTAGGCAAGCCTTGTTTTTTTGATTTCATTCAAGTTGTTATATTTGCTCATGTCATTGAGGTAACTTGCAAGAATGGTGTCCTGTGTATGGCGCACAAGGATATAGTCCTTTGTTTCCGCAAACTGTGTGACACACTCCGGCATACCGCCCACAACAAGATACTGGCGGTAGAGCCGCATCGCTGCATCGTGCAAAGCAGACGGCAACGGCGTATCTGTACGGAAGCATTTTTTTATCTGTTCCACTAAATTGCTCTCGCCCATTGCAAGCATAAATTCTTCCATATCCATAGGATACAGCGTTTTCATATCAGCCTTTCCAACGGGGAAAGAGAATTTCGCCCTGTTCACCGCCACGCCGAGCAGGCTTCCCGCCACGACAAGGTGATAATCGGGAGCGTCCTCGCAAAAATATTTCAGCGAAGTCAGCGCCCTTTCGCAAAGCTGCACCTCGTCAAAAATAATCAGCGTCTTTTCCCTGACAATTGTCTGGCCTGCGATGTGGGATAAAATCGGTATCAGATAATCGGGGCTGATGTTTTCTTCAAAGGTTTCATTCAGCCTGGGGTTGGTTTCAAAGTTGAAATATGCCACGTTTTCATAGTGGGTGCGTCCAAATTCCAGAATCGAATAGGTCTTGCCGACCTGCCTTGCCCCTTGCAAAATGAGGGGCTTGCGGTGCCCGTTTTCTTTCCACGCTTCCAGGAAGCCCATAATTTTTCTATACATCAATCTGCCCTCCTTAAAAGTAGTGATTGTAGCATAACATATATTCGTGTAAATGGCAATGATATTTATTTGAAATTTGACATTAAAATGCATGAATATTTCGGCCGGCAAATGAACCACCACGCTGCAAGCTGCGGGGAATGAATCCGCAAAATTAAGTAAATGACATTGGGATAAACGGGTAACGCGTGGCAAAAGTACAACAGTTATATATAACAAAAAAATACTAACATTCCATATATGTGATTTATAATATTTCCATCAATATTATTTGTACTCTTAATTCGGTTATGATATACTACGTATATGTAAAAAAATGGTATTTTTTGTCGAAGAAAAGCGGGGACTGGCTATGAAGAAAAAAGGTTTGTTTGCATGTTTGCTCTTTTCCATCTTTCTTTTTACAGCAGCATGTGGGAAGGGGACGGATGTCAGGGAAGGCGCTGCCGGGGGAAAGGGGACGGAAGCGGAGAATCCGGAGGCGGGCGGAATGGAAGGAAGTTCCGGGGAAAGCGCCCAGTCAGGGGGAAACGCGGAAAGCAGTGCCGCGGACAGCGGGGAAGAGAAATGCATTCAGGAAGGGATGGTAACATTTGACGATTCTATGGGGGATGAAGCGGATGTCGTTCTTTTGATGGATGAAAGCGGCTCCATGGCATATTCCGATAAGGAAGGGATTGCCGTCGAGGCGGCGCAGTTATTTATAGATATGGAAAAAGTGTCGGGGGTGAATATTTCATTGATTGAGTTTTCCAATGAAATAAAAGCCACCGATTTAAAGGAAATGGAAAAGATTTCGGATAAACATTTTTTCCGGGAGATACTTGGAAAAATTACTTATGGGGGAACCGCGCATACAGATACCGGGGCCGCGCTGAAGAAGGCAATGGAAATACTGAATGCTTCGGATTCGGCGGGGAAGAAAGCGATCCTTCTGTTTACGGACGGGAGGACGGATATCGACGACGGGACGCCGGGAAGGACGACGGAGGCTTCCCTGGCGGAGGTTGATGAGGTTACGGCGGAAGCGGCAGAACGGGGATATTCGATCTATGCGGTAGGGCTTAATGCCGATGGGAGTGTGGATGAGGGAGCGCTGGCCAGCCTGGCTTCCAATACGGGCGGGGCTTATCTGATCGCAAAGGATGTGAAGGAACTGCCCGCCTTTTTTAACCGGATTTTTATGGAGATGATGAGTATCCGTGAAAAAACGCTCAAGGAGTTTGACGGCGACGATGAATTTCATGATGTGGATATCCGGATTGACAGCAGCCATGTGCTGGAGGCGAATATCGTGATATTGTCTTCCAATAAGGTAGAGCATCATTTGTTTAACCGGCAGGGGGACGAGGTGGAGGCGGATGATGAAAAGCTGATGATCAGCAGCAAGGAGAAGTATACGATCCTCAAACTGATCCGGCCGCAGGAAGATGAGTGGACGCTGAAGGTGAAGGGGGTTACAGGGGACCGTATACAGGTCAGCCTTTTGTATAACTATGATATGTCCATGGTGACTGAGCTGCCGTCAAGCAATGTCAGGATTGGAGAGAGCCTTCCGGTGTACGTGTATCTGTCGGTTAGCGGGACACCCATAGAAGATGCGGCGTTTTATGATACGGTCCATGTGGAGGCAACGGTAAAGAGTGCGGAGAGCGGGGAAGAAACGCCGATCGAATTTACCGCTTCGGAAAAAGGGCTGCATGGCTTATTTACACCGGATACGGTCGGCGATTATTCGTTGGATATATATTTGGAAGGGGACGGATTCTACCGGAACGGGGAGAGTATCGCCCTGAAGGCCGTACCGATCGGGCTGACGTCTCCAGAGGATGTCCCGGTCCTGGAGATAAGGAAGGGGCAGGAGATTTCCGTGGATCCGGGGGAATATATTACAGGGCAGCAGGATATAAAATACAATGCCGTTAACGTCCCGGATATCGTGGAATGTGAAAGCGGGGAGGAAGGCGATGCCTTTGTAATAAGAGGGATGAAAGCCGGGGAAGCCGTGCTGGAAGTGGAGGCAGTCGGGGAAGCTGACGGCAGCAGGGCAGTAGTCCCGATAAGGATAAGATGCCTGGAGGAAGAGAAGACGGCGCCGGGTTTGTGGCTGCCGGGAGGCATTGCCGCCATAATTGCCCTTCTGGCAGCAGGTATTATTATTGCCGCCATGAAGAAGGGCAGGAAGAAGATACAGGGTATGTTCGTGCTGGAGGTATACAGTAACCTGAAAGGGGAGAGCGGGACGATGGAAAAGCGGAGCTATTCTATCCATACGCCCATCCAGGGCAGGAACCTGAATACGGCTAAACTGCCGCTGGAGGAACTGCTTGAGAATTACCGGAAGATTTATAACAAGGTGGAAAGAAATGACGGGAAGAAGAAGGAATTGGACGGAATATTATCGTCCGCGGCTCCGTATACGAAGAAGGTGCTGATAAAGGGAGGAAAGCAGGACGGGCAAATCAGTGTGGAGTCTAAAGCGGCGAATATGGTGGAACTGTACAGTATGCAGGGGATACGGCTGGGGGATAAAGCGGAGATAGGCGCCGGCGCCCCGAACGGCAGGGGATATCAGAGAAGCCAGGGCTGTAAAGTCAGGATAAAAACGGCGGACGGCTATGTGGAGATCGGGATTACTTATAAATGATGAATTGGGCGGCGGCACAACCGGAGGAGGTATCGTATGGCATTGACAAGACTGCAGCAGGAAGGGCTGGATAAACTGGATCTGAGCAAAGGGGGAGGGTTCCTTAATTTTATTTCCAATAAGAACCGTCTGGAGCCGCAGGAGCACAAATTCCTTTTTCTTGGATTAGGAGGGAAGGGAAGCCTGACAGTTGCGAAATTGAAGACAGAGGCATATAAGCAGTTTGAACTGGAGGGCGGGAAGAAACATCCGCAGAACTTCGAGTATCTGGCGATCGATACGGACATGAACAATCTGGACGATTTGGCCAGGCCCAAATACGGCGAGATCGGGCTGAGCAATGAGTCGGGGGAGAATGAACTCTGCCAGTTGTATGATGCGGACGCGGCGGGAAGGCTGAAGCCGGGGAACAGGCATTTGATTCCGGAGAATATCCTGGACTGGCTCAATCCGACCATGAACCAGGAGATCGTGGGGAATGGGGCAGGGGGGATACGCCAGGCCGGAAGATATCTTTTATTCGGGGAAAATGCGTTTCTCCGTATAAAGAGGGCGCTGACTTCGAAGCTGACCAGCCTGCATAACCAGATTGCAAGGCCGGAGAAGGAGATGCTGATTATTTACATATTCGCAGGGATAGGAGGGGGGACAGGCAGCGGTATTGTCATAGATATACCATATATTGTGCAGAAAATCTGTGATGATAATAAATGGAAATATAAAATAAGCGGATATATTTATCTGGCGGATACCTATCCCGAGGACGTCCCCCAGCAGCGCCTGCAGTATAACAGTTATGCGGCGCTGAAGGAAATCGACTATTTCATGAATCTCGGCAATCTGGACGGGAGCGGCAGGTTCAAGGCGGAGTACGCCCCGGATTTTGCAATAGACACCACAAACAGAATATTTGATACCTGTGTGCTGATTTCGGGGAAGACGGCAGGGCACGGGAGCGTCCCCAAGCCGGATGTCTTCTGCCAGAGAGTGGTGGTGGAGAATGTCATCAATCTTGTAAAAAAGAATAATACGACGGAAGGGTTCCTTATAGATTCTTTCCTGGACAATTCCGTTATCGATATACAGAATAAAGTCAATATGATGGGCGATATCGTGCCGCGGAACGCAAACTACCAATACAATGTGATCGGAATGGGCGCGGTAAATATGCCTGTGGAGCAGATTTTCTCCTATATGTCTTACCATACCTGTGAGATTATACGCAGGGCCTGGGACGTGCATCCGGGGCAGAGGAATGTGGAAGAGTGGCTGGTTGCAATGAACATGCAGCCGGAAGAACAGGCGAACCGTATACTGTCATTTTCCGAGGCGCCGATGATGTACTATGAAAAGGGAACCGGCGGCCGGGTCGGGAAGGCGGAGGTACAGTCCGATACCCTGTATAACATCCTGAAAGGATATTGGATGAATACCAATGCCCCTTTGTATAACGCCTGGGATGAGGCGAAAAACAAGGTAGTGGAGGAAATCATAGAACTGTTTTCCAGGGAGTACCGGGATATTTTCACAGGAAGCGGCAAAGGGGTCTTTTATTTAAGGGAGCTGTTGGCTTCCCGGGTGGAAAACGGGGATTCCTTTAACGGGCTGCTGTACCGGCTCAAAACAGACTATGTCAATGCCGTGAAGCAGTTAAAGTATGGGGAAAAAATTAGGCAGGACGAGCTGGAGCAGGAGATGCGGGATATCAAGGCAAAGATAAGCAGCCCGCTGTGCATCGGCCCCATGCTGCAGGGCCAGATAGAAAAATACCGGAAATGCTGTGTGGAGAGGCTGACTTCGGATAATATGATCGAGCTGTATGAGATCACATTGAAAAATCTGGAGCAGGTTATCTCTTTTGTGGAAGTAAGGCTGTCGGAGCTTCAAAGGTATATCGATGTCTTTCTGCGGCTGCAGGAAGTTTTGGAGAGGAATTTCCATATCATTATGAACGGCTCCATGCCTTTCATGGAATACAGCATACAGATATTGGATTTGAGCCAGAGGGATCCGGTAACGCTGAAGGTGAAAAGATATCTGGACGATACGATTTCCGCCAAAGGGGCGGAAGCTCTTGTAGTGGCTTTGCAGGAGAAAATGCTTAACACGCAGAAACAGTGGATGAATACCGATGAAGAATTCAATCCCATGCTGGTATTCACCTCGTTTATCGAGGAAGCGTACAGGGATATCCCGGGTATGACCATAGAGAAATTTATAGAGCTGGCATACGGGGAGGATTATTTTGCCGCAGGTATGCTGGAAGTGTGTGAGAGGCTGGAGAACAATGCGAGGGTAATATATTCGGCAAACATGAACCTGCCGTTGAGCAGCCTGCCGGTGAAAAAGTATATTGTGGCGCCGGACAAGGCATTAAATGTGGTGGAGGCAGTGGAAGGGTATGCGAAAACCCACGGCATTGCGGTCGCCAAGGGGAATGATCTGAATAATATTTACTGGTATAACTGGATATGCGGTGTCCCGCTGTTTTCCTTTACGGATATCAAGGCTTATGAGAGGGCATATGAGGAGCAGATTTACAGAAACGGCGGCACGGGGATGCATATTTATGAGGGGAAGGAATATGATTTCAGGCAGTTTGCCAACTTATATGTGTATGATCTCTGGAAGAATACTGAGCCGGAATTCAATCCGCGGGAGAAGCAGCTTGTGCATATGGTCATGGAGGTGACGGAGGAACTGCTGAGGCATGGGATCGTTTATGCGGATCCCGCCGGACGGTTCCGGAGCAGTTATCTGATGAATATGAGGGATGAGGAAAAGGTATATGGCTGGTGCCGGGATGAGTATGTGAAAGACAATGAGGAAGGCAGCAGGTTAATTGCAAAGGGCGGCAGGCTGATGCGACAGATGAAGCAGTCTTTCCGCTTTGTGGATACTCTTGTACAGATCCCTAACGTGTATATAAAGACAGAGGAAGCGACTGTGTATCAGTTTTTGCGGATGAACTGGATGCTGTTCGTAAAGCTTAAAAAGTTCCTGCAAATATTCCGTAACTGTGAGGGGCTTGTGGACAAATATAATAAAAGTATTCTGGAAGAGGAAAAGACGAGGAAAAATTTTTCAAGGTTTTTCCAGTTTGTAAGGAACGGGCTCATAAGCATAAGGGAGGACGATATCATACTGCGCGAGAAGGACGGGACGGAGACGGAGCTATTGTTTTTCGAGGATGTCAGCGGTATTGACGCCAGGTTTTATCACTATACGGCATTCCGGCGTATGGGCGGGATATATACGGAAGAACAGTTGGAACAGTTGGAAGCATATTGTACGGAGAAAAACGCCGACAGGAAGGAAGAGCAGAGGAAGGCGCGGAAGCTGCGGGAGGAAGCGTTCCTGGAAGAGTGCCGGGAGCAGCTTGAAATATTAAAGAAGGCGGAAGTGAGAAGAATGTTTGCACAGGGACAGAAGCCGGATCTGATGGAAAGGATCAAAGGTTTTTACGTACAGATGATACAGTTGAAGACAGGCCGGCAATAACCCCGGAGCCTGTGATACCGGAATTATAAATCGGAGCCAGAGACAGCATGCGCCGGTGCAGTATCCGGAACCTCCCGTCCATGTATTCCGGGCGGGAAGCGTTCTGCGGGTTATGGAGATGCATGGGCGCATGCGGAATTGGAATAAAAAATGGACTATAAACTTAGCAGCATCATAAATACTGTTACGGATCAGAGCAGGATACGTACCAAAGAGTTGTGCAGTTTCCCGATTTGCGTATTTGTGGATGATGTCCCTGAGGTCATTGCGGAGTGTCTGGAAGGGGAGCTGAAGCTGCGTGTCGGGGAACTGGAACCGGCCGGGTATTGTTATGCCAGGGAGGGCAGTGTTTCTGGGATAGGCGAGGCGGTGGATTATTACAAAGAGCAGAGGGAAAACGGTATGGCCCAGTCAATGGAGCATTTTTATATTGCCGTTTTTTTTATAGAAAATCAGACGGAAGCGGGCCGGGTGGAATCCGTATTGGCAGAAATCAAAAGCATAATGGTGAAAAAGGGATTTAAGGGGCAGTATACGGCAGGGATATACTGTTTCCTGGATTTTGAAAATCCCGCTGCGGAGGAAAGGATCCGCGGTTGGGAGGCAATGTTGAAGAAGGGCGGGCTTCCGGTCTGCTTTTTCAGCCAGTATTTGTGGGGAGCCTCCGGACAGAACAAATACCGGAGGGCAGTGAGCGCGGCGGCTTTACATATTTTCCTGAACATAAGCAGGGAAGATGTCAGGGAAAGCATGGGAAATGACAGTTTCAAAGGATGGAAAATATTAGGGTACTGGGATTTGGATATTTTTAAATATGTGACAGCGGAACGGCTGGAAGAGTACCTGGAGGCGCAGTGGGAGGAAAGCGGCATCCGGACGGAGGAGTTTGCAGGGGAACTGGAAGGGATTCTCGACAGGATGATTGTATTCAGTCAGGAAGAGATGTACCGTGCCTTTGCGTCCCTGCCGGTCAGGTATGACATATTTGAGGAATGGATGCGCAGGAGCCCGGGGTTTTCGATATTAAAGGCAAGGAAGAAGAAGTGTACCTGCGGGGAATTGTTAGAGCTGCTGTATGGGGATGCTTCCGTTATGGAAGTATTTTTTGAAGAAAATCTGGATTTCGGGGAACTGAAAAGGAAGATACCCGCTATTATGGACTGTCTGCCGGGCAATGTGGCGGATATGGACAGGAAGCTGCCAGAGGCGCTGGATATTATAGAAAAACGGCTGCAGGGGGAATGTATGGATGACGCGGATAAACAGGGGCTGCTGGAAATAGAGCAGCAGATTCCCAGGAATATGGGGGTGGGGGGCATTGTTGAAAAACTGCAGGAGATTTTATGGACAGGGTTTGCAGGACAGTTTGCATGCCGGACCCGTCTGAGGCTGATCCGTGAGATAAAAGCTTATCTGGGGCAGGAGGAATGGAAAGGCCGCCTGGAAGCATGTAAACAGGAGAAAAAAGGGAGCCTGGCGGCGCTGCGGGCCGTGAAAAGGGACATCAGCTTTTCGGAAGGAAGCCTGGTGAAGAAAGAGGAACTGGAGCAGTATTTCAAAGAAGAGGTACGGGAACCGGAACTGCCATGGTACAGGGATATCATGGAAACCGCCTGCAGGGGGGCATTGGAGGATTATGTCCGTCAGATGGTCAGTCCTCTGGAAGAATATATCCGGCAGAATAACAGGCGTATTTTCAATAAGTTTATAACGGCAGTAAATAAAATAAGGGTATCCGGATCGGGTAAATTTTACACAGCATATGTAGAATCGCTGAAACAGACGAAGGAGTGCGAATATATTTTTGTGAATCCGCTGTTTTTTGATACGGAAATGGCAGGCATTCCGGAAGCGGTAAAGGGCGAGGTAAGGGTGGAGATGCCGTTTTCTAAGATTAAGAGCAGGGAGTGGATAGAGCATTCAAAGTTAGAGATGCTTGCTTTTAAGGATTTGGACACGATCAGAAGCATTTACGGGATGCGGCAGGAAGACAGACGGAGCGCGCCGGACGGCAGGGAAGGATGAGGGAGAAGCGCAGTTTTTCCGGCACTCCCTGCCCCCATTTTCAGTGCCGGTGATGCCGCACATTCGGGGTATGGGGATTTCCTAAGGAGCCTAAGCAGAGGGGGCGGATAGAAGATGGAAGAGATACAGATTGAATGCAGGAACGGGAAAATCAGGATCCACTGGAGGTGGTGCAGTAAAGATACGGAGTATGCCACTATCTTTTATAAGGAAAAATCCGGGCGGGGCGGAGCGGGAGCCCCGTTCCATGAGCATAAAATTTACCGCACGGCTTCCGATGACAGGGGGGAGGCAGAGCGGGCATTGGAATCGGAACGGGGGCTGTATACTTTTACTTTTGTCATTAACGGCGAGGAAGAGGGGAAAAGGGAGATTGTATATGATGATGTGATGCTTGGGGAAGCATTTTATATACGGACGGAGCGGAGGGGGCACGAAGAGGGGACCGTAGTAGTATTTTCCGAAGTGGAGAGGGAAGTCCCGTCCGGCGTAATGGAGTATACGGCAGGAAAATACAGGCACAGGCTTCCCTATCCCATACGGCAGGGATGCTGTTTGTTAGTACCGGGCGTGTATCGGCAGGAAGAGATAAAGTTCCGGCTTTCGGAACCGTATGACAAAGCTTATATCTTACAGTGAGAGGAGAATGGAACATGATGTGCCATAATGTTAACTGTACCAAATGCGGGGAAAAGATAAGCGCAGGCAGGATGGCGATCAATCTGGACCGCCTGATGGATTTATATGCGGAGAAAATGCTGGATCGGGAACCGGACAATGCGGTTTATGCAAGGATGCGTCGGATATTGTCCGATATCAGCCCGAGGCTTTATTTTGCATATGATGATCTGGTGGCAGGCCGCCGGCTGGATGAGAGCAATAATCTTGTATTGGACGGGGAGGGGGTGCTGCGCCTGATGCAGGATAAGCATGGTATAGATTTAACGGGGGAAGCGGGGGGATATGCCGTCAGCGAAAAGGAGCTGGATGCCCTGGCGGAAAAAATGGGTACACAGAAGGATATCAGGGTAAAATGGGAAGATAAAAAACAGAAGATCAGGGAACTGACGGATCTGCTGCTGGAAAATACGGAGACTGTTTTCCTGGACTGCCGGGTGGAGGCGCGGAAAGAACCGGACGACATGGGGAACACGATTGTCACATACATAAAATGCAGGATAGGCGGGGAGCAGAGCGATGTGATGAATATGGTCTGCCCGGTGTGCGGCGGGCAGTTCTTACTGGATGCGGGGAAATACCGCGAGGAAGTGATCCTGCTCATGGGCAGCGCGCGGGTTGGGAAAACCGCGTATCTGGCGGCGTTAATTGATTTTCTGGGCAGGGAGAACGCGAAAAAAAAGCTGTTCCCGCTGGTAATGGGCACCTTGGAGGATGAGAAGGGGAATTTTTTCAGGGAAAATATATTGAAGGCGTACCAGGCGGGGAAACCAATCGAAAAGACAAATATTTCCAATGAGGAAATGGTGCCCCTGGCATCCTTTTTATTGGGGGTCTGCGGGAAAAAGGTGATTGTCACTTTTATAGATATGCCCGGGGAAGCTTACAGCCCGGCTGAGGAGGAAGCCGCAAATGAAAAATATGATTTTATAGCGAATAAAAGGAGGGCATGTAAGAATGCGTCCGCTTATATATTGTGTATAGCGCCGGAACAAATCGATATGGTTATTAAGGAAAAGGAGAAGGAGAAGGGCGGCGCGGACAGCGCAGCGGACGATATCGATAAGATACTGGAGAATATTGCCCATTCGGTAAAGCTTGTGAATATGAAATCGGCGGAAACGCCGACGGCGGTAGTTCTGACCAAAAGCGACAAAATAAAGGACTATAATTTCTATGATCCCAATGAACGTTTTGAGGATTTGATCGAGGTGAACGAGGAAGGTCAATTTTTCCTGGCGGATAAATACCGTCAGATAACGGAGGAAATCGGGGAGTATCTGGATGCGGGGCATGTGAAGCCGGTGGAGGGAAGGATAAAATCTATTTTTAACAAGTTCAATTATTTTACAGTGGCTTCTTACGGGGCGGCCATAGGTAAGGCGGCGGATGGGGAGAGCAAACCGAGGCCGTCGGGCATTATACTGCCGTTCCTCTGGGTTATGACGATGCTGGGATATTTCCGGCCGGCCAGGAATGAATATGAAACCAGGAGGTACGGTTTCCTGAAAAAGAGGAGCGAAATGGTTCCGAAGAGAACTGTGCTGGAAACGGATGAACTTGTCCGGAAGTAGAGAGGTGATAGGGATGCTGCAGCTTGTGTATGGGAATGATGGGGTAAACTATAAGGCGCTTGCCAAAAGCGGGGGATTATCGGACAGCCAGTACACGGAACTGAAAAGAGACTTTCTGGGATACCAGCCCGTACGGAATCCGGAACGGTATGGGGACGCGGGGCAGGAACCGGTTGCATATAGTATGGCAGTGACGGATTTGGCGGGGAAGCTGCCGGAGGAAAAGTTATTATTGTCAAAGAAAGCCAGAATGTGCCGTATAGAAACTCCGAGCTACTATTCGCATTTGTATTTGGCGGATATGGATGAGAGTTTTTTTCAGAAGGATTTTCCATCTTTGTTTGACTATGATTTTATCGGGGAAGAGGAAATCGAGGAATATAAGGAAGCTTCCATTGATAAGTTTGCGCGCCGGCATGGTCATTCCATAGACAGCGGGCGATTGAGGGAGGATCAGATCAAAGCTGTTCTGTATTTGCTTTATTACAATATGGGAAGCTGGGCGGGCAAAGTGGCCATAATTATTGACGAGGATGGGGCGGAATATAACCGGAGGGCGCTGGAAATAATCGCAGGCATTTATGGCTATATCCCATGGTCGCTCAGGAGGAGGGCGGGTTTTACGACTTACAGCACTCCGGATATAAAGGAAGCGGCTCAGATAAGGATCCGGATTATGCCGCGCTGTTATATGGGGGAGTGCGGGAAGGGGGATACGCTGGATTTTTGTGAAGAAAATCTGCTGGATGCCGCGGCGGTGGCGAAGGTACCGGAAAGTATCAGGAAATTCGTGGACATGCTCTGGGAGGCGGAAGAAGGGGCGGAGGGCTGTTTCCGTGAGTGGTGGGATATCTTTGGAAGCACCGGGACATTAGAGGAACACTTGGATTATTGCAATAAAACGGAGATATGGAAGACGGGGGATCTGGGGAAATATCTGGATGAAATCATAGATTATGCCCTGGAGGAAAAAAATAAGAAATCCCCGCTGTATGGCGTGTTTAAGGAAAGTTTTGGAGGAAGGACGGGAGAGAAGGGTACGGAGAGGGAGTACAATGACCTGCTGCGCAGGAAGATAATGGCGGTTAGTGATCTCGATCGTTTTATAAAAATATTAAACAGGCATTTGGCATTTAAAAGTGAGTTTCCACAGTTAAAACTTTTTTCAAATAACCTGACAGACTGGTTTAAAACAAATATGCTGCAGAAAGCGATGTCGCAGGAAGATGAGAGATTGTGTATGGGGGAACTTTCCAGGCTGGAAAAAGAGGTAGACGGCCTTGCATGGAAGGGAGGGGATTTGGCGAGGATAAAGAAGCTTTGGGGGAGGCTTATCAAAAATGAGAGGAATATTCTGCAGAAAAAAATGGAGAAGAAACAGAAGGCAGAGCAGGAGGAAATAGGGGGATTCTTCCAGGAGCTATATGGCGACCCGGATACCGGAAGGATAGGGAAGCGGTATCGGGATATAAAGTATGAGGAAAACCAGGAGATATTCAGGGAGATGCTGTACGGGTTTCTGAAAGACGGTATCAGGCAGCAGGAAGAAGATTTCAGGGAGTATGATTATATCAGGGGCAGGGAAATGATAGAGGAGTGTGAGGATGCGCTGGGAGAGGCATATTACAGCGAACTGGAGCAGCGGCAGAAGGCGCTGGTGGACAAGTGCTGCGAGACGGAGGCCAGGCTGACGATCCGCCTGGACAGCCGGGAGGACCTGGGGAAATATTATACGAACCGTGAATATCTGCGTATGATGTGTCCCTGGAAAGAGGAAAAAGTGTACGGTTTAATGATAGGGGACGGGGAGCCGGTCTGGCTGCAGGAGGAACAGATGGACGGTATTGCGGTTTTTCTCCTGAACGGGACAAGGGAAAACTGGGAGAGGGCGGAAGCGGTATTCCGGGATAACAGGGAGCTGCTGGCCGGCCTGCTGGAAGAAGGATTGGTTTTTTCAAAGGATAAGAATGTATGGAAGAGGATGAAACAAATACAGCGGAGCGAAAAGAAAAGGGTTTGGAAACGGAGCCGGGAGTAGGAATATAATTACCTGGAAGGAACGGGATAAAAAATGGGTGTATCCAGAGACGGTATGGGGAGAAAGGCGGATAGTGTAAAGCGGGAAGCTATGGAGTGGATGCTGGATAATCTGCATTATTATTGTCCGGTAACCGACGATGGAAGGGACAAGCTGGCGGAGTTTGCGGTTAAGATGGAAGAGGGGGACTGGCACGGGGCCGAGAAGGCTTATAAAGCGGTTACGGGGGATTTTTGCAATGATATCGGACTGTTTATGTATGGCAGCCGGGATGGGAAGGGGATTGTATCCAGGCATACGGACGCGTATCTGATTTCCGGGGTATTGGGTGTAACGGATTTAAAGCTGCCGGTTGGGTTCTGCCGCGGACGGAAAGGTGTGGACAGGGAGAAAATATATTTAGAGCATCGCAGCGGGCAGTTTAAAAATATAACAAATGAAATCGCGGCGGACAATATAAAAATACATATAAAGAGCTATATTATCCGGGTGCTGGTATTCCTTCTTTTTATCGCAGGTGTATCCATATTTGTTTATGCAGGGGGGTGTGAAAGGAACAGCGGCGCGGCTGTACTGTCGGTGCTTCTGGTATTGGCTGCATATATATTCCTGGCGGTATCTTTTGGAAGGATTGCGGGAGAACTGCATATCAGACAAAAGAAAGAATACTGGAAATCGTATCTGGAAGGAATTGCCCTTGTCGGCCGGACGGACATATGCGGCGGGAATTGTATGATGACACAGAAAATGCCGGAAGATGTACATAACGAATTGAAAGAGCGGACGGACAGAACAGTAAAAAAATATTTTGGGCGCAGAAGGATCATACCGAAAATTATACGGGAAATATGTTTTACGAATAAACTTTTCATATTGTGTACGGTCTGTTTTATTGCAGTATTGTTTATGAAAATATATCCGCTGCGGGCGGGATCTGAAAGGGGAATACAGCCGGAAGGGAAGGAAGCCGGGGAAGAGAAGGTGATGCAGCCGAAAGTGGAAGTTATGGGCGCAGGGGGAATGGAACTGGTATCGGAAAGGAAAGAAGTGAGCGTATCAGAGGATATGCAGGGCAAAAGGGGCATAGAGAAAGGGGAGAGCGTGCCGGATGCGGAAAGGGAGGAAGAAGCTCCGGAAAATGTTCCGCAGGCGGACAGTTTTGCGTCGGAAGGAGTTATATTTACGGACAGTAACAGCAGAAAGCTTAAGCGGGAGGAAATAGAGGCATTGCGCGGCAGGAGCGATATGGATTACCAGACGGCGCTGGGATATGCCAGAAATGAAATCTATGCCAGGATGGGGTATCCGTTCAGCCGGGAGGGCGGAAAGTATTCGGAACATTATAGCAAGTATCCGTGGTATGCGGAGATTAAAAAAAGGGAAATTACGGAGGATATGTTCAATGAATATGAGCGTGCCAATATTGACCTGATCCTGGAGATAGAACGGGAACTGGGGATTACGGAGAGCCGGCCGGGGGAATGACGGGCGGGCCGCTTTTGTGGAATGGTTTTTGGGTAATTTTTTCCACCTGTTGGTTGGCACGCTCTAGGGAAAGGGACGGGTGGAGACAGCGGAAAGGGGGAATGAGGTATGGATTTGCGGCTGACAAAGGATAACTTAAGGGACACCATAAATAAGGACGTATTAGGAAGGAACTCTGATATTAAGAAGTTTATAAATATCCTGGATGAATGCGAAGAGAATATGGTATTTGCAATAAATGGGGCATGGGGATGCGGGAAAACTTTTTTTATCAAGCAGTTGTGCCTGATTCTGGATTTCGATTATATAAGGGGGCAGGGAGGAGCGGAGGATGAGGAATATGAAAAGATAGCGGCAATTATGGATGAGAAGGAGGGGCTCAGGAATCTGGAGCTGAGGCATGAGTTTATTCCGATTTATTATGACGCGTGGCTCTTTGATGATCACGATGACCCGCTGCTCTCATTGATTTATACGATCCGAAAGACGTACAGGTATATAGGGGGAGGGGTAAACGGGGAGGAGAGGAAGGATTTTGAATTAAGGTTCGGTAAAGTGGAAATGCTGACCAGCAAAGGTTTCCGGTTATTCGATGTGGAAGAGGCGGAGAAAATCAGGGACGGTTTCCGGGATTTGCTGGGGGAATTGTTTAAGGTAAAGCCGAATGAGGAGCGGGAGCGGAGGATTGTTATTGTTATCGACGAACTGGACAGATGCAGGCCGGATTACGCAATAAAGGTGTTGGAACGAATTAAACATTTTGTCGACTGCGAAAAGGTTTTCTTTATCTATTGCCTGAACAAAGTGGAACTGTGCAAATCCATAGAGCGTTTTTATGGTTCAGGGCTGGAGTCAACCATTTATCTGAATAAGTTTTTTGATGTTACTTACGACTTAAATGTGAAGGATGTCCCTTTCTATTTTCTGTATGTGTCAAGGACAGATCGGAATCAGAAAGGCTTTAACAGAGTGGCCCTGGGTATGGTAGATTATTTAAAATTCTCTCTGCGTGAATGTAACCAGTATGCGGAAATGATGAAAAACTGCCTTGTGGTAAGCGGAGAGAATGGCGTGCATGACAGGATAGTAAAAAAGGTACTGTACCCCATTATGATTGGGCTGCGCATTTCCGATGCAATGAAATGCCAGGATTTTGTTTCCGGAAGGGGGAAGGAGTATCTGGCGGAGGTTTTTGCCAATGTGAGCGCGGTACAGGTTGAGATGGATGAGATATTGAGCGCGCCCGGCCAGCAGGAAAGCAAAGCGAATAAAAGGAGAAAGGAGAAAGTGCTGGAAGAAGTATATGACAGTTTCTTTGCCAACGAAAGTCGGGGTAATAGTGAGGTGCGGAAGATAAGGGAAGAATTGCATGGTTTGCTGTATGGAAGGTAAGGCTGATGGTTTATGGAAGCAGAATTGCGTGATGAAGTGCAAAAGTTAAAACATATAGAATGGTTACTGGATAATATAGAAAAGTATGACGGGAAAATGAAACGGCAGTTGGCTGGCCGGCTGCGGGAAAGTGTGGAAGGGAGAGATGAGGCGGGCGCAAAAAATGCTTATATGGATTTTATAGAAAATTTTCTGCTGAATCCGTATAAGTATGTATGCCGGACGATAGAATACGGGAAGGAAAAAATCGTATCGCGTTATCCGGAATGCTATTTTGTGGAGAGGGAGGGGGAGTATCTTCCGGTTGGTTTTCTTGTGGAATATAAGGAGAGGTATAACGGGAAGCTGACGAAGGAAGAAAGAAAGCGGCTGCTTTGGGGGGACTTGCGGAGAGCGAAGAATTCATTCTGGGTGGAGGAGTATTGCCAAAAGGAACGTATATATCTGGAGAATGGTTATGACTGTTACGCGGATGAGTGGGAAAAGCAGGGGGCGGGTACCGGAAGGGAGGCAGGCGTCAGAGGGGAAAAAGAGGGGGAAGCATTGCTGCATAGGGTTTCGCCCTTTTTATTGTTAGCGGCTATTATGGGAACGGCGGTTTTGGGTTTATTTAAAATTTATGAGCGCTATGCGGGAATGGCGGAAGGTATGTATTGGGGGATGCTGGTATTGGGAATGGCGCTGGTGCAATTGGTTCTTATGTTCATTTATTTATGGCATAAAGGGAAAATGCGTTTATATAAAGAGGCAAAAAGGTGGTATGAAGAGAAGCGGATATTTGAACAGTGCTGTGAGGAGGTGAAAAATTCCTTTTTGATAAAATATAATGAGCCTTTGAGTGTAAGGACGGAAGCGAAGAAGTGGGAGCTATGGGAAAAGAAACTGAAAGGCGTGGCGGATATAAGGAGCAGGAAAGCGGGGGGAATCAGGGAAAATATCAGGTATGGTTTTGCTTTAAAGGAGACGAAGTATTTGCAGATTGTGATGGTTATTCTTATACTTCAGTGGTGCATCTGTTTGCTTTTGTTTTAGCGTTCTATCCGGACAGTTCCTAAGCGGTGACTCCGCCAAAAACAACAGCAAATCTGTTCGTAAAAGCCGCAAGAAATCTCCTCATTTTTTTGAATGGATTTTGAGTGGAACTGCAATTTCTGAATGGACGGCGTGCCGGAGCAGGTTTGATAATTAATAATTGGGAACTGCCAGAAAACAGAAGGAGAAGGCAATGGGAATTGAAAACAGAGAAGAAGGTTTGGATGTGCTTAACCGGGATTCGTTTATACGTAATTTGATCCGGATAACGGGGACATTATCGAGAAAGAAAAAAGGATGCTGCTTTGGCATTGACGGTGTGTGGGGCAGTGGGAAAACGTTCGTGCTGGAACGTTTTGAAAAGAAAATGAAAGAGGACGGGCAGTTCTACGTTTATCATTATAATTGCTGGAAATATGATTATTACCAGGAACCGGTGATAGCCATTATTGCTGTAATCTTAGAGTGTATCGAAGGCGGGATGCAGGTGGATAAGGATATGGCCAAGGCGGACGGCGCCATATTTTGGAAGAATATAAAGGAGGAACTGGCAGAGGCTGCGGGGGAATGGTGCAAAAATAAGATTGGCGTTAATCTGATCGGGATTGTGGACAAAACGGTAAACGGGATAACAGAGGTTTCCAATGGCTATGATATGCTGCATGAATTCAGGGAGGCATTGGAAAAGACACAAAAGATAATCCGGCAAATGGCAGAAAGAAAAACGGTATTGGTTGTGGTGGATGAACTGGACAGGTGCCTGCCGGAGTATGCAATAAAGATATTGGAGCGTCTGCATCACATATTTGACGGGTTGGAGAATGTGGTTGTAATTGTTTCCATGGATAAGGGCCAACTGAAAAATTCCGTGCGGCAAATATTTGGGAGCGAGCCGGGAAGGAAAAATATAGATGTGTATCTCCGGAAATTTTTTGCTTTCCATATGAGCCTCGATAATGGGACGGCGGGGATGTATTGCAAAAAGTATGGGCAGTATTTTGCCCTGTTTGGGAATCTGTATGAAGGGGCAGCGGAAACGCCGGAGCCGGAAGAGATGGAAGAGATAGAAAAGTTCTTTGCTAAAATATTGCAGGGCCTGGATATGAGGACACAGGAAAGGATATTCAGAAAGGCGGAAGTTATCCATGAGCTGATTGCGGACGGGAAGGTATGCGATTACAGCGTTATGGTGTTCGAGATACTGTATCTGACTATCGTATTGAGGGCAGGGGAAAAGGATATCGATTGGCTGGCCGAGCTGATTGAGTCGGACAGAAGCGAATTAGGCGGGGATACGTTTGCGTCAAAAGAACAGGAGATTGAGTATATGGGGATGCTGCAGGATTATGCGCGGAGAGGGGTGGATTTAAGCCACATGCGTAACGGCAGTTATATAGTATGCAATACGGTTCTGGGAAGGGCTTTTTTCTGGGTGGCCAATATATTTTCAGGATACCGTAACGGGGTATGCGGCCAATATTATTATCCGGTGCAGGCTGAATTTGAAATTAACCTCGTCAGATATTTTTCGGATTTAATGGATATCATAGATTTGGATTGAGAATTGCTAAATGGAAGGAAAGCAGAAGGGATAGTAGGGATCTGTAAAGTTTTTCCACCTGTGCGGTTGGCACCCTGTCCCCTCCCGCACAGGTGGAAGTTTTTTCTTTACAGGTCCTTAGAGCCTGTTTAAAATCTGCTTTTCGCCAGATGTGCGCCACAGTTTGTGAGAGGTTTGCCCCGAATGAGGGAGGCGTAGTGGGGCTACGTTGACCGAATGAGGGGCAAAGATCTCGCAAAATGGGGTGTACAGATGGTGGAAATGAGATTTTAAACAGGCTCTTACTATGGTACCAGCAGATAGCGCCGTGAACGTCCGTTGCCTTCTGTCCTGATTTTGCCCTCATCCATTAATTCAGAAAGAATTACCCTGGACCGTGCGGAGCTGAGCCCGATATATTCTGCGATTTCTGCGGCCTTACTGCTTTCTTCTTTTTTGAGAAAATCAAGGATCCGCTGTTTATTTTCCGCAGTTTTTGCTGTTTGTCCGTTTCTGCTTGTTTTTTCTGCTTGTTTTTCCGTGAAGGAGAGGGTCAGAATCGTCCGATCCGGATTATACTGTTCTTCAATTTCCGGTGCTACCAGCCCCTGGGAGTCCCATACGGCAAAAATATCCGGCACACCGCTCCCGGCACGTTCTCCAATGCCGATCATGTTGAACATTTTCATCAGTGATTTGTTCCGGGGATCGGAAATCCCGCCTTTCAGCATTTGATCTTTGCCTGTCCGGATATATCCAGGATTTTCAATGATGATCTTTTCCGCATCTTTTCGTATAACGATCCCTCTGGGCATAAAAAAGTCAGTATTAACCAGGCAGTTGTTTTCCCGATAGCTGTCAAATTTTTTGATATCGAAATCCATGTTTTCGTGTGCCCTCCTTTTGCCTGGAACACCCCGTCCTTTGAATTGCCCGATGAATATTTTGCTGTCTGCAAAGGTACTATTGAGCTACATTATTTATATTATATCTTTATACTTTAATACATACAACATTTTTTAGAAACTATCTGAAGGTGAATCCGGATTATGTTACAGAATTACAACTCATCTACCGGTCAATTTGCATTCCAACATACATCACTATGTAATAAAGAATATTTCCTCAAATTATATTTGTACTATTAATATGCCCATGCTATACTGAAAATATGTAAAATTATGCCAGATCCTGTAAAGAAGGTATATAAATAGTTCTTTACAGGGGGAAAGAAACGGCGAATCGGCATGTCGGAAAGTATGAAAGATGGGTGCAGCAATGGCAGGGAATGGGGCATTATATATGCCCCCGGTTATTTATCCGCGCATTCCGGGGGAGGGAGAGGGGACAATCCGTGTCAATGAGGAATATATGGCAAGGAAGGGAATCGCTTCTTATCTTTCTCTGGATTATAAGGTAAGGGAGCTCCTTTTAGAAGCGTTATTGGAAAAATACCGGGGACAGGGCTTAAAAGATACTTTGCACAATAAGGGGCTGTATATCAGGTATGGGGAATCGCGGGAGAAGCCGTTTGTAAAGAAGCGGGAGGAAATCATAGACGCGATCGGCTCGGTTGCTTTTAAGAGGGGGAAATTCAGCGTGCCTTTGCAGGAAGTGCTTGCTTACCAGAGATTGCAGAAGGGGAGTTTCCTTTTGACGTCCGACGGCCTGTATTCCCCGGCGGAACTGGAAGGGTATGGGCGGGGCATAGCGCTGCGCAGGCTTGGGCGGATTGATAAAAGGGGTGTGTACGGTTTAAACGGGGAACGTATTTGGGAAGGGAAGCTGGCCGCCGGTTTTGCCGGCCTGGCCGGGGAGCTGATAGCGCTGAACCGCAAAGCAGGGCGGATTACGGTTCCGCATCCCCTTTGCAGGGAGGCGGAGGCTGTCAGGAAACGGCATATGGCTTTCCTCGTATACCGGCTGTGTGCGGAGAGGGGGTTTGGGGCAGACTGGCTGATCCGGGTGGAATTGACGGCGGGGCAGTTGCGTGTGCCGCCTGGGGAATTATCGGATATGATTGGCTGGGCATTGGGAAAGCGGAAAATGGCAGGGGCAGACCAGAGGAAATATTTTGCGGATGCGTTTACGGACACGTTTGCAGACGATGGTGTGAGTGTTTTAGAAAACGCCGGCTTAAATGCTTCCGCAGACGCCGCCGCGTTTATTGCCCCGGGCATACCGGGATACCGGGATATACTATATTATGACCTGCTCGCTTTCGAATTGTTTATATCCCGGACAGGGGGGAAAATAGGGCGGAGGGCTTCTTATTTTACCGGGGAATTGGAGTACAGGCTGGGGATTTTGCCTGCATCGGCGCAAAGTTTTATGGAGTGCCTGGAAAAAGTGCAGAGGGGAGAAAAGGGGCTGCAGGAGGCTGCGCGGCAGGCCGGGGAAGAAGAACGGATAAGGTATCACATGGCGGTGTTTGAAGCGGAAGTACAGAAAAATCTGATGGGAGGAAGCGCAAATGGCGGTTAGGGCATACGATGGAGTGATACGGCAAATCTGCCTTGAGGATAGGAAAAGAGGGGGAAAGATAATTTACAGGAGAAAGAACGGCGTCGGCCATATCAGCATACCGGAGGATTATACCAGGGTGGAAGTGTATATCGGCGGGCCGAATGAGGATATTGCAAAGGTTATTGAGCGTGAGCCTGTAGAACTGGATACCGGGCTTTTGCGGAAAGTGGAGCGTAACAGGAAAAGGTTTTCGGATCCGGAGGAGGAAGCGGGGGGCACCGGATATACGGAGCAGGAAGAACAGGCCTTACGGAGATTGGGAAATCTGGAAGCTTTGGAATTTGAATCTGTTAGAAAAGGGCCGTCCATTCTGTATGAGGATATAACGGACTGCATTATGTTCGGGTTCCCGGCGATCGGGCAGGGGGTGCTGGCGGCAAGCGGAGGCGGGCTCTGGGCAAACCATGGTATCCGCAGGTTCCATATAAAGGCCGGTGATTTGCTGGAGGACGTCAATGACAGCAAAGTGAAGGCGCTGGTGAAATTATATTTTGACAGGAAAGATTCCGGGGACATTCCCCCTTTGGAGATGTCGGATTTCCGGCCGGCCGTGGAAGCGGCCAAGGCAGAAGGGGCAAAGAAAGACTATGAATGTTTCGCTTATATAGATACCAATAAGCTGGGAGGCCAGCTTGAGGCAGGGGAGCAGTCCGTATTGTTTGGCGGCTATTTTGAACTGACGTTCCAATGGGAGGCGGGAAAGTATGCGGATATTACTTATTGCTTTCCTGTGGAACTGAATGTGAATAATACGATGTATACGGGAGACGGGAAATCCTGCCCGGTACTGCAGGACAAAACGGTATCCATCGATTTCGGCACATCTTCATCCTGTGTGGCAGTGGAAGGGAAGAATGGCATCGAGCTGCTGACCTTGTCGTCGGATGAAATATCGTATCCGGAAAAACAGATAAATATTTATGAAAATCCCACTTATGCAATGATTTACCGCTGGGGGGAAATATATGCCCAGTGGAGGAGGGAAAACGGCAATTTCCCGTTTCTGGTCAGGGGAGACAGGGAAGAAGAATTTAACGCGGGCGGCGTATATTTTGACTTTGGATATTCCGTTAAGAATTGCATGGATGAGGTCAGCGAAGAGGAACTCAATGCCATACTGGCAGAAATCAAAATGATCCCTTATGTTTTGCACAGCGGGAGGCAGCTCAGCGTCAGGCCGTTTATCAAAACGGATAAGCAGGTGGTGAAGTTAGTCTCGTCTCCGGAGGAGGAAGACGGGGAGCATTTCGACCCGGTGGCGTTTTATGCATATATTTTAGGGCGTGCAATCAATAATGTAGCAAAAAATAAGATTTATACAAAGTTTAACATTACGTACCCCGTTAAATTTGACGGAAAGCTGCGGGAGAAAATCCGGCATTCTTTTGCCTATGGCCTGAAGCGTTCCCTGCCGCTGCCGCTGCGTGACGCGGATATTGTACGTGTGGAAATGGAGCGGGCCGAGCCGGTGGCTTATATCGGGGCCATATGTACGAGATATCTGAGGCTGAAGGGCGGACAGCCGGAACCGTTCGCCGTATTTGATTTCGGCGGCGGCACCCTGGACTATTCCTTCGGCATATTTGCAAAAGATCCGGAGGATGAGGAAAACGCGGTCATACATGTCCTCCATGTGGACGGGGACAGCAATATCGGCGGCGAGACGTTGATTAAGAGGCTGTCGTATTGGATTTATACGAGTACTGCCAATGCAAATAAGATGATTGAAAATAATATTCCGTTTGAGATGCCTTCGGGCGAAATCATTCCGAACGGGTTTGGCGATAAGTTTTTCAATGAATCCATGGAAGCGCAGTCCAATGTCCGTAAGATAAATGAGAAGATTTCAAGGAAGATTTTTGAGGGGGAGATAGATGAAAATTCCGATACGGAACCGGTGCAGGTGGAATTGATGACTTTGAAAGGGGAAAAGAGGGAGCTGGAGTGCAATTTCAGCGCGGAAGAGCTGAATGCAAAGCTGGAAAAGGTCCTGAGCAATAAGGTGGAGGAGTTTGGCCGTGCGATGGATGCGGTTTTCGAAAAACATGAGGGTCTGCTCCGGTATTATGGCGGGGAAGGGTATTCCGCCGGACAGGTAAATATTTATATGTCGGGCAACGCTTCGAAAAATAAGAAACTGCGGCGGCAGATGGAAGCGCAGTTCGGGGAAAATTGCAGGCAGGGCAGGCTGTGGCTGGTGGATGAGACGGATAAAGAATTTATGGCAGCGGCCCAGGGTGCCGGCGCGGGGGCGGGAATCCCGAAGGAAAATAAGGTGGCCATTACCCCCAAGACGGCGGTAGCGATCGGACAGGTATATCTGCAGAAATATTGGGTGATCGAAGAGTATTTGGGGGATGGGAATGAGGCCGGTGCGCCGGACGCCCCGTTTTTATGGTATATCGGGAACACCGATATGACGGACGGATCTTTTAAGATTAAAATAGAAAGATCTTCCAGGGACAGCAGATGGTTGAAATACTGCAGAGTCAATGCGGAGACTGCGCAGATTTATTATTCCCAGACGAGGGAGAAAGACGGGAACAGCGGCAGTATACACAGTAAGGAAATTTATCTGAGCCGGGAGGACAGGGGGAAGTATTTGTATTTGCGCATT
>CANDKY010000042.1 GCA_947385425.1 uncultured Lachnospiraceae bacterium | reverse complement strand
GAAGATTCCTATTGGAAACACAGAAATCCCCTTAAGTCAATGACATTGGTTCACTCCCCAATGTCATTAACTTAAGACTTGCGATAGATCGGAAAGCTTAATTCTATCAAAGACTAGGTGTCTGTTTTGCTTTCGGAGGGGCCAGGCCTGTTTTTTTGCATCGTTTTGGATGGAGGTTTTACTTAACAGAAGATTCAAAAACCCAGGGGAAAATGGCCATGGATGGCCATTTTAGGCTGTGCGTGGCATGGATGCCACTCACAGCCGACCCGGACGGTATCGAAAATACCCATCTTCTGTTTAGTAAAACCCCATCTAAATAAGCTGCAAAAAGACAGGCCGGGCTCCTCCGAAAGCAAAACAGGCACCGGCCTGTGAACCCCCCCCCCTTAAGTTAATGACATTGGTTCACTCCCATCCTGTGCAGTACACAATGAGGGAAAGCAATTTTTGACACGCCCCGGAAAAGTTGGTAAAATATATGGGCAAGATGTTTAAAAAAAGGAGGAGATGGGTATGCAGTACAAAATTATCGGAAATACGATGCCGGCGGTGGAAGTGGTTTTTGACGCACCGGGGGAATCCATGTACACGCAGTCGGGAGGTATGGCGTGGATGTCGGAAGGGATCTCGATGGATTCCAATATGAGGGGCGGTTTTGGCAAAAGTATTGGCAGGATGTTTTCGGGGGAATCACTTTTTATGGCGACGTACAGGGCGGAGCGTGCAGGAAGCACGATAGCTTTTGCATCTACGGTAGCAGGCGAGGTATTTCCGGTTGATGTGGGGGCGGCCGGCGGCCTGATCTGCCAGAAGGGCGCTTTTTTGTGCGCGCAGGAGACGGTGAATTTAAGCGTGGCATTTACCAAGAAACTTTCGGCCGGGCTTTTTGGAGGGGAAGGTTTTATCCTGCAGGATATCAGCGGGACAGGTATGGTATTTCTGGAGATCGATGGGGATAAGGTGGAGAAGGAGCTTGCACCCGGCGAGGTCATTAAGGTTGACACAGGAAATGTGGTCGCCTTTGAAAGATCCGTGCAGTACGAGATCGAAATGGTAAAGGGGCTGAAAAATATGTTTCTGGGCGGTGAGGGGCTGTTTTTGACAAGGCTTACCGGGCCCGGTAAAGTTATCCTGCAGACCCAGAACTTTAATGATTTCGCGGGAAGGATTATCAGGATGGTGCCGTCGAAGTAGGCGGGCGGAATTTGTAAAAGTGCTTATCGTCCGGTAAGATGTAGCATTGGCAAACAGGGAATCGCAACAGGAAATCGGCAAGGGGGACGGTAAAATTGCGCCGTTTTCCCCAGGGATGCCGATCCGAGTGCATGGCGGGGAGTATTTATGGCGGATAACGGAAGGAAGATGGAAATTCATATATCAGTGCGGAAGCTGGTGGAGTTTATACTTCGCGGCGGGGATATCGACAACCGGCGGGCGGCTTCGCCGGAGAATGCCATGCAGGAAGGCGGGCGGATACATCGGATGATCCAGAGACGTATGGGGGCGGATTATCAGGCGGAAGTATCTTTGAAGTATTTGTATGAAACGGAACATTACACGATTGTGGTGGAAGGAAGGGCCGACGGGATTATCACAAGGGCATCTGCTGGGGAAGAGGGAAGGCTGTCCGGGCCGGCTATCGGGGAACCCGGGGCAGGCGGGCTGTCTATAGGGGGAGCCTTGGCGTGCCCGGGCTTAGTGGCCATTGATGAGATAAAGGGTACGTACCGGGAGGTGCATAAGCTGAAAGGCCCTGTCCCGGTGCATCTGGCGCAGGCAAAATGTTATGCTTATATTTACGCAGGCCAGAAGGGGCTGGACAGGATACAGGTGAGGATGACTTACTGCAATATGGACACGGAGGAAATCCGGTATTTCCATTCGGACTATACGTTCCGGGAGCTGGAGGAGTGGTTTATGGGGCTGATTGGGCAGTATCGCAAATGGGCGGATTTTGAGTGGGAGTGGAAGAGGCTGCGGCAGGAATCGGTGAAGGTCCTGCAATTCCCTTTTGGGTATCGGAAGGGGCAGAAAGAGCTTGTGACTTATGTGTACCAGACTTTATACCATAAAAGGAAATTGTTTATCGAGGCGCCTACGGGGGTGGGAAAAACCATTTCTACGATATTCCCTGCGATAAAATCCATGGGGGAGGGGCGCGGGGATCGGATTTTCTATCTGACGGCAAAGACTATCACAAGGACGGTTGCGGACGGCACCTTTGAACTTCTGCGGAAGAGGGGGCTGAAATTTAAGACAGTGGCATTGACTGCGAAAGACAAAATATGCTTTATGCAGGAAACTGAGTGCAATCCGGAGTATTGCCCCTACGCGAGGGGGCATTACGACCGTATTAATGATGCGATTTATGATTTATTGACCCACTCGGACAATTTCAGCAGGGAAGCAGTGGAGCGTTATGCGCAGGCGCACCAGGTCTGTCCGTTTGAAATGTGCCTGGATATGAGCCTGTTCGCGGACGGGGTTATCTGTGATTATAATTATGTGTTTGATCCCCATGTATATTTGAAGCGTTTTTTTTCCGATGGCGTAAAGGGGGACTATATTTTTCTCGTAGATGAGGCGCATAACCTGGTAGACCGGGGGCGGGAGATGTACAGTGCTGTTATGTGTAAGGAAGATTTCCTGAAGCTGAAGAAAACGGTAAAAGGGCTGGACGGGAAGCTGGAGCAGCGGTTGGAGAAGTGTAACAAAGAGATGCTGGCATTGAAGAGGGAATGTGAGACTTATAAAATAGAAGAGTATATTTCCCCATTTGTAATGGCGCTGCAGAGGCTGAGGTCTGTTATGGAGGATTATCTTGAGGAACATGAAAGGCCGGATGCTTTTCATACGAAGGAAATCCGGGCTGAGATGCTGCTTTTTTATTTTGAAGTTTCCCATTTTCTGGATATTTACGAGCGTGTGGACGAAAATTATGTGGTGTATTCGGAGATGGAGGAGGATGGATCTTTTATTTTAAAGCTGTTCTGTGTGAATCCATCCGCAAATTTGCTGGAGTGTATGAAGAAGGGGCGCAGTACTATACTTTTTTCGGCAACCTTGCTCCCGATACAGTATTATAAGGGGTTGTTGGGGGCGGAATCGGGGGATTACGAGGTGTATGCACAGTCGGTTTTCGACCCGGGGCGTAAGGCATTGTTTATCGGCAGCGATGTGACAAGTAAATATACACGGCGGACAGAGACGGAATTTTATAATATTGCTTCTTATATATATGAGATTATGAAGAACAGGCATGGGAATTATATGGTCTTCTTCCCGTCCCATGCATTTTTGCAGCAGATTTATGATGTTTTTAAGGCGCATTTTTTTGAAGAGGAGAGCATGGAGTGTATCGTGCAGGGGGAACATATGGAGGAAGAGGAACGGGAACTGTTCCTGCGGCGGTTTACCGGCCAGGCGGGCAGCGTGGGCTTGGCAAAGATGCGGGAAGACATGGGCTGTGCGGAAGTACCGGGCGGGAGTATGGAGTATCCGGAAAAGCAGGAGATGAAGAGCCTGTTGGGGTTTTGTGTGTTAGGAGGGATATTCAGTGAAGGCATTGACCTGAAGGAGGACAGCCTGATTGGCGCGGTCATTGTAGGCACGGGGCTGCCGCAGGTCTGCAATGAACGGGAAATCGTGAAGAACTATTTTTCCGAAAAGGGGGAGAACGGTTTTGACTATGCTTACCGTTATCCGGGAATGAATAAGGTGCTGCAGGCTGCCGGGCGGGTGATACGCACCGCGCAGGATGTGGGGATTGTGGCGCTGCTGGATGAGCGGTTTTTAGGCCGCCCATACCAGAGAATGTTCCCAAGGGAGTGGGAATCGTATGAGATTGTCACGGTAGGCCGGGTGGCAAAGCGGGTGGAACGTTTTTGGAATGAATGGTTATAGGCTCTTAAGGGGACTGGGTGCTGCCTATATGCTTTAAAGCGGGGCCGAAAGCCATTCAATTTCTTCTTTGTAAGGCGGTATAAGCTTCTTAGGGTTTTCGGGGCTGGGACGGTAAGGTGTTTCGAGTATCTTGGGGATATGGGCAAAAGCCGGGTGGTGGACAATTTTGTGCAGTGCATCATAGCCGATAAAGCCGTCCCCGATATTGGCATGGCGGTCTTTTCCGGCACCGCAGGGGTTCTTGCTGTCATTGATGTGCAGCACGGCGACCTTGTCTTTTCCGACCAGGCGGTCCACCAGGGTGATTATTCCGTCAAAATCGTGGATGACATCATAACCGGCATCATGCATATGGCATGTGTCCAGGCAAATACGCAGTTTTTCATTATGACTCACTAAGTCAAAAATGGCGGCAAGCTCTTCCAGGCTCCTGCCGATCTCTGAACCTTTGCCGGCCATGGTTTCCAGGGCAATATGGCAGGGAGTGTCTTTGGAAAGTATTTCGTTCAATCCTTTCGCAATTTGCCGGATTCCCGTATCCGGCCCGGCGCCGACATGCGAGCCGGGATGAAGTACCAGGGTATGGCTTCCCATAGCGGCAGTGCGTTCAATATCCATGGCAAGAAAGTCTACGCCCAGCCGGAAGGTTTCCGCATTGGCACTGTTGGCCAGGTTGATAATATAGGGGGCGTGAATGACCGGTTCGGTCATTTTGTGCTCTTCCATATATAGACGGGCCGCTTCTATATTCAATTCATGAATGGGTTTCCTTTTTGTGTTCTGCGGAGCGCCTGTAAACACCATAAAGGTGTTGGCGCCGTAAGATATGGCTTCCTTTACGGAGCCTGCTAACATTTCTTTTCCTTTCATGCCCACATGGGATCCTAATTTCAGCATATGTTTGTTCCTTTCCGGTTTTTTGATTCTTCTGTGAGGTAAAATTACCAGTCACTGCCAATGTCATTAACTTAACTAGTGCCGTTGCGTCTGCCGCTGAGCGAAAGCGCGTCCGGATGAGATATGTGGTCTGCAGCGCTCCGGGAAGCTTAAGTTAATGACATTGATTCACAGCATTATACCATTTTCCACAAAAGTTATCCACCATACCCACAAAATTATATTGACTGGATACAGTATCACGGGCGTAGCGTGGAAGGGGAAATATAGTATGTCGGGGGCGGTATTGAAACACATCTGGCATCATTCGGTAGTAAAATAGTGCAATAGTGATAAAAAATGAAGCCGATTTTTGTGGAATGACGCCAAGATCTAAAAAAGTGATTCAGGAGTCAGCGTATATGACATATGTGTCATATGTGGATAACTCGGTGGAAATTGGGGATTTCTTTTCGGTTTATGTCTAAAATGGGGAAAAAAGAGGAAAGTTATACACATTTGCCATTTTGCAAGTTATGCTGCAAAATACCGGATTAGTCAATGGGGAGAAATAAAGTAGTCGGCTTTGCTACCAGGCGGGGACAGGGCGCCAACCGTGAGGGTGGAAAAAAATAGTGGGCAAGGCAGGGTAAATGTGGTAGAATAGGAAAGTAACGCGGCATTAAGCAAAATTGCTGTGCCATGAAATAAGCCGTACATGACGGGAGGTAAAAATAAATGTGGGCATATGAAAGCGTGTTTTATCAAATTTATCCGCTGGGATTTTGTGGGGCGCCCTTTGAGAACGACGGGGTGTTGGAACATAGAATTCTGAAAGTACTGGACTGGATACCGCATATGAAGAAGCTGGGGATTAATGCAGTTTATTTTTCGCCGGTTTTTGAATCGGATACCCATGGGTATAACACAAGGGATTATAAGAAGATTGACTGCAGGCTGGGCACCAATGAGGATTTTAAGCAGGTATGCGATACTTTGCATGAGAATGGTATCAAAGTAGTGCTGGACGGTGTGTTCAACCATGTGGGCAGGGGGTTTTATCAGTTCCAGGATGTAGTGAAGAACAGGGAAAATTCCCGTTACCTGAACTGGTTCCATATCAACCTTGGGGGCAATTCCAACTATAATGACGGTCTGTGGTACGAAGGATGGGAAGGAAATTATGATCTGGTAAAGCTGAACCTGAGGAATGAGGAAGTTGTCGGGCATATTCTGGATTGTGTGGATATGTGGATCCGGGAATTTGACATTGACGGGCTGAGGCTGGATGTTGCGTATTGCCTGGATCATGATTTTGTCCGCCGGCTGCGCAGCTTTACGGACAGCAGAAAAGAGGATTTTTATCTGCTGGGTGAGATGCTGCACGGGGATTATAACCAGATGGTAAATGACGGCATGCTGCATTCGGCGACAAATTATGAGTGCTATAAGGGATTATATTCCAGCTTTAACAGCATGAATATGTTTGAAATCATCCATTCGCTGCTGCGGCAGTTCGGGCCGGAGAACTGGACGCTTTATAAAGGGAAGCACATGCTGTCTTTTGTGGATAACCATGATGTGTCAAGAATTGCGAGCATCTTGGGCAATGAAAAGCATTTGCCGTTAATCTATGCGCTTTGCTTCGGTATGCCGGGGATACCATGCGTATATTATGGGAGCGAGTGGGGTGCAAAGGCGGATAAGAGCCAGGGAGATCCGGCGCTGCGGGCATGTTTTGAAGAGCCGGAGTTCAATGAGCTGTCGGAGCATATTGCCCGCTTGGCGGAGGCAAAGAAGAATTCGGAGGCCCTGAATTATGGTTCCTTCCGCTCGGTGGTACTGACGAACAAACAGTGTATCTTTGAAAGAAAGTCGGAGCATGAGAGGGTAATGGTTGCAATCAATGCGGACAGTGAGAGATATACGGCGCATTTTGATGCGGGCTGTGGCTTAGCGGTAGATCTGATAACAGGAAAAGAGCATGATTTTGGCGGCGGCAGCGAACTTCCGCCATACAGTGCATTTTTCTGGAAGATGGAAAAGTAGTAGAAGAACCCGGGAGGGCATGGGGGCAATATAATAAAAAAAGAAATCAATTCAGGTGAGGCAGGCAGCCGTGCCTGAATTGATTTTAGTAAGATGACATTTGTAAGAATCGGAAAGCCTCCATAATTATTCTTCTGCCGGTGAATATCTTTGCGGGAATTTGTCGGCGCCGCATACATGGCGTTCGTCATTTTCGTCAAAAATAATATAATCCCCTTTGCGGATGAAGATAACGCCGCGCCTGTTCTGGATAAAGGGGCAGACAACTGTGCCGTCCGGGCGGGTGATGAGAACCAGATCGTCAGGGCTGATCCATCCGTTGGTTACGACTTTGGTATACAATTCAAAACCGTCTTCCAGCCCCTGGTTTACTTCATATTGTTCTGCAGTCACGGTGAGCGCTGCTCTTGTGTATTTTTGCTTCATTTCTATTGCCTCCCATACTATTTCAATTGATTTCTTTGTATTCTATATCCCTTATTGTAACTTAGAATGGATAAAAATACAACTGCCCTGTTTGCTTTTTTTTGTATTGTTTTGGATGATGGCTACAGTTCACGCTCCAATGTCATTGGTTTTCAGGGGATTATTTCACCGGGAAATTTGCCGCGAGGGAGTTTTTCCATTTTTCGTTCAGTTCTTCCGATTGTCTGGCGAGTTCACGGTTTTTCGGTATAAATACCAGCCAGGTAGCGGTCAGGAAGAGCATGACAATATATATCATCAGCAGTGTGGTCCCGGCTGCGGCAGGCGGATATGCCCGCCAGGCATTGGCATACAGGGTGAGAAAGCCGCCGAAAGAAAAGATGCCCTGTTCTGCTAGCGAAGAAACGGTAGTCATTATGTGGTAGAAACCTAAAAGGTACAGTGCGGTGTTGATCCGCCATTTCGGAGTCATGGATGCGAGTAAAAACACCCAGTCCATTTTCATGACAAATGCGGCGATGTAGAAAAACGGGCCGGGTGAGGTGAGCAGCCTGGACTGCATATAGGCTGAAATTGCAGTGGCGCTTAAGAAAAGAAGGAAGAGCGCCATTAACAGCGCCTTTTTTGTTTTTTCAAATTTTTCGACCTGGGGGTAATCTTTATAGAAGGTTTTGCGGTATGCTCTGTATTGTTCTCTTTGTTCTTTTAAGCGGTTCATCTCTCGTCTCCTTTTTTATTGTATTAAAAGTTTTATGGTGGATTTTTTTATTATACTTTGTCAGGAATGGTTTATCAATACTTTTCCGGCCTTGAATTTTCTGTATAATGAATATAAAATAAAGGCAGGAGGTGCAGCCATGGAAAATAATCTGTTAGTAAATATAGGGGAGCAGAGGTTTGACAGATTGATGGAGCAGGGGCGGTTTTATGTCGACAAGACCGGATTTATCAAAGAATGGTGGGAGACCGGCTCGACAGTGACGCTCATCACGCGCCCGCGCCGTTTTGGGAAAACTCTTAATATGAGTATGCTTGAGTGCTTTTTCTCCAATAAATATGCGGGGAGAAGTGATTTGTTTGAAGGCCTTTCCATTTGGGCGGAGGAAAAGTACAGGGAACTGCAGGGGGCTTTTCCGGTGATTTACCTGACCTTTGCGAATGTCCGGGCAATGAATTATATGGATATGGAGTATAAGCTGACAAAAGTAATTGCCGATTTGTTTGAACAGAACAGATATTTGCTTAAGGGAGATTTGCTCAGCAGCAATGAACGTGAGTACTATAAGGGCATAAAACCCGGGATGGAGGCGAGAGTTGCGTCAGATGCCGTTCATTCAATGGCAAATTTCATGCAGCGGTATTATGGGAAGGATGTTATTATTCTTCTTGATGAATATGATACGCCGATGCAGGAGGCATGGCTGAATGGTTACTGGGATGAGGCTGTTTTCTTTTTGGGAGATTTTTTTAACAGTACATTTAAGACGAACCGTTATCTCTGCCGCGGGATGATCACCGGAATCACGAGGATTTCCAAAGAAAGTATTTTTTCGGATTTGAATAATCTTGATGTTATTACAGCGACCTCAAACGAATATGCGGAAGCTTTTGGGTTCACGGAAGAGGAAGTATTTAAGGCTCTTGATGCTGCCGGGCTGGGCGGGGAGAAGGGGAGGGTCAAAGAGTGGTATGACGGTTTTAATTTTGGCCCATATACGGATATCTATAATCCATGGTCGATTGCATCGTTTATCAGGAAGAAAGGGAAATATGAGGCTTACTGGGTAAATACGGGCGGAAACGGGCTTATAAATTCGCTGGTGCAGAGGGGAAGCGCCGGCATTAAGCAGACGATGGAAGAACTTCTGCAGGGAAAGAGTTTCCGGGCGGAAATTGACGGGCAGATTGTGTTCCAGCAGCTTGAGGAAGACGAAAATGCCGTTTGGAGCCTGCTGCTGGCGGCAGGGTATCTGAAAGCAGCCGGTACGGAACCGGCAGGCTGCGGGAATGGGACGGAACCGGCAGGGGATGTCTGGTATACGCTCAGGCTTACGAATTATGAGGTGCAGCAGATGTTCCGCAGGATGGTTAAGCGGTGGTTTAATGGCAGTACAAAGGTTCCGTACAACAATTTTATCAGGGCGCTTCTTATCAATGATGTGGATGCAATGAACGAGTTTATGAACACAATAGCGCTGCGCAGCTTTTCAAGCTTTGATATGGCAGGGGGAGTATCGGGCGACGACGCGCCGGAGAGGTTTTATCATGGTTTTGTGCTGGGAATGGTGGTGGAGCTTTCCGGAAGGTATGAGATTATATCAAACCGTGAGAGCGGATTCGGGCGGTATGATGTGATGCTGAAACCGGCTGACAGGGAGCGTGATTATGCCTACATTATAGAATTTAAGGTTTTCAGGGGGTATAGGGAAAAGACCTTGGAAGAGACGCTGGCAAATGCTCATGCCCAGATTGAGGAAAAACAGTATGAGGCGGGGCTGATCGCGGAGGGAGTGCCGTCGGGGCGGATACGGAAGTATGGATTTGTTTTTCAGGGAAAAAGGTGTCTCATAGGTTAGCGTGAAAAGAAGTTCTAAGGCGTCAAAGGACGCCGCCTAAGAACTTCTAGGATTTGCCATGCATGGCATTGGCAAATCCATTTCACGCGGAAGAACGCCGGGAAAGCGGCGTTCTTCCAGGTTTTTCATGGCTGGGTTTGTGCTGGCGCGGTTTGGCATCAATGCGGCTTATTTTTTTGCAATTAGATATTGACATATAATATTATATGATGTATAGTATGAATCAAGGAAACATAGTATACGTCGTATAATATAAAAGATGGAATAATATTATATAATAAGATAGTATGGATCCTGTTAAATAGCATTGATTGTATGGAATTGCATTTAAGATTTAATATTTTATATAGAAGAAACGCAGAGAGGAAAGCAGGAGCAGAGAGGGGATGGGAGCAGGTGGCAGGTATGGGCAGGAGAGTGCGGGTTGTGCGAAAGGAGTAAGGGATATGGTGTTTAATACAGGGGCAGCGTTGTTGGATGCTATTGTCCTGGCAGTCGTGTCCAAGGAGCAGGAAGGTACTTATGGATATAAGATCACGCAGGAAGTGCGCCAGGTAATCGAACTGTCAGAGTCCACCTTGTATCCGGTGCTGCGGCGGCTGCAGAAGGATGAGTGCCTGAGCGTGTATGATATGGAATGCGCCGGGAGGAACCGCCGGTATTATAAGGTAACGGAAAAGGGGATGGCACAGTTGGGGTTGTATAAGAATGAATGGAAACGGTATTCCGCGAAGATAAGTATAATGTTTGAGGGTGGGAAATAAAGCGCAGGGATACTGGGGTAAGTTAAACAGTAGGGAGGTAGGTTATGGATCGATTTATATTTATGAAAGAGCTGGAATCGCTTCTTTCCGATATTTCGCCAAGCGAAAGGGACGAGGCTCTGCAGTATTATAACGACTATCTGAACGATGCCGGAGTGGAGAACGAGGAGGAAATACTTGCGTCTTTGGGGACACCCCAGGATTTGGCGCGTGTGATTAAGGCCGGGCTGAACGATGGGGGAGAGCGGGGGGAATTTACGGAAAACGGATACCGCAACAGTGCGTTCGGGGAGGAAATAAAGCAGGAGATTGCCCGTAAGGAGAGGGCCGGGAAAGGCAGGGACAGGAGGCAGTCCGGGGCAGGGGAAGTCAGGAAGCCGTTGTCGCCGGGAATGATTGTGCTGATTATTGTTTTGTGCCTGGTTGCGCTCCCGGCAGTGGCGGGCATAGCCGCCGGGGTTATAGGGACGGGGGTCGGCCTGCTGGGCAGTATCCTTGGCATAGCGCTTGGCATTTCCGTAGCGGGGATCGGGCTTCTGGCAGCGGCGGTTGTCCTGGTGGTATTCGGGATAGCTATGGTGGCGTCGCAGCCTTTGGCGGCAGTCTGCTTCCTCGGGCTTGGCATATTGCTGGCTGGGCTGGCGCTGTTTTTCATATGGCTGACTGTGTGGCTGTGGGCGGTAGCCATACCATGGGCTGTCAGGGGGATTGTGAAGATATGCGGCAGGCTGCTTCGCGGAAAGGGGGCGAAAAAGATATGAAAAAATTTACAAAAATATGTTTAATATCGTCTTTATTCCTTATTATAATGGGAGGGACGCTCTGTATGCTCGGTACGGCGGCCGGCGGCTGGCGGCTGGCAAGGGAGGCGGCAAAGGAGGGCAATTCCTGGGTCAGGCTGGCGTGGTCGGTCCCGGCAAGCTATGGATGGCACCATACGGGAGTCTGGGATGACTGGGAGGATTGGGAAGACCTGGAGGAATTGGAAGACCTGGAGGAATTGGAAGACTTAGAGGATCTGGACGCTTTGCGGGAATTGAATAAATTGGAAGCTCTGGAAAGTCTGGAGGGGCCGGAGAACCCAGGGGCGGAAGGGGCCGGCACTTCTTCCGGTTCCGGAACGGCGGGGGACAGGACATACCGGGAAATGGAACGCAGTCCGGGTAACGGGGGTGCAGCACAGGATTATGAGGATACTGGTATCCGTACGGCGGATGTGAAGAAGCTTAAGATTGAGATTGGAGGCGCCAGGCTTTATTTATTGGGGTCGGACAGCGATACTTTCGGCATAAGGACGGAAGGAACGGTGGATTACCGGTGTTATGAGGAAGGCGGGACTTTTTACCTGGAAGGGAATCCGGACAGCCTGGATTTCTGGGAACAGCATGACGGGCTGGACGGGGAATGTGTATACCTGTATCTGCCCAGGAAGTCAGATTTGAAAGATGCCGAGATAGAAGTCGGCGGCGGATTGATTGAGATAGATGAGCTGTCAGCGGATAAAATAGACCTGAGTGTGGGGGCAGGAAAGGTGACGGCGGAGATTCTGACATGTACCAGCCTGGACGTGGAAGCCGGGGCCGGTGAGGTCTTGCTGAATCAGGTAACTGCGCGGAAAGCGGAGGTGGAGATCGGCATGGGAAGGGCCTTCCTTCAGGGCAGCGTAAGCCAGGAAGTCGATGTGGACTGCGATATGGGGAGCGCGGAACTGGTACTTTCAGGGAAAGAGAGCGATTACAATTATAAGATAGACTGTGAAATGGGAAGCATAGATGTGGGGGGCAGGACTTACAGTTCCCTGGAAAATACTTCAAAGATAAACAATGGGGCGGCAGCGAAATGTTCTCTGGAATGTTCCCTGGGGAAAATCAGTGTGATGTTTACGGAAGAGTAATACCATAAAATTCAAAAACATAAACAGAAAGGAAGGAAGAATCATGCAAAACGATTATAAGAAGTTATTCAGGTCAAGGACAAACAGGACAATATGCGGTGTGTGCGGGGGCCTGGGAGAGTACATCGGGGTAGATCCTACCGTGATAAGGATCATATGGCTGATTGCAAGCATTTGCAGTGCTGGTACAGGGGTTGTCGCATATTTGCTGGCTTCGATTATTATACCGGAGGAATGATGTCAGGACAGCACGGCGGCAGAAAAAACAGGGCCGGGAACTTGGTTTCCAGTGTTCCGGCCCTGTTTTTTTGCTGCAGTAAAGGCGGCGCAAGGGCCAAACGGAAGCAGGGGGAAAGAGCATTCCTCTGCCCGGTGGAAAAAAGGCTTATACTTTCCGGGGCTGTCTGAGCGGCATGCTGCTATTGCCGGAGAAAAGCCCGGATTTTTTCAAGGCCGGACGCAGCGCCATGTATACTGCTGTGGATGCCGCCGCGGAAGTAACTGCGTTGATGGAGGTGGAAGCGATGTTCCATGCCAGGGTAAGTTCCGCCGCCGGTTTGCCCAGGATGATCCGTTTGTAAAAATATCCGATTAACGGGTCAAAAATGACATTGAATAAAAGGCCGGCTGCTGCTGCGGCTATCGTCCATTTTAATACTTTTTTTAAATCGCGTTGCGTTGAGATATGGCCCAGCTTGTGCGCAACCAGCCCGGTGATCAGCCCGATACAGAATTTTAAAAGGAAAGTCTTCGGCGCATAGACAATATAGACGGGGTCAAGCAGGTCGCCGATGGTCATGCCGATAGCGCCGCCCAGTCCTCCGTACACTCCGCCAAGCAGCAGCGCACCCAGCACACAGACGGCGTTTCCAAGGTGGATGGATGTGGCATCGCCGCCCGGGAGCGTGATTTTAATCTGCAGGAAAGTAAAAACAACGTAAGAGAGCGCGGCGATAACGCCGGTAAATACGATTTTCTGAATCTGTTCATTTTTTCTGTTTTCCATAATATTCTCCATTTCCGGGTTGCCGTTATCCTTTTGGGACCGGGCAATCCATTTTTTGTGCGCACGGGATCCGGCGCGTGTCGGTTTTTGAATCATGATTCCTTAATATAAAACACATTATACGCAGGATTGGCCTTATGGAAAGAACCATTTTAAGTTTTTTTGACCATACCAGTTATACGGGGCGAAAAGAATATATATTTTGTATAAATATTGGAAATACTATGGCAAAGAACAGGAAGAGGGGCTGGCTTGCAGTTTGCCGGCATGGTATGGACAGTTGCGGGAGGATAGTTATGGAATATGAGGAAAATAAAAATAAGGGACGGAATATCAATCTGGCTGTGAAGCGTTTCTGGCGGGCTTATGGATTTTTCTTCTATACACTTCTGTTTTTCCTGATTTCTTTTGCGGGATGGCTGTGGGAAGCAGGGATTTATCTGGCGATGGAAGGGCGGTTTGTGAACCGGGGGGTTTTATTCGGTCCATGGCTTCCGATATACGGCTGCGGGGGTGTTTGCCTTATCCTGCTGTTGAAACGGTGGGAAAACAGGCCCGTGCGCGTATTTTTCGTTTCCATGGTGCTTTGTACCGTGCTGGAATATCTGTCCGGCTTTGCGCTGGAGCGGGTGTGGGGGCTGAGGTGGTGGGATTACAGCGGTGAGTTTATGAATATCAGCGGCCGGGTCTGCCTGGTTGGCAGCCTGTTGTTCGGCGTGGGCGGATGGCTGCTGGTCTGTTATATGGCGCCGTTTTTGTGTATGTTATATCGAAAGATATGCAAACGGGAAAACGGACGGAAGTGGCTGCAGATTATCTGCCTGGCGCTGCTTCTGGTTTTCATTGCAGATGCGGCCTGGGCAGCGGATTTTCCGCATATGCTGTCCTGATAATCAGGTGCTGTGTGAAAGCGGATGTATTGATTGCGGATATAATTGTGCATAATATATATTTTCTGCGTTTTGCGGAGCAGATTATTGGTTATTATGCCGAGTTATATGATTTTTTTAAGGAATATAAATAAGGCAGACTGTAATAAAATATTTTCCCCTGATTTTTTTTTCTTGTCAAAAACAGTTGAATATTTAAGAAAATAGTTTATAATATTGATATCGCCAATTTTAAAATATATAAAAGGTGGGAAAGGGTCTATTGACAGAAAAGGGAAAGGAGAGTATACGGGATGTTGAAGAAAGAGCATATTGAAAAGAGGTTGACCAGGTCTTTTTTTGCCGTATCAATGATTACTGCAATTGCGGCAGTGGTTGGTTTAATTGCAATTATTGTTATTTCAAACCGTTATTCCTATGCATTGACTAATTTTGGCTTTGCACAGGGGGATATCGGGAAGGCGATGATGGAGTTTGCGGATGTCAGGTCGTCATTGAGGGCTGCTATCGGTTATGATGAGGAGGATGTAATAGCGCAGGTAACGCAGCAGCATAAAGACAGCACGGCTGCTTTTGAGAAGTATTTTGCGGAGATCGAGAGAACCATTGTATCGGAAGACGGAAGGGAGACTTACGATGCAATCAAGGCTGAACTGGATAAGTATTGGGAACTGGATACCAGGATCATGGAACTTGGGGCTACGACGGACAGGGAACTTTGCAAACAGGCGCAGGATATAGCAATTAATGAATTGGCGGATGTTTATAACAGCATTTACAGTAAACTTAACGATCTGCTGGAGGTAAAGGTAGAGCAGGGGAACGGCCTTTCGTCAGGGCTTATTTTCATAAGCATCATACTTGCGGTGGTGATTGCGGCAGTGATTGCGGCGGCAGTAGTGGCATCAATGAAAATAGGGAAAGATATTGCGAAGGGAATTGCTGTCCCGTTAAAGGAGTTGGGAGATCGGCTGGAGACTTTTTCAGTCGGGGATCTTACTTCACCGTTTCCTGATATTAAGAGCGGCGATGAAGTAGAGGAAATGGCAGTCCACGCAGTACATATGGCAGATAACCTGAGCCTGATTATCACGGATATAGGAGAACTCCTCGGAGAGATGGCAGGCGGGGATTATACCGTTAAATCGAAAATCCCGGAGAAGTATACGGGAGACTTCCAGAAAATGTTCCAGGCTATGTGGGGGCTGAGAAACCAGATGACGGAGACGTTAAAATCAATCGGCGAGGCTTCCAACCATGTACAGGCCGGTTCAGGGAATCTGGCCGATGCATCCCAGTGTCTTGCAGAAGGGGCGACAGAACAGGCGGGTGCGGTAGAGGAACTGCAGGCAACCATCAGCAATATTACCGAGACTATGGAAAAGAGTGCGGAGAGTGCGGATGAATCTTATGAGAAAGCACAGCACTATGCGAACGAGGCGGATAACAGCCGTGAAGAGATGAAGGCTATGATGGCGGCTATGGAAAGGATCAATGATGCATCCAACAAGATTGGTAATATCACGGCAGAGATCGAGTCGATTGCATCACAGACTAATCTTCTCAGTCTGAATGCTTCCATTGAAGCAGCAAGGGCCGGTGAATCAGGACGCGGTTTTGCAGTAGTAGCGGATCAGATCAGGGAACTGGCGGATCAGAGCGCCAAGGCTGCTGTGGATACGAGGGAGCTGATAGAGGGTTCCATCAAGGAAGTGACGGAAGGAAACCGTGCGGCGGAACGTGCGGCGGATGCTATCCAGTCGGTAGTGGATGGAATTAAGCAGATTGCGACTTTCTCCAAGAACCTGAAGGTTATGGTAGAAGACCAGGCGGAAGCAATGCGCCAGGCAGAGGCGGGCGTAGATCAGATTTCGGAAGTGGTCCAGAGCAATGCGGCTACTGCGGAAGAAGCTTCTGCGACAAGCCAGGAATTGTCGGCACAGTCCATTACTTTGGATGAACTGGTGGGACAGTTTAAGCTGGTAAAAGATTGAGGTGCTTGACAACTTCCGGGGGATTGGTTATACTATTGAACAGGATGTGGAAAGGTAATGACAAAGAGGAGTATGCACAGCCCCTTAAAAGAGAGGACGGTTCACCGGCTGAAAGATTGTCCAAAGAAAGGCGTGCGGAAGGTAGCTTTGGAACCGGGATGCAGAAACGGCTGGAAGCCGGGAGTAAGTGTCCACGGCTTATCCCCGTTAGCGGATAAGGCTTTTGATTTTCCGGAATGCTGTTTTGCGGCAGAAAAACCGGGGAGGTTTCAGAGGCTGTTGAGTGAAAAATGAAGGTGGCACCGCGTATATACGCCCTTCGCTGTTAATCGGCGAAGGGCATTTTTCATGCAGAGGAAGTTTTCTTATTATTGAATCAGGGCAATGTGTTTGCATTCAGGCTGGAAAAAGCCTGCAGGAGGAATGGAGGCAGATTATGGGCAGAGAGATGGCTAAGACGTATGACCCGCAAGGGATTGAGGACAGGTTGTATCAGAAATGGATGGAGAAGAAATATTTCCATGCGGAAGCGGACAGGAGTAAGAAACCTTTTACGATTGTAATTCCGCCCCCGAATATTACGGGGCAGCTTCATATGGGGCATGCTTTGGATAATACGATGCAGGATATTCTGATCCGTTTTAAGCGGATGCAGGGTTACAATACCCTTTGGCAGCCGGGGACGGATCATGCATCCATAGCTACGGAGGTAAAGATTATTGAGACTCTGAAAAAAGAAGGGATCCGGAAGGAGGATTTGGGCAGGGAAGGTTTCCTGGAACGTGCCTGGGAGTGGAAGAAAGAGTATGGCGGGAGGATTATCAGCCAGTTAAAGAAGCTCGGTTCTTCCTGTGACTGGGAGAGGGAGCGTTTCACGATGGATGAGGGCTGCAATAAGGCGGTAACGGAAGTGTTCTGTAAGATGCATAAGAAGGGATGGATTTACAAGGGCAGCAGGATTATCAACTGGTGCCCGGTATGCAACACTTCCATTTCCGATGCGGAAGTGGAATACGAGGAGCAGGAAGGCCATTTCTGGCATATCAAGTATCCTCTGCTGGATGCGGACGGCAGGCCGAGTACGACGGAATTTTTGGAATTTGCCACAACGCGTCCGGAAACAATGCTGGGGGATACGGCAGTTGCGGTCCATCCGGAGGATGACAGGTATAAGCATTTGAAAGGGCGCAAAGTGCTGCTGCCGATTATCAACAGGGAGATTCCGATCGTGGAAGATTCCTATGTGGATATGGAGTTCGGCACAGGTGTGGTAAAGATTACACCTGCCCATGATCCGAATGATTTCGAGGTGGGTAAGAGGCACAACCTGCCGGAAATCAATATTTTGAATGACGATGCCACGATAAATGCCAACGGCGGAAAGTTCGAGGGGATGGATCGTTATGAGGCCAGGGAAGCGATCGTGAAAGAGCTGGATGAAATGGGGCTCTTGGTAAAGATTGAGAATTATTCCCACAATGTAGGCACCCATGACCGATGCGGCACTACGATTGAACCGTTGATAAAGAAGCAATGGTTCGTTAAAATGGATGAGTTGATCAAACCGGCCGTGGAGGCGGTTAAGAACGGGGAAATCAAACTGGTGCCGGAGCGTATGGAAAAGACGTATTTCAACTGGACGGATAATATCCGTGACTGGTGTATCAGCCGGCAGTTATGGTGGGGACACAGGATTCCGGCTTATTACTGTGAGAAATGCGGGGAAACGGTGGTTGCCGGAGAAGAGCCGAAAGTTTGTCCGAAATGCGGCTGCGGGCACTTTACGCAGGATCCGGATACTTTGGATACTTGGTTTTCTTCCGCACTATGGCCTTTTTCCACTTTGGGATGGCCGGAAAAAACGGAGGATTTGGACTATTTTTACCCTACGGATGTGCTGGTGACAGGATATGATATTATCTTTTTCTGGGTAATCCGGATGATATTTTCCGGCTATGAGCATATGGGGGAAAAGCCTTTCCATACGGTGCTGTTCCATGGCCTGGTGCGGGATGCACAGGGGCGGAAGATGAGCAAATCCCTTGGAAACGGGATTGATCCGCTGGAAATAATTGACAAGTACGGCGCGGATGCCTTGCGCCTTACCCTGATTACCGGAAATGCGCCCGGAAATGATATGCGGTTTTATTACGAGAAAGTGGAGGCCAACCGCAATTTTGCAAATAAGGTGTGGAATGCATCCCGTTTTATCAGGATGAATATGGATGCGGAAGACGGCGGGAATGCTTGCGGGACTGCGGAAGACGGCGGGGCTATGGGCGGTGCGGACAGGGCCGGCGCCGGTAAAGCGGGGACGGACGGCAATATGGCTATGCCGGCTCTGGAACAGGCGGATAAATGGATTGTATCCAAATTCAACCGTCTGGTAAAGGAAGTAACTGA
This sequence comes from uncultured Lachnospiraceae bacterium, assembly GCA_947385425.1. GTDB lineage: Bacteria > Bacillota > Clostridia > Lachnospirales > Lachnospiraceae > Kineothrix. The sequence continues at coordinate 12,834 of CANDKY010000042.1, read as the reverse complement.
TAATATGGAGCATTATGAGCTGGGGATTGCGGTACAGAAGGTATATGACTTCATATGGGATGAGTTCTGTGACTGGTATATTGAGATGGTAAAGCCAAGGCTGTATAATTCCGATCATGCGGGGAGCAGGGAAGCGGCGCTTTGGACGTTAAAAAATGTGCTGCTCGGTGCTTTGAAGCTGCTGCATCCTTATATGCCGTTCCTGACCGAGGAAATTTTCTGTTCCCTGCAGTCGGAGGAAGAGTCGATTATGGTTTCCGACTGGCCGGTATATCGGGAGGAATGGAATTTTGCGGCGGAGGAAAAGCAGATTGAGACAATAAAGGAAGCCGTGAGGGGCATCCGTAATGTAAGGTCGCAGATGAATGTGGCGCCCGGCAGGAAGGCAAAAGTATATGTAGTGAGCGAAGCGGAGGGAATACGGCATATTTTCGGGGAAGGGAAATTGTTCTTTGCGTCCCTTGCATATGCTTCCGATGTGGCGGTCCAGCCTGACAAACAGGGGATAGAAGACGACGCGGTTTCGGTGGTAATCCCGGGAGCCACCCTGTATATTCCTTTTGCGGAACTGGTTGATATCGCGCAGGAAATCGAGCGTTTGGAGAAGGAGGAAAAACGTCTGCAGGGGGAACTGGCCCGTGTGAACGGAATGCTAAGCAATGAGAGATTTCTTTCCAAAGCGCCGGAAGAGAAGGTTGCGCAGGAGAAGGAGAAGCTGGAGAAATATTCAAGGATGATGGAACAGGTGGCGCAGAGGCTGCAGCAGTTAAGGGGCTAAAGGCCGTGGCATTGTTTTGTCAGGGAAGCGGGGATGAAAATATGGAATGGGATTCCATCGAAAGTGCGGAAGCGTTTCTTCTGGAGCTTCCCAGGTTTACCGTTAAGAACTGTCTGGAGGATACCAGGCAGTTTTTAAAGGTGCTTGGTTCGCCGGAGGAAAATTTTAAGATTATCCATGTGGCAGGCACAAACGGAAAGGGTTCTGTTTGTGCTTATTTGTCGTCCGTTCTGAAAGAGGCAGGGTGCAGCGTGGGGATGTTTACCTCCCCGCATCTGGTACAAATGAGGGAACGTTTCCGGGTGAACGGGGAAATGATAAGTGAGGGACGATTCCTGGAGGGGATGGCGGTCGTCATGGGACATTTGCAGGAGGTAAGGAGGAAGCTGGGGAAGCCGGAATACCACCCGACTTTTTTCGAGCTTTTATTTTTGATGGGCATGGTTATTTTCCGGGAGGAAAAGGCGGAATACCTTGTCCTGGAAACCGGTCTGGGGGGAAGGCTGGATGCCACGAATGCGGTAGAACACCCCATTCTTACGGTCATTACGGAAATCGGGATGGATCATATGGAATATCTGGGGGATACCATAGGACAGATCGCGGGGGAAAAGGCGGGGATTTTGAAGCCGGGCGTCCCTGTCGTTTTCTGCGATAAAAGAAAAGAAGCGTCCGAAGTAATACGCAAAAGGGCGCAAATACTGGGAAACAGGGTAATCGGAGTAGGAAAAGGGGATTATTTTTATAAGAAATTAACAAATAAAAGCATTGATTTTTCCATGCAATGCCAGTATTATGATTATATTAGACTTTCGCTGGCTACTGCGGCGTTATACCAGGCGGAGAATGCGGCGGTGGCAGTCCGGTGTATGGAGGAACTGCGGAGACAGTCCGGGGACGGACGTATTACAGGCATGACGGCAGAGCAGGTACGGAAGGGATTGGAGAAGACTGTCTGGGAGGGCAGGATGGAAGAGTTACTTCCCCATGTTTTTGCGGACGGTGCCCACAATGAAGACGGGATACAGGCGTTTGTGGAAACGGTGAGAGCCGACGGATGCCAGGGCAGGAGATATCTGGTATTTTCCGCCGTATCCGATAAGGATTATAAGGGAATGATAGGGATACTGCAGAAGGAGCGGCTGTTTGCCGTCGCCGCCGTGGTAGGGTTCCATAGCGGAAGAGCGGCCCGCCCGGAGGTTTTGCGGGAATTATTTGAAGCCTGTGAGGGTATTGCAGAAACGATGCTTTTCCGGGATATGGCAGAGGCGCTGCAGGAATTGGGGAGAAGGAAGAGAGAAGAAGATTATATATATATAGCAGGTTCGCTTTATCTGGTAGGCGAGGCCAAGGCGCTGCTTGATATGGCCGGGAGTGGTGGCTTTCCTGTCTGATGCGGAACTGGAACAGCATTGCCGGGAACAGCGCCCATAGAAATAACTGGCCGTGCATTATCGGACAGATATTTCTATGCCGGGGTTGGCGCTTTCCTGTCTGATGCGGAACTGGAATAGCATCAGACAGGAAAGCGCCCATAGAAATAACTGGCCGTGCATTATCGGACAGATATTTCTATGCCGGGGTTGGCGCTTTCCTGTCTGATGCGGAACTGGAATAGGAGGAAAACGGATGATTAATTTTGAAGAGGAATTGAAGAAGTTTCACCTCAGTTTGGAAGTGGAAGATGCGGAAGAAGCAATTTACAATCAGGATTTAACGGATATGGCGGATATATTGGTAAAGATGATAAGCGATGTCAGCAGGGAGGCTTACGAAAACAGCCAGGCGGCAGCGGCGCAGGAGGAGCCTCCGGTTAAGGACGAGGAAAAAGGAGAATAGGGGTGGCGGTATGTTATGTTATAATTGTGGGAGCCTGTTGTCGGAGCACGATTTCTGTACTGCCTGCGGGGCAGATGTAGCGCTTTATAAGAAAATAATGCATGTTTCCAACCGCTATTATAACGATGGATTGGAGAAAGCACAGGTACGGGATCTGACCGGGGCGATGGTGAGCCTGCGGCAGAGCCTGAAGTTCAACAAAAATCATATAGAAGCGAGGAATCTGTTAGGGCTGATTTATTTTGAAATGGGGGAAGTGGTGGCAGCCCTCAGTGAATGGGTCATAAGTAAGAACCTGAGGCCGCAGAAAAATATAGCGGATGATTATATTAATATGATTCAGTCCAACCAGTCACGGCTGGATTCGGTGAACCAGACGATTAAGAAATATAACCAGTCGCTGCTGTACTGCCATCAGGGAAGCCTGGATCTGGCGATCATACAGTTGAAAAAGGTACTGTCGTTGAATCCCAGGTTTGTCCGTGCCCATCAACTGCTGGCTCTTTTGTACATTAACAGTGAGGACTGGGAGAAAGCCCGCAGGGAATTATATAAATGCCGCCAGATCGATACGAACAATACGATTACGATGCGTTATCTGAAGGAAACGGAGCAGATGCTTGCACCGGAGGAAACAGCAAAGCTTCCTGTAAAAAAGAAAAGCAAACAGGGCAATGCGATTAAATACCAGAGCGGCAATGAAACGATTATACAGCCGATGAACCGGAGGGAATCCAAAGGATTGTCCACAGTGGTCAATATGGCAATAGGTATTGCGATAGGTGTCGCCGCGGCCTGGTTCCTCATTTTGCCGGCGCGGATACAGACGGCGAAGGCCGGCAATGATGAAGAACTTCAGACGGTAAGGGAACAGTTGGATGCGAAGACAGCGACTATCGGTGAACTGGAGCAGCAGATCCAGGAACTGACAGAGTCAAATACTTCACTGCAGACGGATCTGGAGGGGTATGTCGGCACCGACGGTGCGCTGCAGGCAATGGATAAGCTATTGGAGGCTGCAAATGAATATCTGACCGATGCAAGCCAGGTAACAGCGGTTGCAGAGTCGTTGGATGAAATTGATTTGGAAGAATTGGGAGATGCAGTATCGGAAGATTTCAAAGCATTGCACCAGAAATTGACTGTATTAGTCGGCCCGGAACTGGCAAAAGCATACTATGATCAGGGCTATGAGCTGTACCGTCAGGAGCAGTATGCAGAAGCGCTTCCGCTGCTGACAAAGGCATACCAGTATAATGAGACAAACGGAGATGCGTTGTATTATCTGGCACACTGTTACCGGTTGACAGATAACGGCGCAAAAGCGAAAGAAGCATATGAAGAAGTAATCGAGAAATTCCCGGGAACTGAGAAGGCAAGGAATTCCAGGCGTTTCCTGTCTGAACTGGAAAGCGCGGATACATCGTCGGCAGTCGGGTGAGTGTTACAAAAGAGGACAAGGTTTTGTCCTCTTTTTTATGCACAGGGGTGCGTAACACAGGGGTGCGTAACACAGGGGTGCGTAACACAGGGGTGCGTAAGGAAATTAGCAGCTTTGCTGCACGCACCCCGCGCGGCGAGTAGGGGGAAGAGCCTCCCCTGCTCGATTGCACAGGGGCGCACAGATGAAGTTGCTGCTTGCGCAGCGTGCGCCCCGTGCGGTGAGTAGGGGGAAAAGCCTCCCCTACTCGATTGCACAGAACCATGCAGAGGAAATATGCTGCGGAGGCGGCGCATGGGGGATTTCCCAAGAATATACGGGAATCATGATGCGTCATCGAGATTAGTAAGTCGAAAATGGGGGAAATCTGTCAGAATACTGGAAGAAAGCGGATATATAGTTACTTGGCTGGAATAAAATGACGGAATACATGCAGAAGAGCTACGTTGATTGAATTTGGACGAAAACGGAACGTGAACCGGTGAAGCGGCTGTACCGCGGACCGGTTGCGGGAATGACAGGCGCAAGGCCGTAGTGGAAGGAGACAGGTATGGAAGAGGATTTCAAAGTGATCGACAATTACCTGATGGTAAAAATGCCGGAGGAAATCGACCATCACAAATCATCTTACATAAGCGAAAATGCGGACAGGTTTATTCTGCGGGAGAACGTAAGCAATGTAGTATTCGACTTCGAGGACACAAGGTTCATGGACAGCTCCGGCATAGGCATCCTTATGGGGCGGTATAAGAAAATATCCTGTTTTGGCGGCAAAGTATTTGCCATCAATGCCGACCACAGGATCCGGCGCCTGCTGATGCTCTCGGGCCTGCACAAAATAGTAGAAATAATGGAATAGAAAACGGATGGGTAGCGGCAGAGATTTCTCTGCTGGGGTGCGGCATGGCTGGTTTATGGCGGAACTGGAATTAGGAGGAACAGGATGAATAACGAAATGAAAATGGAGTTCGATGCCAGATCGGAGAATGAATCCTTTGCGCGGGTAGCGGTGGCGGCTTTTGTGTCGGAGCTGGATCCCACGCTGGAGGAGATATCGGATATTAAGACTGCTGTATCGGAGGCAGTCACCAATGCAATTATACATGGGTACGATGGGATTACGGATGGGAAAGTGACGTTGTACTGCCGGTTGGAGAAGGACGTAATACATATTGAAGTGGAGGATACGGGAAGGGGGATCCCGGATGTGGAGCAGGCGATGGAACCGTTGTTTACCACGAAACCGGAGCTGAACCGTTCCGGTATGGGCTTCCCGTTTATGGAAGCATTTATGGATGATCTGGAGGTCATATCCGGGCCGGGGGAAGGGACACGGGTTCTGATGAAGAAAAAAATCGGGTGTACCCCGTGGATAGGGGACGGGGAATAGCTTATGGAAGAGGTTGCCGTTCTGATCGCACGTGCGCAGGCTGGGGATAAGGAAGCCAGGGAGGTACTCATAGAGAAGAATTTGGGGCTGGTGCATCATATCGTAAAGCGTTTCCTGGGAAGGGGATATGATGCGGAGGATCTTTTCCAGATAGGGAGCATAGGTCTGATGAAAGCAATTGATAAGTTCGACCTGTCTTTTGAGGTGAAATTTTCTACTTATGCCGTACCTATGATAAGCGGTGAGATTAAACGTTTCCTGAGAGACGACGGGATGGTAAAGGTGAGCCGTTCGTTAAAGGAGAATGGCTGGAAGGTGAAGCAGGCGGCAGAGCGTATTGCTCATGAAAAAGGCAGGGATGCTTCCTTACAGGAAATCGGGGAGGCAACGGGGCTGTCTAAGGAGGATATCGTGATGGCGATGGAGGCAAGCGTGGAGGTAGAATCCATATACAAGTCGGTCTATCAGTCTGACGGGAATGAGATCTATCTTGTGGACAGGCTTCCTGAGAAAAAAGATGAAAATGAGGTGCTGCTCAACCGTATGCTCCTGCAGCAGTTGTTGGGTGAGCTGGGAGATGAGGAGCGAAGGCTGATTACACTGCGGTATTTCCAGGATAAGACACAGGTGGAAGTGGCAAAGAAACTGGGAGTAAGCCAGGTGCAGGTGAGCCGGATGGAAAAAAGGATATTGGTGCGGATGCGGGAGAGGCTGACGTAACGGCGCGGGTGTGAACCGCGGCATTTACCGGGATGAGGATTCAGAGAGAACGAGGAAAGGGCTTGCTTTGCGGGGGTTTTATATTGTATGATAATATAAGTAAACGACATAACAGATTTCTGCTTCCGGTTCCTGCCAAAAGCCATATACGAAAGTCCCTGCAGGGACGGAAGCGGAATTTCCAATGGCGTTAACTAAAAAATACATAAGGTATGAAGCGGGTATGGATGGAGGAAGACAGGGATGAACAGTTTTGATTACGTGGTAGTCAGTATTGACGGAGATTATGCAAATTTGAGGAGGACGGATGTGGAGGGTGATGGATTAAAGCTGGTGGCGCGGGCGTTGCTGCCGGATACGATTGCTGAAGGGACGAAGCTTCATTATGAATTTATGGAGTATAGTATTGTGGAATAAACTTAGGAAAGGGATGCCGTGCATTTTGCCTGTTACGAGGTTAAAATGCACGGTTTTTTGCACGGCTTCATGCATATTTTTCTTCATTTTTGTAATAATAAGGAAAGTTATATGAAAAACGGTGTTTTTTCACGGAGGATTTTTATGGCGCAGGAAACTCTTTATTTGAAAGCGGAACGGAATGTGGAGGTCACAGAGAAAGATGTTTTTATGAAGGACGTGGCAAAAATATATTGCAAGGATGCGCATATTGCGGCGAAGGTGAAAGCGATCAAGGTACATTGCTTTGGGAAAGACGAGCAAAAGAGGCAGGTTTTTGGCATATTAAAGCTGATCGAGATGATTACCCGGCTCTGCCCTGAGGTGGAGGTGCAGAACATGGGGGAAACAGATGTGCTGGTGGAATTGGTGAATGTGGATAAGCACAAAGGGATAGCACAGGCGCTGAAAATCGTTTTTGTGGCATGTATCAGTTTTTTCGGCACGGCGTTTACGATTATGGCATTCCATAATGATGTGGGGATTAACCAGGTATTCAGTAAGGTATATGAGCTGGTGATGGGGCAGCAGGCGCCCGGTTATTCGATTCTGGAGTTTACCTATTCCATCGGGCTGGCGGTGGGGATTACGGTATTTTTTAATCATATCGGCGGCAGGCGGATAACGAAGGATCCGACGCCGATAGAGGTGGAGATGCGTGTTTATGAAAAGGATGTGAATGACGCGCTGGTAGAGACGGCGGACAGGGAGGGGAAAACCATTGATGTTTCTTAAACAATTGTTTCTGGCAGTCGTAGGGATTAGTTTCGGGCTGTTTGCGGCAGGGGGCGTGTTTACGGTGTTGATTTCCGTAGGGCTGATCCCGCGTTTTGCCGGGAAGATGCATGTGAGCAGGAAGGTGCTTCTTTTTGAGGAAGCGGTGGTATTCGGCGTGGTGATGGGGACTTTTCTCAGTGTTTTTGACCGGTATGGGAGAATCGGGGAGCTTGTCAGGGAAGGGCAGGTGTTTGGCACAGGGACGGATGCTGTGTGGGGATGGATCGGTACGGCGGTCATTATGTTGTTTGGGCTTTTTGCCGGTATTTTTGTCGGATGCCTGGCTCTGGCAATCGCGGAGATGCTGAATACGATTCCGGTTTTTGCCAGGAGGATCGGTTTCCGGCATGGATTGGGGATTGTCGTGCTGTCGATCGCGCTTGGGAAGGCGGCGGGGAGCCTTTTGTATTTCATCAGGGCTGTGTATCTGTATGGCGGGATATAGGGGCAGGCTGTGTTTAATTGCTTCAAAATGTTGGCTGGGATAATGGCTGATAGGGATGCATATTTTTTTGCAGCAGGAAGAAACTAATGGCATGGATGGAAAATGGATTTTAAGACAGCGGAAAATCCGGGATTATCAGGGAATCCGGAAAGGATCAGAAAGTGTGAGGGAAAGAATATGGATGAGCAGACAAAACAGGAGTATCAGGAATACGTCAAAGAAGTAACGCCTACGCATAATCTGTGGCTGCAGATGGCTAAGGCTTTTTTAGTGGGAGGAATAATTTGTACGGTTGGGCAATGTATTTTGAACTACGCAACGAATACGATGGGGCTGGATAAAGAAACTGCGGGAGGCTGGTGTTCACTGCTGCTGATTCTGTGCAGTATTCTCCTGACCGGGTTTAATCTGTATCCTTCTATTGTGAAATTCGGCGGCGCCGGGGCTTTGGTGCCGATTACAGGTTTCGCAAACAGCGTGGCGGCCCCTGCCATAGAGTTTAAGAAGGAGGGGCAGGTGTTCGGGATTGGGTGCAAGATTTTTACGATTGCCGGGCCGGTGATTTTGTATGGGATATTTACAAGCTGGGTACTGGGATTGGGGTATTGGATTGGAAAGATGTTGGGATTGATCTGAAAAAGGAAAAGTTCAGGAAAGCAGGTTTGGGCAGGGCGACGGGCTTGGGGTTCGTTGGCCTGCTTTTATGCGCGGGAAACTTGCCGGATCTGTTTTCCATTGTTGTATTTTTGATTTTTATTTTCGTGTATACAATAAGATGATTAAGGATATTAAGGTTCCGTTTAAGATGGAGGGCGTTTTTCGGGTTGATGATACGCCGGTTCACAGGGCGTTGAGGGAAGCGTTGGCGAACTGTATTATTAATACCGATTTTTACGGAAAATATGGCGTTCTTATAATCAAAGAGGAAAATAAAATTGTATTTGAGAATCCCGGCTATATTCGGCTCGGGAAGGAACAGATGCGCAGAGGAGGAAAATCTGACCCAAGAAATAAGAGTCTGATGAAAATGTTTAATTTGATAGATATCGGTGAGCATGCGGGAAGCGGAGTGCCAAATATTTTTAACGTATGGGAAGACGAAGGGTGGGAAGAACCTGACATAAAGGAAAGTTTTGATCCGGACAGGACGTTACTGACTTTAAAATTCATAAAAAAACAAGCGATAAAAACAAGCGATAAAAAACAAGCGATAAAAACAAGGAACAATGAGAAGAAAATTCGATTGTATTTACAAGAGAATGAAACAGCAAAAACCAGGGATATTGCAGAATTATTGGGTCTGAGCACAGTAAGGACAAGAGAGATACTCTCTGTAATGGATGATGTTGAAGCGATGGGAAGAAATAGGACAAGGATATATCGGCTGAGAAAGGAAAATGCAGGATGGGAAGAACCTGACATAAAGGAAAGTTTTGATTCGGACAGTACATCGCTGACTTTAAAATTCATAAAAAAACAAGCGATAAAAACAAGCGATAAGAAACAAGCGATAAAAACAAGCGATAAAAAACAAGCGATAAAAACAAGAAACAATGAGGACAAAATCCGATTGTATTTACAAGAGAATGAAACAGCAAAAACCAGGGATATTGCTGAATTACTGGGTTTGAGCATGGTAAGGACAAGAGAGATACTTTCTGTAATGGATGATGTTGAAGCGATCGGAAAAAATAAGACTAGAGTATATCGCTTGAGAAAGAGAACATAATATTTGATGGTATAAAAGGGGCGACAGGTTTCTAGATAGTTTCAGAGGGATTTATATGATTATGATGAATTTATCCGGCCTTGCGGGATGGAAACATTTATTCTGGCTGTTCTTCTGCAATGGCGCGGACATTCCCTTTAGCCACGCAACGCCGCCGGAAGCAGACAATACAGGTTGGTTTCAAACATGCAGTCCCTTTTAGGCGATAAAATATAATATAATTAATACTTATAAAAAATATAAAATATATTGATTTTACTTATGACATAATTTCATATATAATAACAGCGTAATGAACAGCATTGCCATGAGAAGGCCCGGAAGGATTTCAGGACGCAGGTGCGGCCGGAAATCCTTCCAGGGAAAGGGCCTTATCACGGCAGAAGCGGAACTGGAACAGCGCTGCCGTGAAAAGGCCGGAAGGATTTCAGGACGCAGGTGCGGCCGGAAATACTTCCCGGGATAGGGCCTTTTTATGGCAGAAGCGGAACTGGAATAGGAGGAAATGAAATTATGGTAAAAGCGGTAGTAGGGGCAAACTGGGGCGATGAAGGAAAGGGAAAGATTACAGACATGCTTGCCGAGAAAGCGGATATTGTCATCCGTTTCCAGGGCGGTGCAAATGCGGGGCATACAATTGTGAATGAATATGGGAAATTTGCACTGCATTCTTTGCCTTCGGGCGTATTTTACGGTCATACAACCAGCATTATCGGAAACGGCGTGGCATTGAATATCCCGGTATTTTTTAACGAGATTCAGTCCTTAACAGATCGGAAAGTGCCGATGCCGAAGCTGCTGGTATCGGACAGGGTTCAGATTGTGATGCCGTACCATATCCTGTTCGACCAGTATGAGGAAGAGCGGCTGGGCGGCAAATCCTTTGGCTCAACGAAATCAGGGATAGCACCTTTCTATTCGGATAAATATGCCAAGATCGGGTTCCAGGTCAGTGAGCTGTTTGAGGAGGAACGGTTGAGGGAAAAAGTGGAAAGGGTTGTGGAAGTGAAGAATGTGCTTTTGGAGCATTTATATCACAAACCTTTGATAGACTGCGGGGAACTGATGGAAACGCTGAAAAGATATAAGGAGATGGTTGCTCCCTATGTCTGTGATGTGTCCGCATATCTGGACAGGGCTTTGAAAGAGGGGAAGACGATTCTGTTAGAGGGACAGTTGGGTACTTTAAAGGATACAGACCACGGTATTTATCCGATGGTGACGTCATCTTCCACCTTGGCGGCTTATGGGTCTGTCGGCGCGGGTCTGCCGCCTTATGAAATAAAAGATATTATTACTGTATGTAAGGCATACTCTTCCGCGGTAGGTGCAGGTGCGTTTGTGTCGGAGATTTTCGGCGCGGAAGCCGACGAATTAAGACGCCGCGGCGGCGACGGCGGGGAATTTGGCGCAACAACCGGGCGTCCGCGCCGTATGGGATGGTTTGACTGTGTGGCTTCGAAATACGGGTGCAGGCTGCAGGGGACGACGGAGGTGGCATTTACCGTATTGGATGTGCTTGGCTATCTGGATGAAATCCCGGTCTGCACCGGTTATGAAATTGACGGCAAAGTGACTACGGATTTCCCGGTAACAGCCATGCTGGAAAAGGCAAAACCCGTATGGAAAGTATTGCCGGGCTGGAAATGTGATATCCGCGGCATTAGGGATTATGCGGAACTGCCGGAGAATTGCCGGAATTACGTGGAGTTTATTGAAGGGCAGATTGGTTATCCGATTACGATGGTGAGCAACGGGCCGGGCAGAGGGGACATTATTTACAGGGCAAGAGTGTGAGAAATTAGCCATGCAGGATGCATGGCTAATCCGTTTCCCGCGGAAGGATACACGATATGCGGTTTTTCCGCGTTTTGGTGGGGCTTTGTATTTTGCATGGCTTATTTATTTGCAGAACTGAACATGTGGATAATTGTATATAAGTGTGATATGTCTATAAATGGTTGCGTATGAGTGTGATGTGTCTATGGATGGTAGCGTATGAGTGCGATGTGCTTATGGGCGGTTGCGTATGAGTGTGATGTGCCTATGGGCAGTTGCGTATAAGTGTGATGTGCTTATAGGCTGGTGGTGTTTGCGGAGGATCGTGAATGAGTGTGATATGCCTATGGATGGTTGTGTTTGTAGTGATTGCACCTACGGAGTAATGTTTGCAGGTGATTATACTTATGTATGATTGTGTTCATAGGCAGTTGTGTTTATATAGCTGTGCTGCGGGCGGCAGCCTGGCGGCGGGAGGGATGACGGTTTATGGTAAGTAATCTGGAATATTACAAAGTTTTTTATTATGTGGCAATGCAGAAAAGCCTGACTCTGGCAGCGGCGCAGCTTTCCATATCCCAGCCGGCGGTGAGCCAGTCCATAAAGCAGTTGGAGCAGGAAGTGGGTACGAAATTGTTTGTGCGGACATCCAAAGGCGTGAAGCTGACGGCAGAGGGGGAATTGTTGTTTGGCTATGTGTCAAAAGGATATGAGCAGATGGAACTGGGGGAAAAGAAACTGGCACAGATGCGGAATTTAGAATTTGGGGAACTGCATATTGGCGCAAGTGATATGACGCTGCGGTTTTACCTGCTTCCTTTTCTGGAACAGTTCCATGAGAAATATCCGAAAATCCGTGTGGTAGTTTCCAATGCCCCTACACCGGAAACTTTGCAGTCATTGCGGGCAGGGAAAATCGATTTTGGGGTGGTGAGTACGCCTTTTGGGGAGGATAGCGGAATCCGCGCGGTGGAAGTCAGGGAGGCGGAGGATGTTTTCGTAGCAGGATTAAAATTTATTCCTTATAAAAATAAAACGCTTGATCTGCAGGAGCTGGAGAGGCTTCCTTTGATTGTATTGGAGAAAAATACAAGCACGAGACGATATATGGATGATTATCTGGGAAAAAACGGGGTGGTGATGCACCCGGAATTTGAACTGGCTACCAGTGATATGATAGTACAGTTTGCGCTCCGGAACCTGGGAGTGGGATGTGTTATGAGGGACTTCGCGGCAGAATACCTGGAAGCAGGGCAGTTGTTTGAACTGCGGTTTAATAAGATTATTCCGAAACGGAGCTTCTGTGTAGTAACGGACAGCAGGAATTCCCTGTCGATGGCGGGAGGGAAGCTGCTGGAACTGGTTGCAGGCTCATCCGGATATAGGACAGATACGCGGTAATCCATTGGCCGGATGTAGAGCAGGCGTTACAGTTCACTCCCAATGTCATTAACTTAAGAAAAAAATGCTGTCAAACGCA
>CANDKY010000041.1 GCA_947385425.1 uncultured Lachnospiraceae bacterium | reverse complement strand
TTATAGCAGGACTGCAAGTTTTATCGCTAGACGTAGCGTTATTTATCGCTTACATATCTGATATGCATATACAATGGAAGACTCCCCGCAGTAAGCCCCCGTATAACGGGAAGCCGTCTTTCCTGTCCCGTCCAGGATGCCATCCGTATACCCGAACAATGCCGATTCCGCCGCACTGCACAATTTGTCGTATCTCCGCATTCCAGGTTCATCGCCCGCATAAACACGATAATCCCTGCCATCCCTTCATAAAGATAATAATCCGTCACATCTATTACTGCATTTATCTCTTTCTTTGCGGAACACTTCCATGTAAGCCATGTCACTTTTGTTTCATCCTCATTCCATACTGCATTTTCCGCAATCCTGTCTGCCATCTCCAGGGCTATGTCCATCCATTCCGTTTCCTCCCCCTTCCCTTCCTCACAGAAATATACGCCATTCTCCAAAGCCTTTTCATCCAGATTGGACAATTCTAACGACAAACGGATTAATTTATGCTGCAGTTTCCTGTCCTCATCGTTCATAGCATCTTTTCTCCGTATAACAGCTTCCAAAGCCGTTTCTTTGAAATAGTCCCTGATTTCCTCACCGGAAGATGTAAACAATGACCTGCTGTCTGCTTTCCGATAAAAATAAGGGATATCCCCGGCCATCAGATCAGCTATCTCCCATTCCCGCAACTGTCCGGCCGGACATATCCTACGGATGAACGCTTCCCGCCCTCCCCTTTCCATCATTAAGGAAGGGTGGTACGAAGCCTCCAAAATATGATAATACAGTTGTGTCCCATGTACTAAATGGCGGCTAACTATATCCCCCTTCAATATCTCTTGTATTGTATTCCTTCCTGTACATTGAAAATATTGATAGGCACGATCAAATCCCTGCTCTATCTCCGCTAAATACTTTATTACTTCCACCGCTTCCTTTCCTCTTTTCGGAAGATTCCTCCCTTTTTCCATCTCAGGTTTCCCATAAACAACCGAAATATCCTTATCATCCATATGAAACATCGGAACCTCATACTGTGCCCTGTCTCCGTTCCCGCCTGTGACGGCACAGAACCGCCCCGCCTGCATACTCATTGGAAACAGGTTACTATATAAAACCGAGTAGGCAATGTGGGAGCTTTCACCTATCCGAAATCGTTCCTCATCTGTCTGGAATATGTTTTCCAGGTCAACCAGAAGCGGATACTCACCATACGCAATCAAATTCTGATAGTGTAAATCATGGCTTCCCAAAAGGTAACTAACGCCTGCCATTATTCCAATCCTTTCAAAAAAGCAGCGAATCTGTCCTTCCGAACTGCAAGCCTGGTATTTTACCTCCTTCATCCAACTATATTCCCCGCAATCTATATATTGATATATTCCATCATAGGAGTTCTGATTCCTCTCTATCCGCTCCATCAATTCATAAAACACTTTTCCATTTACCGCTGAAGAAAATTTGTAAAAAATGGACATCCCGCAATCAAGATAAAGCTTTATAACACTTCTCCCACCACAATGCAGATCGCCCTCTCCCATACAAATTTTCTTCACTTCCTTAAACTTCTTTCCGCCCAAAAGTTTTTTCTCTATTTCCGGTTTATCTTTTCGCAGCCTTTGAAACATCTTCCAAACTAAAACAATCTGTTTCTCTGCCATATCCTGACAAATTCCTTCTAATTCCGGGTAAACTTTTAAAACCGATTCGCAGTATCCTTTGTCGGAAAGAAATTTGTTTTGGTAACAATCCAATTTCTCTCTTATGTTTTTACCATCAAGTTTTCCTGATTGGTTGCATACATGAAATTCTAAAAGGAGGCAACGGAAGCCTGCACGACATACTACCTTTTGAATTTCTTCCTTAATTTTTTTCCTAATATCATTGATTTCCCGACCTTTAGTATTGATGCCCAGTTTCTTTTCTGCTTTTTCAAAAAACATCCCAAAAAAGTTATAAAAGAAAATTTTTTTCATGCTCTATCCCCCGAAAGAAAATCATATCCTCAATTTAGATAAGTACATCAAATCTTCGCCTACACACTGTATACTAAAAAACAGGCTACCCAAAAGCAGCCTGCTCCCTCAACAACATAAGATTGTCAGCATAACAGTACCCTCTGTTATCACTGGTTCTTGTATCTGATTCAGCTTGCAAATAATTTCTTCTTCCTCCTCTAACTCTCCCGTTTTTTCCAACAATTGCTTTCTTATAAATCCATTCTCCATACTCTTTCCAGCAGAACACCACTCCCCTGCTTCTGCCCTCCTCCTTCCCTAGTACATTATCTGTAAAAAATTACATTTACACTGAAAACGGTACCTTTCCTCTTATATATCAGCATCCCACCATACTTTTCTATTGCATAACTTACACTTTGCAAACCGATCCCATGTTTTTCCTTGTCCTTCTTCGTTGTTTCCAAGTGTCCTAATTCCTCTGTTTCCTTTTTCCTACAACTATTTTCTACATTCAGCAATATTCCAACTGGTTTGTTCTCGAGCCGGATCTTGATCCATCTTTCCTCATCCAACCCATTACAAGCTTCGATTGCATTGTCCAGCAGATTAGCAAGAATACTACACCAATCTTTATCCTCAACAAATGTATCTGACAAGCTATCTGCCAGAATTTTTATACTGATTCCTGCTTCTTCGGCCCTGTCCACTTTACTTCCCAGAATTGTATCCACAACTATATTCCCGGTTTCCACACTTTGTTTTATAGCTCTATAGTTCTCCTGTACCTTTTCTATATAATCCAGCGCCCTGTCTGTCGAACTTTTTCTTAAGATACCATTCAATACTATCAAGTGGTTTTGAATATCATGCACTAAAATATCTCTTTCCCTGTCATCCTTCAAACGCACTCTATATCTTAATTCTGCAGCATAAGCCCTTTCTTCTAATATTGTTCTTTCATATTCCCCCCTTTCTCTAGTATACTGAACTGCAAATAAGAAAATAATGCAAATACAGGCAAAAAGTAAAATGAACACACTCCTCAATGCAATTATTTTTTGATTATAGTAAAAAAAGTACTCACCTATAAACATACTCAAATATTGCACTATTGGAATAAAAAACAATATACTTCGATTTCTTTTATATAGTGACAAAACTTCCCTTCGCCTTTTATATATCAAGTACAAACCCACAGACACCAATAATCTACTAATCATACAAAAAGCAATTTCCCGATAATTAATTCCCCGTTGTATCCATCGTAATGTCTCTATTCCGTAATAATATCCTACAGACATGAGCATTAACAGGTCAATCATACAAATACTTTCGTATAAAATACTTATAATCAGGAACGCGCCACCCCATTTTATCCGAAATCTCCACACTGTCAATAATGCGGTAACAAAAATTTCCAATATTAGATAAGCTCTGGAATACATAACAAGCGTCCGCTGATAATACGTCACCCCAAGCCATACCCCCACACATACATACCATACCCCTGTCCCAAACCACCCCAGCTTTCTTTTTTCCCCGCACTTCCCCGCACACCAGATCGGCATGCCGATTTCCCAACAGCAGATTAATAACTGCAGAATCTCCTTCATCCCCTATCCCCTCACTGGCCGGACAACTTATACATGCAATACATCCCCAGCCGTTCCCTCACATTCTTTATATGCTCCTTACTGACCGTCAGGTTCATGCCATTACTTAACAGCAATTCCCTCGCGTTTATCCTGACGATATGGGACAGGTTAACTATGTACCCCCTTTCCACAAGCACAAAATCCTCGCCGCCCAGATCTTCCAGCACCTTCTTTAACGCTTTTCTTTCCTGCACTTCCCTGTCCTTCAGCACAAACATCGCATTCTGTCCCTGCTTATAGATGAAAATAATATTCCTATAAGCTATTTTTTCATACCTGCAGTAAGTGCTTATAGTGTAAAATTCTTTTGCATGTCTATGATATGCCCGCAAAAGCCTTTCCATAAGGCCCGGCAGTTCCCTCCCGGCTTCCTCCTTCACAATAAAATCAAAAGCCCCCACCTGGTATCCCACCTTCACAAACCGGCTGTGGGACGTGACGAATACAATATACACATCTTCATCCTGCTCCCTTATCTTCATGGCCAGTTCCCGGCCGTCCATCCGGGGCATATTGATATCCAGAAAACAGATATCATAAGCTTTCCCCTCTGTACTCTCCATATAGAAAAGCTCTGCCTTACGGAAAGTATCTATGTGGCAGAACTCCTCCCTGCCTTCAAACCAGTCCAGAAGCAGCCCTTTCATCTGCTCCAGAAACTCCTGCTCGTCATCCACTAATGCAATTCTCAGCATCTTTTGTTTCCCCTCCAAAACCTAACATCGTTTTACGCCCTGCCTCCAATGTATATATACTCTCTCCTATATAATTATATCATATTTTGTAAAAGGCAGGGAGATATTGTCAGCAAAAGACCATTTTCGTCATCCATAAATTACAGTTCACTGGCAATGTCATTAACTTAAGCTTTTCGGGGTGCTGCAGACCATATATCTCAATCCGGACCATTGAAAGACGCCGGCACTTAGGCGACGTGTTTTGGCGCCTTAGTGCCGTTGCGTCTGCCGCTGAGCGAAAGCGTGTCCGGATGAGATATGTGGTCTGCGGCGCTCCGGGAGGCTTAAGTTAATGACATTGGTTCACTGGAAAAACTTTAACAATTTTCCTCAAAGCAAAACGCATTGACAGCCCTGAATATGTATTGTACACTCTCTACAGAAGAGCAATTCTGGCATAAAAAACCAACAGGCACTCAATGAAAACAGGAGGTTTCATAAAATGGCAAAAGCAAAAATGATTATTGACAAAGATTTTCAATTAGCCGAAATAGACAAACGGCTGTATGGTTCCTTCATAGAACATCTGGGCCGTGCCGTCTATAACGGCATCTACCAGCCGGGCCACCCGTCCGCCGATGAAGACGGTTTCCGCAAAGATGTACTGGAACTTGTAAAAGAACTGGATGTACCGATTATCCGTTACCCGGGCGGGAATTTTGTCTCCAATTTCTACTGGGAAGACAGCGTAGGGCCAAAAAGCGAAAGAAAGCCCCGACTGGATCTGGCATGGCGGACACTGGAAACCAATGAATTCGGCCTGGGCGAATTTGCGAAATGGACAAAAAAAGCAGGATCTGACATTATGATGGCTGTCAATCTGGGCACCCGCGGCATCTCCGATGCCCTAAATCTGCTGGAATACTGCAATCTTGACACAAACAGCTATTACAGCAATCTGCGCAAAAGCCACGGCGTGCCGGAACCATACCGCATCAAAACCTGGTGCCTCGGCAATGAAATGGACGGCCCCTGGCAGACAGGGCACAAAACCGCCGCCGAATACGGCAGGCTGGCTGCCGAAACGGCAAAAGCAATGAAAACCATGGACAATTCCATCGAACTGGTTTCCTGCGGCAGCTCCAATGTAGAGATGCCCACTTTCCCTGAATGGGAGGCAGTCACCCTGGAAGAAACCTATGATTATGTGGATTACATATCCCTCCACAACTATTACGGCAATGCCGAGAATGACACCGAAGATTTCTTCGCGAAAACACAGGATCTGGAACGCTTCATCCACACGGTAATCGCTACCTGCGATTACGTGAAAGCCAAAAAAAGGAGCAAAAAAACATTGAACCTCAGTTTCGACGAATGGAATGTATGGTTCCATGCAACCCAGAGTGACAACGAAGAGATGGAAAAACACCCCTGGCAGACAGCACCCCATTTATTGGAAGATATTTATGATTTTGAAGACGCCCTGCTGGTAGGCCTGATACTGATCACTTTCCTGCAGCATGCCGACCGGCTTAAAATGGCCTGTCTCGCGCAGTTAGTCAATGTTATCGCCCCGATTATGACGGAAAATGACGGAGGCGCCTGGAAACAGACCATATTTTATCCCTTCCTGCATGCCTCCCGTTTTGGGCGCGGTACTGCCCTGCGCAGCGTAGTCCACTCCACACGCCACGACAGCAAAAACCATTCCGACATCACCGACGTGGAATCCGTTGCCGTATACAATGAAGAAAAAGAAGAAGTGACCATTTTTGCCGTAAACCGCAGTGTGAAGGAAGATGCTCTTTTCGAGGCTGATGTAAGGTGTTTTGAGGGATATCATGTGATAGAATATCTCGCCCTTGAACATGACGATATGAAAGTTACCAATTCCATAACGGGGCAGAATGTTGCGCCATACGGCAAAACAGAGTACAAACTTTCCGATGGCATCTTTACCACCAATATGAAGAAATGCTCCTGGAACGTAATCCGGTTAGGTAAGTAAGATAAAACGATATACACTCTCCCTGGCATTTGAAACCGGCGGATTCCCCTTTCTCCAAAAGGAATCCGCCTTTTCAATTTCCGGCTGTTTTTTCCACATTTTCGTTATTCTTTGCATTGGATCTGCCCCTATACCAATCCGGCCGCCCGCTCAAATTCCTCCAGGCTCCCTGCCCGTGCCGCCGCTTTATGCCATTTTTTCAGCATTTCCATATCTGTCTGTCCCATAATATGGCTTCTTAGCTGCTCCGAAGGTTCTCCGATGTCTTCCAGCAGTTCAATAACTGCCTCCGCTTTTCCTTCCGCCCTTCCTTCCGCTCTTCCCTCCGCTCTTCCTTCCGCTCTTCCCTCCACTTTTTCCTTATTCAGCAATCTTTCAAATGAACTGCACATACCCCTCTCATCTCCTTCCCTGATCTGCTTTATAAATTCACCTCGTCCTTCTTCATCCGGTTCCCTTATCACATTTGAAAACCATGTAATCCATTCATTCAGGTCGTCCTTATCCATCTCCCGGATACGCTGCATCAGTTCCGCAATTCCGTCCATCCATTCCTGTTTCGTCCTTTTTTTGTCTGCCAGGAAAATATTGTCTACCAACGTATTGGAATCCTTAATCCTCAAAACATCAAGATTATTCACCGATACAAGTATATACTCAAAATCCACAGCATACTTCCCAAACATATCCGCCCTTCCGATTATCTCCTTAAAGCGGCGCGCTGCCGTCCAGTTCCTCTCCCCGTTATAAAGTACCACCGGCATGATCATCGGGAGCCTGTAGCCTTTCCTCCTGCGTTCGTTTTTATCACAGTTTTTAAAATAGTCAAGCCAGATTGCCGTCATATACACCAGCAGGCGGAACGGCATGGTAAAATCATTGGAGCTTTGGAGTTCAAACAGGAAAAACAGATAGACACTCCCCTCCTCTGTATTTACCTTATATACCAAATCTGATTCGTAGGTATCAAACTGGTCTGTAATAAACTCCTTATCCACCAGTTCCAGATCATTTTCCGTCAATTCTGCCATCCAGCCAAACCCTACATACTTTTTTATGAAATCAAGGAAATTCCGTTTTACCGAAAAGATCCTCTTATACCCCTTATCGTGCGGATTGTCCGTGTCCTGCCCCTGTATATCCGCTTTCCCCTCCGTATCCATATATCCTTCCCATGGCCTCCCTTTTCATAATTTCCAATAATTTCTTCTATCACGGCCGACACATCTATTTCCGTATCCCGTTTCACAATCATTCCTTGTTATTAGTATAACTTAAGATATTGCTTTGTGTCAATTATCCCTAAATTGTAATGAATTTATTAGAATTTCTTTAGAAATCACGCTCCCACTTATTTATATTTTCCCCATAATATATAAATTATAAATTCTCCATGAAGATTTTTTCATGCAAACCACGTTATTTATAGTAAATAACATAACAAATTTCTGCATCTGTTTCCTGCCAAAGCCATATACGGAAGCTTTCCAGGATCGATAGCGGAATCTTCAAATAAATGCAGATAAACTGTCCAACGATGCAAAACATCACGGATACAAAACCAGAACAGGAGGCTCCATATGAAATACATTACCTTTACCGTACCTTGCTACAACTCTGCCGGATACATGCGCAGATGCATTGACTCCCTTCTTGTTTTTAAAGAGGAATCGGAAATCA
The DNA here is from genome assembly GCA_947385425.1 of uncultured Lachnospiraceae bacterium. Classification (GTDB taxonomy): domain Bacteria; phylum Bacillota; class Clostridia; order Lachnospirales; family Lachnospiraceae; genus Kineothrix. The sequence goes on along the minus strand of CANDKY010000041.1, from coordinate 24,267 downwards.
TCATTGTGGACGACGGCTCCACAGATGCCACACCTGAAATTGCCGACGAATATGCGCTGCAATTCCCGGATACAGTGAAAGTCATCCACAAAGAAAACGGCGGGCACGGTTCCGGGGTTAATGCCGGGCTGGCTGCAGCCGCCGGCAAATATTTCAAAGTAGTGGATTCTGACGACTGGCTGGACGCCCGCTCCCTTCAAAAAGTCCTTTTCCGGATCATGCATTGGGAAAAGGAACAAACCCTGGCAGATATGATTGTCTGCAACTACGTCTACGATCATTTATACGAAAACCGAAAAAAAAGCATGGCCTACCGCAATGTCTTTAAAGAGGAACAGATGCTCACCTGGAATGACATCGGAATGTTTTCCCCTTCCCAGTATCTTGTCATGCATTCCCTCATCTTCCGCACGGAAGTCCTGCGGGAAAGCGGCGTGACACTGCCGGAACACACTTTCTATGTAGATAATATTTTTGCATACCAGCCGCTTCCTTTCGTAAAGAGCATCTACTATATAGATACCGACCTGTACCATTACTTTATCGGCCGGGACGATCAGTCCGTAAATGAAGAAGTCCTTAAAAAAAGGATCGACCAGCAAATACATGTAACCAAAATCGTCGCTGACTGCGTAGACCTGCGGGAAGTAGAGCTACAGTATCCGAAACTTGCAAAATATATGATGCGCAACGTATCTATCATGCTGGCTATTTCCTCCATCCATCTGCTCCTGATAAATTCCGAGGAAGCATGGAAAAAAAGAAGTGAACTATGGAATTACATCAAACAGCGCCACACAAAAATGTACCGCAGGCTCCGCTTCACTACCTTAAGCGGCTTCACCTTCCTGCCAGGCAAAACAGGCAGGTTTGTCACCGTCACAGGCTACCGGACGGCACGGAAGATCTACCAGTTTAATTAGAAAGGGCAGTCCTGCTTATGGAAAAAGAAAAATTATACATCGCTTTGGTGGATACTCCCGGCCTTTTTGCCTGGATGATACGCAAGGTAATCAAAATCAACTATATACACGTAGTCCTAGCTCTTGATGGAGAACTGCAGGAAGCATACAGCGTAGGCAGACGGAATCCCTTCCTGCCCCTGTTCGCAGGCTTTGAGAAAGAAAACCTGCTGGAAATATCCCGCGCTTTCCCCACGGCGCGTTACAAAATTTACAGCATACCGTGCACGGAAGAACAGAAAAGCCAGATTAGAATGCAGCTTGCGAAATACTACCGAAACCGTTTCCACTGCCATTACTGCATCCTCGGCCTGCCCTTCCTGCTTATGGGAAAGCCCTTTTACCAGCGCGGCCACTACACATGCTCCTCCTTTATTGCGAGAATATTATCGGAAAACGGAGTATTGTCCTTCCCAAAACACTTTTCGCTTGTTACGCCCCGGGATTTCTATGAATATGGGAAAGAAAATATTATCTACGAAGGCTCCCTGAAACTGTTCTGCCGCCAACGCATGCGGCACAACTCTGCCATACCCGGCAGACCAGTACCATCCTTAAAGAGTTTAATCCTTCAACGTATTCCCGCCGCAGGCGGAAACGCGTCCGGATAAAATATAGGATCTACGGGCGGTAAGCAGTATAAAGACATTGTTAACCACGCAAAATACAACACATATTTTAGGAGCACCCATGAAACGCCAACTCACCGTAAACAAAAAGAACATCCGTAAACAAGGCATCCAACTCCTGTTCTTCCTGCTGTTGATGCTTCTGACTTTCCATACCATATTCCGCAAAAATGATTTCCACAGTATCCTTTCTGCGGCAGGAAACCTCCATCCCCTCTGCCTTCTCTCCGCGGCCTTCTGTGCCATATTTTTTGTATGTGCCGAGGGCTATATGATATGGTACCTGCTGCGTCTGACACAAAAGGGCGTGAAACTTTCCCGCTGTTTTGCCTACTCTTTCATCGGCTTTTTCTTCTCCGGCATCACGCCCTCCGCTACCGGCGGACAGCCCGCACAGCTTGTGGCCATGAAAAAAGACGGCATATCACTGGGGGATTCCACACTCACCCTTATGACTGTCGCCCTCTTATATAAATTTGTCCTGGTCCTTATAGGCGTCGGCCTGCTTTGTTTCTGGAGGGATGGGCTTCATACCTGCCTTGGCAGCTACACTGCCCTGTACTGCTTTGGCCTCTTCCTGAATCTTCTCCTTGTCGCCCTGCTTCTGCTCGTTATGTTCCACGGCAAATGGATGGAGAAACTGCTTTTATCTGCCGAGAAAACCGGCATCCGTTTCCATTTGTGCAGTCCCTCCGCCGGGAGAAGAGCGGCATTCCGCCAAATAGTCGCCGATTACCAGAGCGCCCTGCGCTTCTTCCTGTGCCACAAACCGAAAATATTATACGTTACCCTCTGCACATTCCTCCAAAGATGCAGCTTATTCCTGCTTACATACCTTATATACTGCGGTATGGGGCTTACAGGCTCCAATGCCTTCACTGTCATGGGCCTGCAGGCATCCGTCTATATCGCCGTGGATATGCTCCCCCTCCCCGGCTCCCAGGGCATATCGGAACTGATGTACCACACCGTCTTCTTACCGGTTTTTACCGGCGGCAGCCTGCCGGCTTCCATGTGCATCACCAGGGGCATCAGCTTTTACTTCCCGCTTATCCTCGGCGCCATTATAACATTATTAAACTGCCGCTCCCGGCCTGCCTACTTCCACAGCAGATAGGCCAGAGTCAGTATCAGCCCCGCACAGAACAGCAGCAATCCGAAAGACAGGCTCCTGCTGATAATCGCCTCATTTTCCTTCCATTCCCCGTATTTCATCGCCAGCCTGTGTTCATACTCACTCTTATGCGGCTTCTTCCTCCACACCATCCGGTTCAGCAGACGGACCAGATGATCCAGCCCCAAACCTGCCACATGTGTAAGGAAAGTCCCTTCCTTCAATTCATGGGGAATCTTACTGTCCCTGTAAACCGTTTTCCGCAAAAGCACTACCAGACCATCTGTCAGGCTGTCCAGAATCCGGCAAAACACCCCGAAGATCATAGGCAATATTGTTAAAAACAAAGGCCGGTAAACCGAATTTTCCAAATCCCAATATCTGTTCCAGCGATCCACATATACCGTCCTTCCGTCTCCTTCTTTCTTCATCATCCATTGCCGGATCAAAACAAAATAAAAGATAACGCCGATGGCAATTGAAATCACAGCCCCCTTAAGATTGGATAAACTGAAATACCGTATCGTCTCTTCCACTGCAGGATGCATAAAATCCTCCCCCAGCTCCGCTATGTCATTCATAATTATACCCGGGACGATACCCATGACCGGAAACAATAACGCTCCCGCTGTCAGGGCTGCGGCGCTCGCCTTGCCCATGTACTTCCCTTTCAAAGCGTCAAATTCCTCCTGCACAGCACTGTCATTGTTTTTCTCCAGGAACAGTGCCACATACAGTTTCAGCATATATGCTACCGTACATCCGCCGCTGATCAGGAAGGCCCATTCAATCCCTTTCATCATGCCGATATCCAGTATCCCCGGCTGCAAAACCCCTGCCCGCAGCGCCTCCGTATATTCCACAATACTTTCATGAATCAAAGTCTTGCTGACATATCCGCTCCAAAGCGGAAACCCGCCGATCCCCATAGCTCCCATCAGGAAGATAAAATGCAGCAAAGGTTTCTTCCGCCCGAACCCCCTTATTTCATTCAGCTCCAGTTTATGGATATTCATGTAAACCACACCCGCCGCCATAAACAATACAAGCTTAAATAAAGAATGATTGACCATATGGAGCAATGATCCTCTCACGGCCAGGCTGTTCTCATCCCCCAGCAGCCCCTGCATCCCGATTCCCACCAGGATAAATCCGATCTGGGACACGGAGGAACAGGCAAGCGTCCGCTTCAGGTTCACTGAGAACAGAGCCAGCACAGCCCCCAATACCATTGTCAGCACACCGACAAGCAAAATCAATGTCCCCCATTCCACATCATGCAGGAACAAATCACAGCTCAAAACAAGGATACCAAAGATTCCCGCTTTCGTCAGAATCCCGGAAAGCAGGGCGCTCGCCGGAGCAGGGGCCGCCGGATGCGCCTTGGGCAGCCATATATGCAGCGGGAAAGCCCCTGCCTTTGCCCCAAACCCGAACAGCATGCAGATACCTGCCAGATACAGCACACCCCGCTTTGCCTTACCCCCTGCCCCGGTACCGTCCATGATCTCCCCGCAGCTTTCATACAGCCTTCCGATATCCAATGTCCCAACCGCATGATACAGCAGGAATATCCCCATAAGCATCACCAGGCCGCCAAACACCGCGACCGCAAGATACGTATCCGCCGCCCGCAGGGAATCCGCCTTTTCGTCATGCACCACCCATACATAAGAAGTAAAGGACATAATTTCAAAGAAAATAAACATAGTGTACAAATCGGCCGACAGGAATACCCCCATCGTCGCCCCCAATGTCACCAACAAAAACAGGTAATACCGGTTCCTGTTCCGGTAACAGGCAAAATATTCCCTGGAAAACACCGTGGACAACAGCCACATAAACGCCGCAATCAGCCCATACAGCACCCGGAACCCATCCAGGACGAAATGCAGCCCCATACCGCAGACCTCCGGTATATTCCCATAAACCACATATCCGGCAGCCTCTTTCATACCGGCTTGTTCTGCCGCTGTCCAGCCTTCCGCCCGGAAATACGCCCCGGCTGCATACAACATAGCCGCAAACTCCACAGCCGCCACTACATTTACCGCATAATCCCTGGCATCCTTACTCCTTCTCCCAATCAGATAAGAAATCCCTGCTCCAACCATCGGGAAAAAAACCAGGAAAGCCAACATAAAACTTCCTTCCATCCGGCAACCTCCCATACCAAACAATCCCGTCCAACCAAAAACCTAATGCCCAATCCCCTGAATCACTGCCATTACCTTACGTCCGCACCCTGCCAGAAATCAAACCTCTGTTCTGTCTGTTCCGTACCATTGCTGCGAAACCACTCTAATTCCCGGCCGGATGAAGCACTGGAGCGTGCCGTCTCTCCGCCACTTAGGATCCTTAATATACTCCGCCCGCCACCTCGCCGAAAAACCTCACGGCAGGCGCCGAAAACAACCCCAGCGTCACTATCATCACCGCAAACACCATAAGCGGTACAAGCATTTTCCAGTTCGGATCCTTCACGCCCTCCAGCTTCCTGCCCTCAAAGCCTTCCGGCGGGAAAAACGCCCTTACCACTATCGTCAGCATATAAATCGCTGTCAGCAAAGCGGACACCAGCAAACATCCGATACCGAAATAAGCCAGTACATTATCACTCTCCACTGCCGCATACGCCAGATTCCATTTACTGATAAAACCGGCCAGACCAGGTACACCCATCAGGGCCAGCGCCGACACAGTAAATATCCCGAACACCCATGGCATTTTTCTCCCCATGCCGTCCAGCTCATGGACATAAGACTTTCCCGTCTGATGCATAACCGCGCCTGCGCAGAAAAAAGAGCAAATCTTCATAAATGCATGGAAAACCATATGGCAGAGCGCCCCGGCCATCCCAAGGGGCGTCATCAGCACTGCGCCGAAAAGGATATAGGACAGATTACTTATGGTAGAATATGCCAGCCGCCTTTTTATATGGGTTTCCTTTACCGCGCGGCTGCATCCGTACACAATCGTAAACATCGCCACTGCCATTACCGCATACTGCGCCCACGTCCCTTTCAGGAACTCTGCACCGAAGCTGTAATAAGTAAGCCGCAATATAGCAAAAGCACCCGCTTTCACCACTGCCACCGCATGCAACAGCGCCGTCACCGGGGTTGGCGCCACCCCGGCCTGGGGCAGCCAGGAATTAAACGGGCAGACCGCTGCTTTTACACCAAAACCCATAAATGCAATTACATAAATCAACAGCAGGATATTCGTCCGCTCGCCGACCTTTGCCGCATCCAGCACACCTCCGGGCACAAAATCCGTTGTATACCCGTAAACAATGACAAAAATCAGCCCAATAAAAGCAAACGCCGCCCCGCCCAATGAATAATACAGATACTTACGACTCGCCAATATTGCCTCCCTCGTAAGTGTATGCATCACCAAAGGCACTGTCACCAGCGTGAGAAGCTCATAGAAAAAGTACATTGTCAGCAAATTCCCTGCCAACGCAATCCCCAGCGTCACGCCGTAAGTAATGGTATAAAACATAAAAAATACTTTTTCATGTTCTTCCTTCGTCATATACTCGAAAGCATACAACGTAGCAAAAGGCCACAGGAAGGAAACCAGCCCGGCAAACACTATCGCCATCCCGTCCACTTTAAACGCAATAGTAAGGTTCCCGGTGAAATTCGCCAGCACAAAGCTTTCCTCCGGCCTGTTTGCAAGCAACGACCAAACCAGCAAAGTATTGAACACCGTAAAGGTTTCCAGGAAAACCTCCATATGCCATCTCTTTTTAAAAGGAAGCGCGAGCGTCAGCACACCCGTTATAACCGGCAATAAAATAACTGTTAATAACATAACTTCACTCATACCCTGCCCTCCCTACACAATCCCTGCCACAATTTCAGCAATACAGGCCGTCAAAGGATTGGGGAAAATCCCCAGCGCAACAGCCAATACCGCCAAAACCATCAAAGGCACCAGCATAAGAGGCGAGGCTTCCTTCTTCACGGAAAAGAAAACAGCCCTCCTGCCTTCCTCCTGCTCCGGCTTTAAATAACCTGTACCGGGGAAAAAACCTCTCATCGTGACAGGCAGCAAATATCCCGCCGTCAGCAAGGCGCTGACCAGCAAAACCACCGGCCCCAGCCAGGAAAATACCGGGATGCCGGAACGCAACGCCCCCTGCGCCAGATACCATTTACTGATAAACCCGCTCGCCGGAGGTATCCCGATTAATGCCAGGGAAGCAAACGTATAGCACCATACCGTCACCGGCATTTCCTTTCCGATACCGCGCAGTTCATCCACCCTCGTCTTTCCGGTCTTATGGATCATAACACCGGCTGCAAGGAACAGCCCGCATTTAATAAAAGCATGGAACACTACATGGAGAAGCGCGCCCTCCGCCGCCTCCGGCTGCAGCAGCGACAGCCCGAACAAAATATAAGACACCTGGCTTACGGTAGAATATGCCAGCCTCTTTTTCAATACATTCTCCCTGTATGCCAGCATGGATCCCATAAACACCGTCACAAGCGCAAGAACCATCCATACCGTCTGTACCCACGTACCGCGCAGGAAATCAGCGCCGAACATATAATAAACCACCCGTACCGTGCCAAGGACACCGGCCTTTACAATAATCGCCGACAATACCGCACTGGCCGGGGCAGGCGCTACCGGATGGGCTGCAGGCAGCCACGCATGCAGCGGAAACATCCCCGCCTTCACACCGAAACCCAGCAGCATAAACAAAGCCAAAACAAGCAAAAGCCCTTCTCTCCCCGCCACCAGCGTCTCGTCCAGCACACCTCCCGCCGTAAAAGTAAGCGTCCTGCCATACCGGTACAGGAAATACAGCCCAAGCAAAGCCATATATGCCCCGCAGAAAGAATAGAACAGATACTTCAGCCCGGCCATCACAGCCTCCCTGCTCCTCGTATGCAGGACAAGAGGCAGCGACAGCAAAGTCATCCACTCATAAAATATATAAAAAGTAATCAGATTCCCTGAAAAACACAGCCCGACCAACACTCCGAATACCATCAGATAAAATCCGTAAAACCGCTTTTCCCCCTCTTTCCTCTCCCCCTGCCCCGGGGCCATATAAGAAAAAGAATAAAAACCGGCGAGCACCCAGACCACCGTCACTACCGCCGCAAACAAAATCCCAAGCGAATCCGGTTTCAAATATACCGGCAAAGCTTTAGACAGCGAAAACAAAATCGCATCCTGCCCCCTCACCCGGCACAAAGCATACACTGCCGAACCCCCCGCAATCCCCAAAGCAGCCCCGGCAATGCCAACCAACACATTTCTGTTTTTCGGTTCCTTCATTACCAACAGAAAAAAACCGGCAATGAGCGGAAATAAAATCGGAAACAGCATAATAACTACCATACCTATACCTCTCATTCCTCCATAACAAAAATCCCGGAAAAAGCACCTCTGCCACACATCCCGCATGAAACACATCCTGCCACACATCCCGTAGACCAACACCCTGGAAGAATGCCCGCTTTCCAGGGCATTCTTCCGCGTGAAATGGATTTGCCATGCATTCTGCATGCAAATCCTAGAAGTTCTTAGGCGGCGTCCTTTGCCGTCTTAGAACTTCTTTTCACGCTGAGAAAGAATCCAGCCCCACCCCAATCAAATCCACGATAGGCTGCGAAAAAACACCAAGCATAACATTCAGCGCCATAAAACAAACCAATGCCGCCGCATACCCTTTATTCTCCCGCCATGTCACCCCAAAATACTCCGTCTCCCCCACCGGCGTATAAATACGTATCACCGTCTTCATAAAATAAATAGCATTCAGAATAGTACTGATACCCAGGACAATCAATGTGGGAAGCATCTTCCCCTCATTCTGGACTGCAGCCTGGGAAAACAGCAGCTTACTGATAAAGCCTGAAAACAAAGGGACACCCACCATAGAGAGCGAACCAACCATAAATGCCACACCTGCTATCTTATTCCGATAGCCCGAACCCGTCAGTTCCGTTAGCTTCCTGCTGCCTCCCGATACATCCGTCAGGCCGATCGCCGCAATAAACAGCAAAGACTTCGTAGCCGCATGGGACAGCACGTGGAACACAGCAGCCACCATCCCCGCCTGGGTCCCCATACCGATGCCCATATAAATATAACCAATCTGGGCAATGGAGGAAAAGGCAATCATCCGGCGCACATCATTCTCCTTGATTGCACTTAAAGAACCGAATATCATCCCCATCAGGCTGAAAATAAAAAGGATATTCACGATCTTACTGTCATGGAACACCTCAAAACCTATGACACGGTAAATAATCTTAAATAACAGGAAGATATACCCTTTCGACACAAGACTGGACAGGATCGCCGCCGATGAGACGGTAGAATATCCATAAGCATCCGGCAGCCATGCGTGGAAAGGAAATAATGCACTCTTAATGGCAAGGCCCACTGATATAACGGCAATCGTAATCAACAGCGGAATATGGTAACTGCTGCCTGTCCCCGCAAGATAAATCTCCCGCACTTTTCCCTCAATATTGGACATAAGCAGATGCCCGGTCAAATCATACAGCATACACAGCCCCATCAAAAACAATCCGGAACCCAGCAGGCTCATAATCATATACCGGACAGCCGCCTCTATCGTGCGCCCGTTCTGCCTTATCATAATGAGCCCGCAGGCGGAAATGGTATTGATTTCCACAAATACATATGCCGTAAACAAGTCGTTGGTATATATAAGCGCCAGCAGGGAACTCAGCATCAGATCCGTCAGTATGTAATACAGACCGTGCTTTCCCTCCTTCACTTCCTGAATCAGCTTATGCCTGCCGCCCATCAGGGACAAAAGCATAATCACACAGAAAAACAATGCCATGCCGGCCTCAAGTACGCCTACCCTGAGTTCATTGCCCCACGGCGCCGGAAACTGCCCCATCACATAGACATAATATCCCCCTTTGTCTACTGCAAACAGAAGAACTGCCGCCGACATCAGAATATTGGCGCACAGTACTGCCGTATTTATCCATTTTGCGGCTTTCCCCTTTAACGCCGAACTGATAATCCCCGCAAACATACAGAGCATAATTGAAAAACACGGAAAGTTCTGCACAAACTCCATTTGTCCCGCCATATTTTACAACCCCTCCTTGTTCAGCCGCAGGGATATTTCATCCAGATCCAGCGTGTGGTATCTTTGATACAGACGTATGGTAAGCGACAGCATAAGCGCCGAAACAGACACAGACACTACGATCCCGGTCAAAACCAGGCCGCTCGGCACCGGATTAATATAAGTCTCTACACTCTGCACCCCATCGGTCACAATGGGAGCCACCCTTCCGCTGATATATCCCTTTTCTGCCAGGAACAAATACACTGCCGTATCCATAATATTCAATCCGATAATCTTCTTAATTAAATTGCTCTGCAGCAGCAGATTGCCGAAGCCAATCACAAAAAGAAGAATCGCCACCGCTTCCCCGTAATTGGCAAACAAGTTATTTCCCATCCAAAACCATCTCCTTTCGCAGATCCTGCGGGATTTTACACACCCGGAAACCGTGCAGGACTTTTTATCCCTTGTCCCCGCCTGACACTCACGGGCAATTTCCTGTTATGCCGTTATAATCTACAGCCCGCCTCTCCGGAACAACGCATAAAAAGCATACATTGTACATGCCACTTCTATCCCGACACAAATATTAATAGGAAAAATAATGCCGGCGCTGATAATATGCCCCGGGATTCCAAGAGGGATATGGTTATCCAGCCCATTTGCCCCTGTCACATAATAATATATCCCGACCAGCCCGTAGACACATAAAGCGGAGACCTTGGCGATCTTATAAACTTCCTCATTAAAAAAACGCTGCGTCTTTTTAAACCCGAAAGCACTGACATACAGAATCATCCCGGCGCCCATTGCCGCCCCGCCGGAAAAGCCTCCCCCGGGCGATAAATGCCCGTTTAAAACGATATATATACCAAAGATAAAGATAACCGGGACGAGCACCGCAGCCACCCCCTGCAAAATCGCGTCATTTTTCGGCTCATAACGCCGGTCATTGAGCAGTTCCTGTTTCTTTAACTCCTCATCCTCCGCCATCAGCATAATCATAACACAGCAGGTCGCGATAAAAAGTACATTTGTCTCGCCAAACGTATCAAAAGCACGGTAAGTCAGTATCATACCCGTAACTACATTCACTGCGCCCGTTTCCTGCATACCGTTTTCGATATATCTGGCAGCGACTTCATTATTATCCGGTTTTGACGCGCGCCCTGTGGGCGGCAAGTACGAAACGGTCACAAGAAGCAGCCCGCCAAGCACCACGCAGAACACCACCGCCATAATCCGGTAAAAATACCGAAAGAACAACAGTCTCTTGTTTTTCTCCGTATCATAGACCTTGTCGCGTATCATCTGCTGTTCCCGCATCCGCTCCTGGATGGTCGCTTCCTCTTCCTTATATTCCTCCTGCGGTTTCATCTCCACATTGTCAAGATAAGGATCTTTGCTCCCGGATAACCACCGGAAAAAATGGAAAGCCGCAGTTTTCTCATACTCCTGCTCCGATTTCAGCTTACTCATTGCCCTCCGCTCCCTCCTTTGCCTCCCGTTTTTCTTTTTCCGGGCCTGCCGGTTCCCCAATGCCTTCCATTGCATTTATTTTCTTAAGCGTAACAAAGAAAAGCACGCTCGTAACCCCTGCCCCTACAGCCGCTTCCGTGATAGCCAGATCCGGCGACTCCAGACAGATCCATATGATCGACATAACAAGGCTGTATGACATAAATATCATGATGGAATTCAGCAGCTTTCTGGAAAAACTTACTGAAATCGCACATACCACTAAAAAACCAAGCAAAATATATTGAAATACCTGCATTTTTCCTCCTATTCCAGTTCCGCAATGACAGTATCAATGCCCCTCATATGGAAGTATTTCCGGCCGCACTTGCGTCCTGAAATCCTTCCGGGCATTGATTCTGCCATTGCTGTTTCCAATTCCGCAATGACAGTATCAATGCCCCTCATATGGAAGTATTTCCGGCCGCTCCTGCGTCCTGAAATCCTTCCGGGCATTGATTCTGTCATTGCTGTTTCCAGTTCCGCAATGACACGGACAATGCCTCACTCCCTCTGCTCTGCCTTCGTCAGTTCGCCGTTATGTGTCAGTACCATACCATCCTCGCAGAATTCCCCCAGTTTCTTGTTGGTGGTTACTTCCAGCCTGGCAATCAGGTGGGAGGATACCGGGGAGGCAAGCCATAAAAATACGATAATCAGGGCCATCTTCAGCGTTGTAAAGTTAAGCCCGGAAAAAATCATCAGCCCGACAAGCGAAATACTGATTCCCAGTGTATCACCCATGGCTGCGGCATGCATCCGGTTCAGCACATAACGCAGATGGAAAATGCCGAATATTTCAACTACAAAGATGAAAAGCCCGCACAAAAGCACCACGGCGCCCACGATAAAGCGTATCCATTCAATCGCCCCCATTCCCCTGCCCCTCCTTTGCATTTTCGTTCTCTTTATATACACCCATGTACACTTTGGTCAATACAATTACGGCTAAAAAACTTATCATGGCATAAATAAGGCAGATGTCTACCAGATACCCTTCCTTTAACAACAGCGCCAGGATGGCAATGATAACCATTACCATAGTCCCCATCATATTGACCGCCACGATCCTGTCCGCAACACTCGGCCCCCTTACCGCCCGCACGAGGCACAGCGCTATCATAAGCGCCAGAAAAATCAGCGCCCCTACATAGACAGTCCGGTATGCCATCTCTAATGCTGTCAGCTCACCTGTTACCACCATATCCTCTACATCCTTTCCAACTTTTCCAGCAGTTCCACAAACCTGGAATGGTTCATCCCTACCGCCAGTTCTTTATCCAGGCAGTGCACTACATACTCATCCTCCTCCAGCGAAACCGTTATTGTCCCCGGAGTAAGGGTAATCGAGTTTGCCAGCACTACCCTGGCCTGTTTTGTCTTCAAATCGATCCTGAACCGGACAAGCACCGGTTCCAACTCATAGCGGGAACTGGTTATCAGTTTTATTACTGCAAAATTCGCCTTTACAATTTCCCAGACCAGCACACAGATATATTGCAGAATGCGCGGAAGGCGCCTCATATAAGCTATATCCCTCCGGACACTGAAATTCATAAATTTACAGATAAATATATACATGGCAGCAGAAACCGCAAGCCCGAAAAGTATTATTTCGGTAGTTACCGCCCCGTTAAAAATCAACCAAACCAGGAAAAAAAATATGTACATTTTCCTGCACCTCCCTATCCTTTCCTGTTTCCGCCCCTCCGCAAAACCGAAACAAACACCCGCAGCGCGAGTGTCCGTATTGTTTCCTATTCGGTTATTCCCTGCAGTTTGCGCTCCAGTTCGGCTTTCGGCACCGCCCCCACAAGCGTATCCACTGCCTGCCCGCCTTTAAATATCATAAAAGTAGGAATATTCATCACACGGTATTTCTGCGCAATATCCATATTCTCATCAATATTGCACTTCCCAACCTTTACCTTCCCCTCATAACGGCCAGCCATCTCTGCCACAACGGGAGCCATCATCTTACATGGGCCGCACCAGTCTGCATAAAAATCTACCAATACCGGTTTGTCCGCTTCCAATACTTCTGCCTGAAAATTTTCCGTTGTAAACTTAAATTCCATCCTCTTTTTCCTCTCTTTCTTCTATTTTTTATTTGTCGCTACTACTACTTCTTCTGTCTTTGGGCTACATACTTATAAATAACATTTCCCATGGAAGAAAAACGCTCTTCATACTCGGTCATAATATTCCCCCGCATCATCTCCCTGTCGTGATGCAGATCATAGGAAACCGCTTCGGCCCGCCATCCCGCCGGCTCCAGCTCTGCGAGGGCAAACATAAACAAATCTTTATTATCCGTTTTAAATTCCAGGCTTCCATCCCTTTCCAGAATCCTGTCATACCGTGCCAGGAATTCTTTTGACATCAGCCGCCGTTTGGCATGCCTGTCCTTCGGCCATGGATCGGAAAAATTAAGATATATCCGCCCGGCTTCTTCAAAGCCGAATACCTCTGCAATCGCCTCCGCCTCCATCCTGACAAAACGTACATTGGGAAACGGCTCCTGCTCCATCTTCTGCACTGCCCGCAGCAAAACACTGGAATACTTTTCTATCCCTACATAATTTATATCAGGATGCGCCTTTGCCATATCCATAATAAAACGGCCTTTTCCCATACCTACTTCTATGTGTACAGGATTATTATTCCCAAAAACCGCCGCCCAATTCCCTTTTTGTTTTTCCGGCTCATGGATCACAAATTCACTTCCGCCGATAATATCTCTCGCACCCGTTATATTTCTCAAACGCATTTCACTGCTCCTTTTCTCCGTGCCTTATTTTACACCTTTTAACCCAAAAATAAAAGATCTGATTATGCGATAAATAGCAAAAATTTTCCATTAAATTTTTATGAAATTAGTTTGGTTTTCACAAAAAATAGTGTATAGTATTGTGAGAAGAAAATCTAAGCCGGAACAGATAGGAGTTTGTAATGAATTTTTTGCCAGTTAATAATAAAGTGAATAAGAAAACCAGATTGAAATTTACCGGACATATAAACAGGATGAAAGCCCTTGCCCTTTCCCTGTGCTTCCTTTCCTGCACGCTTCCGGACTGTACCGTGAATGTACATGCTGCTACACTGGATGAACGGAACGAAGCAATGGAAGCCAGGAAATCGCTCCCTGTCCAGTCCAATGAAATTGAGAACTGGCCCAAAGGCCCTGCCATAGGCGCGGAATCGGCTATTGTCATGGAAGCCAACACCGGTATTATCCTATACAGTAAAAATATCCATGAACAGCTCTACCCGGCCAGTACCACCAAAATCCTTACCTGCCTGATTGCCGCGGAAACCTCTTCCCTGGACGAAACGGTTACTTTTTCCGAAAACGCCGTATTTTCCATTCCCCGCGGAAGCTCCAACATGGGAATGGATATGGGGCAGGCGCTCACTATGGAAGAAGCCCTGTATGGCATCCTTGTCGGCTCCGCCAACGAGACGGCAAACGCCGTAGCAGAACATATCGGCGGCAGCATCGAAGGTTTTGCAGACATGATGAACCGGAAAGCGCAGGAGCTGGGATGTGTGGATTCCCATTTTGCCAATCCCAACGGGCTGCATGACGACAACCACTATACCTCCGCTTATGACCTTGCCATGATCGCACGCTCTTTTTTCCAAAATGAACTGCTGGCCAAAATATCAAATACCCCTACCCGCCATTTTGAACCTACGGAAACCCAGCCTGACGATTTCATCCTGCGCACGCACCACAGGCTTGTAACAGGCGAATACTCTTATGACGGAATCGTCGGCGGCAAAACCGGCTACACTGACATGGCGCGCCAGACACTGGTAACCTGCGCGGAACAAGACGGCATGAAGTTAATCTGCGTGGTTATGAAGGAAGAATCCCCGAATCAGTTCACGGATACCATGGACTTGTTTAACTACGGTTTCAGCAACTTCGAAGTCGTCAATGTAGCCGAAAATGAAACAAAATACAATATTGACAATGCTGATTTTTTCCAGACGGAAAACAGTATCTTCGGCAACTCCAAACCGCTTCTGTCCCTGAACAGGAACAGTTATCTCATCCTGCCGAAAACCGCCTCCTTTGAGGATCTGGAATCCACCATTTCCTATGACGAGGAAAACGAAAACCAGCTTGCCACTATTGACTACAGTTACAACGGCGTATATGTCGGAAGCGCTTCCATTGATATGGCCGCCAACATATCCTCCTACGATTTCGACAGCCCGGCAGAGCCTGTCGCCGCCCCGGAACCAGCGGAAAAAGAAGAAGAAAAAGAAAACATTATCTTTGTAAATGTAAAAACGGTACTGCTCTGCATCCTTGCAGGCGCCGGGATACTTATACTTTTTTTTATCGTAAAGTCATCCATACAAAATTACAGTTTCGCAGGCAGGCGCCGCCACAAAGCAAATTATAACAGACGTACCAGACTGAAATATAAACAGCGGCAAAATATCCAGCCGCCAGGCTATGGAGATTATGACCAACTATGAGAATATTCCTGCAACCACATTTAATCACTTTATAACATTAATCAAAAGGAGCAAATACTTATGGCAGAACCTACCTATACTATCATAGACGGAATTGCATATTATAAAATTCCATATACAGTCCATTATGTTGATTTTACTTATGAGCATTTAGATTGTAACAGCATTATCCGAAAAGGTAATCTGCCAAAAAAAATGGTGGATGTAATAGCTTTTGCTACAGCAAAAGAATTTAACAAAAAACTTCGCGAAATATATAACACTCAATATAAACAGGAAGGATATGTAATACTCAGAGGGATAGACGCCGCGGAGGTAAACAGCATTGATTAGCGTAGATTACAGAAAATCATCCTACAGATTAACCATATCAAATTTACTAAATAGCGAAAATAATGACTTAATAATGTTTAAATTTGATACTGGCGCAGTGCATACAATTATATCAATAGAAGCACTGTTAGATGATATTGAATTGGAGAATATAGACAAAAACAGAATAAAAATTACATTTGAGAATAAATTTAAAACTCATATCAAAACAGTTTTTAAATCCGCATCCGGTACCGATATGGCAGGCTACCTGTGCAAATCCAGAAATGTGTTGGTTGATGAAACCGAGTTTAAAGAATTTTTCTATTATCTCACTTTTGATACAAATCGAAAATTGGCATTATTGGGTGATGATTTTATATCGTGCTGCGATTTCGTACATTCTGCTGGCAATGATATATTAATCCGCGGATTTGACAGGGCACGTTACACCGGGCAACATAAATCAGGTTCCATAACAAATGATGAAATTTCATTAGCTTTCTTAGAAACTGTTAAAAAATAATTTTTGAACAGCGCTATCGGAGAAAAAGACAAGTAATATTTCATCCCGCATAACTACGGAGATTATGAACAATTATGAAAAAGAAAACCATGAATAAAAAGAAAATTTTAATGGAAATCCTCGAATACTCAAAAATCATGTTATTTACCATGCTATTCGTTTATATAGTAAATGACAAACTGATTGCCAATGCCCAGGTGCCCACCGGCTCCATGGAAAACACCGTTATGACGGACAGCCGGATTATCATCAACCGGCTCGCCTACCTTACAGGCACACCGGAACGGGGCGATATCGTTACTTTCCAGTGCCCGGACGAAGCGCCGGGCTCCATCCCTTATTTAAAAAGAATCATCGCCCTCCCCGGGGAAACCATAGAGGGCAGGGACGGTATCGTATATATCGATGGAACCCCATTGGACGAACCCTACATAAAAGAAGCCATCCAACAGGACTTCGGCCCCTACACCATACCGGCCGGCTGCTATTTTATGATGGGCGATAACCGCAACCACTCCTGGGACTCCCGATTCTGGAATAATAAATTTGTCGAAAAGGAATCCATCATCGGCCAAGCGGTTTTCGAATACTATCCGGAAATCAAACCGCTTGACTGATGGCTGCCGCTGCCGAAATATGTCATCCCCCGTTTCGAAAAACCCCGTCCAAATAAGGGATTTTAAACAGGCTCTAAGTCACTGGCACTGGAACGCAACAGTAACCACAAACAGATCTGCAATCGTCTCCACACGGAAGCTTCCCCCGCAGGCTTCCGTGAAACTCTGGGCAATGGACAGCCCCAAACCGCTGCCCCCGTCCGTCCGGCTCTTATCCCCGCGGATAAAACGCTCCGTAAAATCCATATCCGGCGGCAGTTCCTCCTTAAACGTATTCTTTACATCGGCAACCGCTTCCCCTTCTTTCACCTGCAGATGGATATAGATCCGGGAACCTTCCAGGGAATATTTCAAAGCATTCTGTATCAGGTTCTGGAAAACCCGGTAAAGCCTGTCGCCATCCGCATGTATCATCACCGCACCCTCAGGCATGTCGCATCTCACACCGACCTGGCTGCGTTCAATCTCTTCCTGCATATCCGCAACCGTCTGCCGGATCAGCTTGCCAAGATCCAGGTTCTCCATATGCACCGGCAATTCCCCCGATGCCGCCTTGCTGACTTCAAACACATCCCGGACCATGGCTTTCAGTCTCTGGGACTTACTTTCCAGGATGGAAACATACTCCTTCACATGCTCCGGCATCCCGTCTTCCTGCTTTAGCAATTCCACATAACTGATAATAGATGTCAGGGGCGTCTTAATGTCATGGGATACATTGGCAATCAACTCCACCTTCATACGCTCGCTTTTCATCTGCTCCCGGACTGCCCTGTCCATCCCGTCCCTGATGTCATTCAGCTCCTCCATGGCCTCAGCCAGCCCGCTCCCCTCAGACACTCGCGGGCTTTCCTGCAGATCTCCCCGGTGAACTGCCGCTATCTGCCCGGCAAGGCTGTCCATATCCGCCGCCATTCTCCGTATGGCTCTTACACCTAAAAACTGGATAAAAAGAATGCCGGCTGAAAGAATAACAAAAAGCAGCCACCCTTCCGTCCCTCCCCTGATTTCCATAAATGCCATAGCAAAAATAAATACATACATAATCCCCTGCAGAAACACTCCCAGGCTATACCATACAATCCGTTTACTGAGCGAAAGCTTAAACATGGAAGTCCGGAATAACCCTGCGGCCTCCCTGGCCACGCTTTTTTCCCACGCCCTCCTATTATACCGGATATCATTGAAAAAAAGCCACAGCACCCCGGCACAGCCTGCCGCCATTGCCATCAGCAAAACAAGCCTGACACTTCCGCTGCCAAGCAGGCCGCGTATCCCGTAAAAAACCTCCTGAAACGTCCCGTAATAAATCTCATAAAAAGAATCCGCCTCACGCCAACCCAAAAACTGCAGGAAGGATACCATCCCCTTTAACCCCAAAAGCAGCACGCCTGCCACCGGAATAAGCTTTATTTCAAACCAAATCCGTCCTGTTACCCCGGCGATGATACGGTATGCTTCTTTCCTGTACACACGCAGCCGCACACCCGCAGCGATAAGCGCCAAAGCAAAAAACGTACTCCATAACCAGCTACGGTAGTAAGCTCTCACATCCGCATACCGCATACGGATATTGTAAAGCTGGTTGCTGTAATAAGTATTCCCATTCCCGTCAAAATTCCGCTTTACAATGATACCGGGTGTATGCGCCACCACCATATAAACCCGCGAATCCCTGTAAAAATCATCTGCCGGCGTATTCCCATACCCCGGGATATACCAGTCATTTTCCATACGGTACTCCGCCTGGTCCAGCCTTATTTCACTGCCGTTTTTCCAGACCCTCATTTTTTCCCCGTCATAATATAAAATATAATTATATCCTTCCGGAACCACAAAGCGGAAAGCCTCCCCATCAACCCCGCTGTCTATATCCGCGCTATAGTAATCCTGTGTATCCTCATTTGCCTCTCCTAAATGTTCATAATTGCTATACAGTACCTGCCCCTTATTTTCCACCCGGTAAAGGATATTCGTATCATACCGGAGCCTGTCATGAATCTCCTCCGCAGCCTCCTTACTCATCCCCCAGTCCCTGTAAACAACGTCATATCTGTCGCCGTATATGTCAGTAAAATAATCCGAGTAATAATACGTCCGGCCTGAAGACACCGAGGGATAGTTATCCGTACTGTAGTCCGCTTCCGGCATCGTGCCGGTCGCTTCCTCCGCAATCCCCATTTCCTGTTCCCAATCCTCCCATGGCTCCGCCCCATCCTCCTGCACCCCCCAATCTTCCATATCCCAATATGCGGTTCCCTGATCCTCCGTGGAATCCTCCGCAACAGACATAGACAGGAAATTGCTCATATGTATCAGCACATAATCACGGAATTCCTCCGTATCCTGATAATCGCCAAACATCACTTCCTTTACATGCTCCGGGTAGTTCCCATAACACCCCATTTCCGCCAGCATCCCCAAAATATTTACGGACAGAATAACAATTCCCGCAAACCAGGAAACAACACCTGCCGCCATTTTACTTTTTTTCAATTTTATATCCAATACCCCACACCACCTTTAAATATTCCGGTTCCTTCGGATTCCATTCAATCTTTTCCCGAATCCTCCTTATATGGACCATCACTGTATTTTCCGCCGCATAAGCTTCCTCATTCCATACCCGCCTGTATATCTCCTCCGCCGGGAATATCCTGCCCAGGTTGCACATCAGCAGCTCCACGATACGGGTTTCCGTTGCAGTCAGCTTCACCGCCTCCCCGTCCGCATACAAAACCCGTTCCTCCCTGTTGTACCTGAGCCTTCCGTTCGTAATATCCGCCCCGGAAAGCGAAGCGTTGATATCCCCCAGGCTTGTATACCGCCGGATCTGGCTTTTCACCCTCGCCATCAGTTCGGCCGGATTGTACGGCTTCGCCACATAATCATCTGCCCCCATGGACAGCCCCAACACCTTATCCGTGTCCTCACTTTTCGCGCTCAGTACGATAATCGGTATATTTTTCTTCTCCCTGATTTTCATAACTGCCGACAGCCCGTCCAGCTTCGGCATCATCACATCAATCACAATAAGCTGCACCTGCTTCTCCGCTATCACCTCCAATGCCTGCATCCCGTCATAAGCCTTTAGAGTCTCGTATCCCTCCTTTTCCAACATTAAAGCAATCGCCTTTACGATTTCCCTGTCGTCATCCACGACCAATACCCGTTCCTTCATATGCCTCTTACCTTTCTGTTCCCGGAACTGAAACTGTCCGTCTCCATGCCTTTGCAGCCCCTTACTGCTTAGGCATGTTCCTATCATACCCGATATTTCTTACAAGCCTGTTATCCTGTTTCTTACAAAATTCTTAACAAGAAACAACCCCAAAAAGCAGATAAGCCGCCAATTCCCATTGACGGCCTGTCTAGATGAGCTTCGGTTTCATCCGCTTCTCCCTCATCTTATTCATTTCTTCCTCTGATATAAATTTGGTTGTTTTCACGATATAAACCTTGTCGTCTTCCGACTTTTTCACCCGTACTTTTACTTTCACATAACCATGGACATCGCAATAACCCGCACAGTAATAATGTTTGCCATTCGGTGTACACCACTTCATTTTGCGCTTAATGTTCCGCCCGCACAGATAACACTTAACGCCCATAACCTCCCGGTCCTCAAGCGCCTCTGCCTTGCTTCCAAATTCCCTGGAAATATATTTTGCATAATCCTGGAAGACTATCCTTATCTCGTCCTTCCGGGTTTTAGGCTTTACAAATACATCAAAAGAATAATTACCGAAAACCGAACGATCCAGCCTGGCCATAACCTTCGCCGTATAATAAGCATCGCTGAACGCCCGATGGAAGGGAATATCCTTCTCCACACCGAGGAAGTCAACCGCATACTCCAAAGCCCTCCTGGCCTTCCCATCCTCAAAGCCTATGCTGAAGAGTTTCTGCACATCATAAAATTTCATGGGACCGTTTTCCAACGGTTCCATCCCATAATATTTCATATTCTTTTGCAGTTCATGCAAATCCATCTGCCCCCAGGTACAGAAAATACAGTCCTTTCCGCACCATTCCAGAAAATCCCCTGCCACTTCAGGGAAATATTCCTCCCCTTCCAGCTCTTCCAGATCAATGTGTATCAGTTTTTCCGTAATCTGGTTCATCTCATGGTAAACCTGAGGCTTAACCAAGCGGCTGAACTTCCCTGTAATGGCTAAATCCTCATTCATTTTCACAGCACCGATTTCCAGAATCTCAAAGGGAATTTCCTTTACCTCCCCCTCTTTACCGTCATTCCCCTGGTTCCATTCAAGGTCAAATACTATATAATCCATCAAAATACCTGTTCTTTCCACTTACTGAGCATATAAATTTATAATCTTACCGATTTATAAGTCATCCCAGTCTTTCTTCATTTTACATTCCACCGCTGCCTTCAGCAAGCCGAAGGTCCCGTCCACACCGAACTCGCTGCTGTCAATCAGCATATCCTTCCCCTCTTTCTGATCCCAGTTATTATCTGTAAAATACTCATAATAATTCTTTCTCGTCTTGTCCATATAACGGACTACCTTCTCAGCCTCTTCCTCCGAAAAATTATACCTCTCCATCACCGTTTCCACCCGGATGCTAAACGGGGCATAGATATACACCTTCAGTACCTCCGGGCGGTTCCGCAGGACATAGTCTGCTCCGCGCCCTACAATCACACAGGATTCCCCGCTCTTGACAATCCTCCGTATCGTCTCCTCCTGCGCCCGGTATATTTTTTCATTGGGATTATCCTGTACGAACTCTAAGCCCGGAACGAATTTAATGACCCTGCCGATCAGCTTCTCATCACCCTTGCCCATCGTCTTCCAGTCAATCCCGCTCTCCTTTGCCGCCCTTTCAATCAGGTTCCTGTCATAAAAGTGAATCCCCAATTCCCTTGCAAGCTTATCCCCTATCCGCCGGCCATTACTTCCAAAGCTTCTGCCTATCGTAACTACAATCTGTCTCTCCATACCTCCGCCCAAACCTTTCCCTATGCTAATACATTCTGTTTATAGTATAGCGGATTGGCGGCAATTACACAAGGCAGAAGATGTAAGAGCCTGTTTAAAATCTCATTTCGGTTCCTAATAAGCACAAAATTACCAGGATTTACTTGAAAAAAAAATACAATTTTGCTAAACTGTAAATAGTCTCATATAAGGGAATAGTTTTGTGAAATAAACGTAAAATAATCAGAAATAACCCGGACAGATTCCACCGGGGGCAAAGGAGAGGGACAGATGAGCAGTAAGGTTACATTTGATTATTCGAAAGCTTCTTCTTTTATCAGCGAACATGAAGTGGAGATTATGAAGAAGCTTGCGCTGGACGCAAAAGAAGTATTGGTTTCAAAGACGGGAGCCGGCAATGATTTTCTCGGCTGGGTTGATCTGCCAGTGGATTACGACAAGGATGAGTTTGCCAGGATAAAAAAAGCAGCCACAAAAATCCAGGGCGACTCCGAAGTGCTTCTGGTAATCGGAATCGGCGGGTCTTATCTTGGAGCAAGGGCGGCCATCGAGTTCTTAAGGCACAGTTTCTATAACACAGTGGATAAGTCCATCCGCAAAACACCGGAAATTTATTTCGTAGGAAATTCTATCAGTTCCACCTATATCAAACATCTGAAGGATGTCATTGGTGAAAGGGATTTCTCCATTAATATGATCAGCAAATCCGGCACTACCACAGAACCGGCCATTGCTTTCCGTGTATTTAAAAAGATGATGGAAGAGAAATACGGCAAGGAAGAAGCGGCGAAGAGAATTTATGCCACTACGGACCGTGCAAAAGGCTCTCTAAAGAATCTGGCAACGGAAGAAGGATATGAAACTTTTGTTGTTCCCGATGACGTCGGCGGACGTTTTTCCGTACTTACTGCCGTCGGCCTGCTTCCTATCGCAGTAAGCGGCGCAGATATTGACAAATTGATGGAAGGCGCACAGAGCGGAAGGAAACGCGCACTGGAAGCTTCTTTTGAAGAAAATGATGCGGTGAAATATGCCGCACTGCGCAATATCCTGCTCAGAAAAGGAAAATCCGTAGAGATCCTTGCAAACTATGAACCAAGCGTGCACTATGTATCGGAGTGGTGGAAACAGCTCTATGGTGAGAGCGAGGGCAAAGATCAGAAAGGCATTTTCCCGGCAAGCGTTGACCTGACCACGGATCTGCATTCCATGGGGCAGTTTATACAGGACGGCGCGAGAATTATGTTTGAAACAGTGATTGACATTGAGACAAGCAGGGAAGAAGTTTTGCTCGAGACAGAGCCGGTAGATCTTGACGGCCTGAACTATCTGGCAGGCAAAAGCGTTGATTTTGTAAATAAGAGCGCAATGAACGGGACTATCCTGGCACATACTGACGGCAACGTGCCCAACTTCATGGTTCATGTCCCGGAAGTGAATGAATTCTATCTCGGCGAATTGTTCTACTTCTTTGAGTTTGCCTGCGGTGTGAGCGGATATCTCCTGGGCGTAAACCCTTTTAACCAGCCGGGCGTGGAAAGCTATAAGAAAAATATGTTCGCCCTCCTCGGCAAACCGGGATATGAAGCGCAGAGGGAAGAATTGCTGAAAAGATTATAATTACATGAAACCAGGCAGGGAATGCCCCCATTCCCTACCCTGCTGCACAGTCCCATGCTCAGCTTAACGGCACACTTCCTCTGCATGGGGATGCACAGAAAAAACGGCAATCCGTATAAATAGCGGGATTGCCGTTTTTTAACGATCGCTCTCTTATCTCCGTTCGGAAAGCATTCCCATCATCCGTCGGAAAACATTTTTCAAACACGCCCCCCAAAAAACAGGACGCCGGAGGATAAATCCTCCAACGCCCTGTATGACACCGATCACTTGGGGA
This sequence comes from uncultured Lachnospiraceae bacterium, assembly GCA_947385425.1. Taxonomy (GTDB): domain Bacteria; phylum Bacillota; class Clostridia; order Lachnospirales; family Lachnospiraceae; genus Kineothrix. The sequence continues at coordinate 144 of CANDKY010000041.1, read as the reverse complement.
GAAATGATCAAATATCGAAATTTATTATACCATTTCTTTCCTCAGAATACAAGCACTAAAAAATAAAATTCAAATAGCCCTTAAATAGATCGTAACAGTTCAGACGCCCTTTCAATTTCCACAACAAGTGCACCAGTCAGATAA